>NZ_CP133269.1:1550833-1876666 GCF_030915525.1 Neobacillus sp. PS2-9
AAAGATACATCACAGCTCATTGTGTTAGCTGGGTTATTCATCATTATTGTGGCTGCTGGAATTGTGGCCAGTGAGTTTAACTGGGGAACAATCAAGCTGTTATTGATTAGGCCAATCAACCGAACGAAAATTTTACTATCTAAATATTTGACGGTATTGTTGTACGCTATATTCATGCTGTCCATCTTATTTGTCTTTTCAACTATACTTGGTGCCATCCTGTTCGGCATGCCAGACGAAGCGGTTTCGTATTTAAATTATAATAATGGTCAAGTAACGGAGCAAAATATCGTTGTCCATTTATTAATCTATTACGGTTTAAGCTCAATTGATATGATTATGCTGGTTACAATGGCATTTATGATTTCTTCAGTCTTCCGTAATAGTTCGCTTGCCATTGGTTTATCCCTATTTCTATTGTTCACTGGGGGTCAGTTTACTACTCTACTGGCCATGAAATTTACCTGGGCAAAATACATTCTGTTTGCTAATACGGATTTAATGCAATATGTGGAAGGAGCGCCATTGGTGGAAGGAATGACCCTGTCCTTCTCCGTGCTTATGCTGTTGGCCTACTTTGCTCTATTCCAATTTCTCGCATTCTTTGTCTTTAAAAAACGAGACGTTGCTGCATAAGAAAAGCGGAAGCGCCTTGGTCAGCCCCGACAGGCAAATGTTCTTCGGCAAGAAAAGTCCGCCTTTTGACTTTTTTGCCGAAGGTTATTTGACCCGAGGGGTTAGGCGCTGGAGCTAGACAGTTCTCGAAGTCGAAATTTATACGTTCTTATAATTTAGAAAAAGGTGTCAGGCACCATAACTATTGGTGCCTGACACCTTTTTTAGCTTTTACGTATTAGTTTTTCATAGACTACTGCAAGGGCCTGCTCGAATTTCCCGGTTTTCTTCGGCTGGTAGTATTGTTTGTTTTTCAGCCGGTTCGGCAAGTATTGCTGCGGAACCCAGCCATTTTCATAGTTGTGTGGATATAAATATTCGATTCCTCTGCCAAGCTCTTTTGCTCCCTTGTAGTGGGCATCCTTTAAATGATCAGGAATTTCACCTACATTCCCTTTTCGGATATCTTCAAGAGCGGTATCGATAGCCAAAATAGCAGAGTTCGATTTGGGCGATAAGCATAGTTCAATTACGGCATTAGCAAGCGGGATTCTTGCCTCAGGAAAGCCCAGTCTTTCTGCCGTTTCAATCGCTGCTAACGTCCGTGGTCCTGCTTGTGGATTGGCGAGTCCAATATCCTCATAGGCAATGACGATTAGTCTGCGGCTGATACTGACAAGGTCACCTGCTTCAATTAGCCTGCCAAGATAGTGCAGGGCAGCATTGGCGTCACTACCACGGATGGACTTTTGAAAGGCAGACAGGACATCATAGTGGCCGTCCCCATCCTTATCTGCAGCCATGCTTTTCTTCTGCAGACATTCCTCGGCCGATTCCACATCGATTGAAACCATGCCTTCTTCATCTTCGTCTGTTGAGAGCACGGCTAATTCGAGTGCATTTAAGGAGCTTCTGACATCTCCGTTCGAGGCATTGGCGAAATGTTGTAAGGCTTCGTCAGTCACATTCACCTTTAATTTGCCCAGTCCACGATCCTCGTCTTCAATCGCACGGAGCAATGCCTGCTTCACCTCATCAGGTGTTAGTGGTTTAAGCTCAAAAATTTGACAGCGACTGCGAATCGCAGGATTAATCGCATGGTAGGGGTTACTTGTGGTTGCGCCGATTAGCGTAATCATTCCATTTTCTAAATAGGGAAGCAAAAAGTCTTGTTTTCCTTTGTCCAAACGATGGACTTCATCTAGAAGAAGAATCACTTTTCCTGACATTTTTGCCTCAGCTGCAACAATTTCCATATCTTTTTTATTATTTGTTACTGCGTTTAAGGTTCGAAAGGCATATTTGGTACTTCCAGCAATGGCACTTGCAATCGATGTTTTGCCAATTCCAGGTGGTCCATATAAAATCATGGATGTAAGCTGTTTTGCTTTCACCATTCTAGCAATGATTTTTCCGTCACCAACCAAATGCTGCTGACCTACGACTTCGTCAATCGTTCTTGGCCTCATCCGAAAGGCCAAAGGCTTTTGCTGCATAATCATCTCTCCAAAAGGAATTTCATTTTATTCATACTTTTATACTACGATACCACTTTCTTGGGGAAAAAGCATATTAAAGGAGAATGTGTTATAATTTCTAATGCCTATCAATTTACTGTGGAATTACGTATTTAAATATATAGATTTTGAATAGAGGTGCTAAGTAGTGAAAATATCAACAAAGGGTAGATATGGTCTTACAATTATGATTGAGCTTGCTAAAAAATATGGTGAAGGTCCCACATCTTTAAAAGCCATTGCACAGGCAAATGATTTATCAGAACATTATTTAGAGCAATTGGTTGCTCCGTTAAGGAATGCAGGTTTAGTTAAGAGTATAAGAGGGGCATATGGTGGTTATATTCTTACAAATGTTCCTTCTAAAATTACTGCTGGGGATGTCATTCGTGTCCTGGAGGGACCGATTACGCCGGTTGAAGGAATTGAAGATGAGGAGCCAGCAAAGCGAGAACTTTGGATTAGAATTAGGGATGCGATTAAGGGTGTTTTAGATAACACTACTTTAGAAGATCTGGCAAATCACAGTGAAGATAATGATACCGAAGGTTATATGTTTTATATATAAGGCGAAGAGTATGAACATAGAATTATTTTGATTGAAGGTGTAAGGATGGAACGAATTTATCTCGACCACGCAGCAACCACACCCATGCATCCTAAAGTAATTGGAAAAATGGTCGAAGCTATGAATACGATTTTTGGTAACCCTTCGAGTATTCACTCATTCGGAAGGGAAGCCCGTCATCAAATTGATAGAGCTAGGGCTGGACTTGCGCGCAGCATTGGTGCAAAGGAAAACGAGATTATTTTTACAAGCGGTGGTACAGAAGCCGATAACATGGCGTTGTTTGGTGTGGCTGAAAGCTATCAGAATAAAGGCAAACACATTATTACCACTAAGGTGGAACATCATGCTGTCTTGCATGCTTGTAAAAAGCTAGAGAAGATGGGTTATGAGGTTACCTATTTACCTGTTGATGAAATAGGACGGGTTTCCATCTCTGAATTCCAAGAAGCATTGAGGGATGATACGATTTTAGTATCCATCATGTATGGTAACAATGAAGTTGGCTCGATTCAGCCAATTTCTGAAATCGGCCACTTACTAAAAGATCATCAAGCAGTCTTTCATACCGATGCGGTACAAGCCTATGGAATAGAAAAGATTGATGTAAACGAAAGCCAAATTGATTTATTATCCGTTTCTGCTCATAAAATCAATGGTCCAAAAGGAACAGGTTTTCTTTTTGCCCGTTCAAATGTGAAACTCTCTCCTCGCTCCTTTGGCGGGGACCAAGAAAGAAAGAGACGAGCTGGAACGGAAAATGTTGCTTCTATTGTTGGTTTTCATGAAGCTGTTACAATTGCAAATGAAGAAAGAGCGGCTAATAGAGAAAAGTATATAGGTTTTAAAGAGGTAATGTTAGCAAAATTGCGTGAATTAGATATCGAGTTTAACATAAACGGATTGCTTGAAACTTCACTGCCACATGTATTAAACTTAAGCTTTCCGGGAACGAGTGTGGAGGCTATGCTTGTTAATCTTGATTTGGCAGGCATTGCTGTTTCGAGCGGATCAGCATGTACGGCTGGTAGCTTAGAACCCTCTCATGTCCTGGTTGCCATGTTTGGTAAACAGTCAGAGCGCTTGATCAATTCGATCCGATTTAGTTTTGGCTTAAACACGACGACTGAGGACGTCGTGAAAGCTGCTGAAGAGACGGCAAAGGTTGTTTTGCGTCTGAAAAAATAAATGTAATATCTAGTAGGGTTAAAAGAGAGGTGAAAGAGAAATGGAGAAAAAAGAGCCAAAAGATATCCGTGTTGTAGTTGGAATGTCAGGTGGTGTTGACTCCTCTGTAGCTGCACTACTATTAAAGCAGCAAGGCTATGACGTAATCGGAATTTTTATGAAGAATTGGGATGACACAGACGAAAATGGTGTGTGTACAGCCACTGAAGACTACGAGGATGTCATTCGGGTATGCAATCAAATTGGCATTCCTTATTATGCTGTTAATTTTGAAAAACAATATTGGGATAAGGTATTTTCTTATTTCCTTGAAGAATATAAAGCGGGTAGAACACCAAACCCAGATGTGATGTGTAACAAAGAAATTAAATTTAAGGCATTCCTCGAGCATGCGCTTAAATTAGGTGCAGATTACTTAGCAACGGGTCATTATGCAAGAGTTGAATTCCGTGATGGTGAATATAAAATGCTACGTGGCCTGGATGAAAATAAGGACCAAACGTATTTCTTAAATCAACTGACACAGGAACAACTGAGTAGAGTTATGTTCCCAATTGGAGACTTAGAGAAATCTCGAGTAAGGGAAATAGCGAAGGAAGCAGAACTTGCTACTGCCACAAAAAAGGACAGTACGGGTATTTGCTTTATCGGTGAACGGAATTTTAAGGACTTCCTAGGTCAATATCTACCGGCTCAACCGGGTAGGATGGAGACATTTGAAGGTGAGATTAAAGGGAAACATGAAGGTCTAATGTATCATACCATTGGCCAGCGTCATGGTTTAGGTATAGGAGGAGCAGGTGAACCTTGGTTTGCCATTGGAAAGGACTTAGATAGAAATGTCCTTTATGTTGGACAAGGTTTCCACAATGAAAAGCTTTATTCCAACTCGATTATTGCAACCAACGTTAGTTGGGTATCGAACAAAGAAAAATCGGCTGAGTTTGAATGTACGGCCAAGTTCCGCTATCGCCAGGAAGATAATAGCGTGACTGTACGTTTGTTAGAAGGCAATCGTGCAGAAGTTATTTTCAAGGAGCCCATTCGTGCGGTTACCCCAGGACAGGCAGTTGTTTTTTACAATGGCGAGGAATGTCTTGGCGGCGGTACCATCGACGAAGTGTACAAAAATGGTGAACGGTTAACATATGTAGGATAATTTATCCCCTGATTCCAATACTGGAGTCAGGGCTTTTTACTCTTTTTTGGGTACGTTTTTCTTCTCAGAATATGATATACTTTCCCTTAGGATTGGAGCTGAAAAAAATGGATAAAAACCAATTAGGTGTACAATACATGCAGGAAGGTAACTACGAAGAAGCAGCTAAAGCCTTCAATGCAGCAATAGAAGAAAATCCGACGGACCCTGTTGCTTATATTAACTTCGGCAATGTTCTTTCAGCTGTCGGTGACGATGAAAAGGCTATCAAATTTTATCAAAAGGCACTTGAAATAGATGAAAACGCGGCAGCAGCTTACTATAGTATCGGTAACATTATGTTCACTCATGATCAGTTTGACGAGGCTAAAAATATGTTTGAAACAGCCATGAAAAAGGGGCTGGAGTCTGCCGATAATTACTTTATGTTAGGTTTAACGCTAGTACAATTAGACAAGAACCGCTTCGCCCTTCCTTACCTGCAAAGAAGTGTTGAGCTGAATGAAGAGGATGCAGAAGCAAGGTTTCAATATGGTTTATGTCTAGCACAATTAGAATTCATTGACGAATCTATGGTTCAATTTGAAAAGTGTATTGAACTCGATCCAGGACACTCAGATGCTTATTATAATTTAGGGGTTTCGTATGCCTTTAAAGAAAATTCTACTAAAGCAATTGAAATGTTTAATAAAGCCTTGGAAAACCAGCCAGACCATTTGCTTGCAGGACATGCAAAAAAATTAATTGAAAATATGCAATAGGTGATGCCGATCTTTTTGAAAGGAGGGAGACGCGAGTGGAGAAGCAGGATTCGCTTGATTTATTTGCCGAACAAGGAAAGTTTGTAAAGGGAAGACCCATCGTTACCATCTTTCATAATGAACAAAACCTATATACGGTTTTACGGATACGAGTAGATGAAACAAACCATTCTTATGATGACAAAGAAGCGGTTGTCACTGGCTATTTTCCAAAGGTACATGAGCAGGAAACGTATATCTTTTACGGAGAATTTAAAGATCATCCTAAGTTTGGTCTGCAATTTCATACAAATCATTTCAGAAAAGATATGCCACAGACAAAGCAAGGGGTTATTGCTTATTTGTCAGGTGAACTGTTCAAAGGGATTGGTAAGAAGACAGCAGAAAATATCGTAGATACGCTTGGGGAAAACGCCATTTCAAAAATACTTAACCAGCCGTCGCTGCTAGATTCCATTCCTAAGCTTCCTCCTGACAAGGCTAAATCACTGTATGACACACTCATGGAGCACCAAGGACTCGAGCAGGTCATGGTAGCTTTAAACCAATATGGGTTCGGGCCGCAGATTTCAATGCGAATTTACCAGGCATACAAAGAGGAGACACTTGGTATTATTCAAAAGAACCCTTACCAATTAGTTGAGGATATTGAGGGAGTTGGTTTTGGCCGTGCGGATGAGCTTGGCTATCAGCTTGGGATATCAGGCAGTCATCCTGATCGCATCAAAGCAGCCTGTCTATATACGCTAGAAAATGATAGCTTGCAGACCGGTCATGTATACATACATGCTGAGCAATTACTCGAACAAGTAAAAAGTTTGTTGGAAGAAAATAAGCGAGACCAAATTGAATTTTTCGATATTTCGAATGAAGTCATTAAGTTGGAAGAAGAAGGGAAATTAATTGGTGAAGAAAAACGAATTTACTTGCCATCTCTATATTTTGCAGAAAAAGGTCTTGTGACTAACATTCACCGTATCTTACAGCAAACTGAATATAAGGATCAATTTCCTGAATCTGAGTTCTTGCTTGCTTTGGGAGGCTTGGAAGAACGCCTTGGGGTACAATATGCGCCCACCCAAAGAGAAGCCATTCAAACGGCATTAATGGCACCAATGCTTATTTTAACTGGGGGACCTGGAACAGGTAAAACCACGGTTATAAAAGGAATTGTTGAGCTTTACGCTGAACTCCATGGCTGTTCGTTGGAGCCGAAGGATTATCATAAAAAGGGTGAGCCTTTTCCATTTTTGCTTGCTGCACCAACAGGTAGAGCAGCCAAAAGAATGAGTGAATCCACCGGGCTTCCTGCGGTAACGATTCATCGATTACTTGGTTTAAATGGGACTGAAGGAATTGACCATGAGGATTCAAATACACTTGAAGGAAAAATATTAATCGTAGATGAAACTTCTATGCTCGATATATGGCTTGCTAATCAATTGTTTAAGGCTCTGCCTGACAATATCCAAGTTATACTTGTTGGGGACGAGGATCAGCTGCCATCGGTTGGTCCTGGTCAGGTTTTAAAGGACTTGTTGGATTCAGAACGTATTCCGACGGTTCGATTAACCGATATTTACCGGCAGGCGGAAGGTTCATCAATCATAGAATTGGCCCATGATATAAAAAGGGGCTATCTTCCCCCGGATGTAACACAAAAGAAGCCTGATCGTTCGTTTATCAGATGTTCTACTGCACAGGTGGCTCAAGTCGTGGAAAAAGTAGCACAAAATGCCAAAAACAAAGGTTATTCTGCAAAGGATATCCAAGTGCTGGCGCCTATGTATAGAGGCCCTGCAGGGATTGACCGGTTAAATGTGTTGCTACAGGAGATTTTTAATCCAAACCCTGATGGTAAACGAAAGGAAATTACCTTTGGAGAAGTAAAGTACCGAATTGGTGATAAGGTGCTTCAACTTGTTAATCAACCAGAGAATAATGTGTTCAACGGTGATATTGGTGAAATTATTTCGATTATCTATGCAAAGGAAAATACGGAAAAACAAGACATGATTTATATTTCCTTTGAGGGAAATGAAGTGGAATATACAAGGCAGGATTTGAATCAAATCACCCATGCCTATTGTTGTTCTGTCCATAAATCCCAGGGCAGTGAATTTCCTATTGTTATACTTCCTGTAACGAGAAGTTATTACCGGATGTTGCGACGAAATTTAATCTATACAGCTATCACAAGAAGTAAACAATCGTTAATTCTTTGTGGAGAAGAAGATGCATTAAGAATGGGCGTAGAAAGAGCTGACGAACTTTCAAGACAGACCACTCTTCGTGAAAAGCTTCAAGAAACAATTTTAGTACAGCCGAAGACTCCTCAAAATGATAAAGAGTTGGACGAAGGCTTATCCTATGAGGCAGAATTAATGCAAGTCAATCCAATGGTTGGAATGGAAAACCTTACACCTTATGATTTCATGCTAAATGACTGAAACTATAAATGTTCGGGGAGGTGGGACACTCTTTGCGGACATTTTCATTATTAAAAGGACAACCAGTTTTTGAAACGAGCAGTGGAACAAAAATTGGTGATATCAGTGACCTATGTATCTCAAGCAATGGTATCGTCAAAGGCCTATTGATTAAAAAAGGCGTTTTCTTCAAACAATCGTACTTTCTGGATATTCAAAAAGTGACTACCTTCGGCTGGGATGGGGTTATGATTGATGATAGCGGGTGCTTGGAAAAGGTAGGAGATAACCCTGAATATACCTTGACACATCAGCATTCTTTAGATGGAATGATGATGCTCTCAAAAAGCGGAGAATCACTCGGTTTGTTAAAGGATGTATATTTTCAGGAAGAAGTGGGCACAATCGTAGGGTATGAAATTACGGATGGCTTCTTTTCGGATATCACGGAAGGTAAACAAGTCATTCAATCCGGGAAGCCCTTAGCGATCGGAAAGGATGCCATTATCGTAGATGTAGATAATACGTGAGGTGTCTTTTCATGTTTAAGTGTCCTAACTGTCAAAGCAAAGATATCGGCAAAATTGGTATTAACCAATATTATTGCTGGAGCTGTTTTATTGAGCTATCTGTTAACAAAGGTCTCATTAACACCCATCAGGTGGAGGAAGACGGTTCACTTAGTTCCTTAGACGATTTGTTTGAAGAAGAAGAGCGTCGTTACACCCTATAATTATTATAAGAGGTGAAACGCATGAATAAAATGATGACGTCGATGATTGCTTTTGGTGCGGGGATGGCCATATATAATATGGCCCAACGAAATAATATGATGTCCACCCGCAATATGAAAAGAATACAAAAAAAGGTAAAACGAGCAATGTTTTAATGCAAATCCCCCTTGGATTCCTAGGGGGATTTTTACGTACGTGCATATTTCCCTTTATTGTCTCTAACACTAACATGAGGGAGGATTGCTCGTGGATATTCGTATGAAATGGCTGTATCGAATTGGTTTTATACTCCTATTATTAATTGCCCTTTACGTTTTTCTTAAAATTAGATTTGTTTGGATGCCGGTTGTCAGGCTTGCCGTCATTATCATCTTACCTTTTCTAATAGCAGGGTTTATAACGTATCTCCTTCATCCTATTGTTGAAAAATTACATGAAAAAGGATTCCACCGAGGGTTGGCTATTTTCTTAATTTATTTTATTTTTTTTGGAGGCATTGGTTTTGCTTTATATAAAGGTATACCAGCTATCATTGACCAATTAAAAGACCTATCTGAAAGTGCACCGGTTTTTGCCGAACAGTATCGACGTTGGATTGATGAGCTTCAGACACATACAAGGGCATGGCCGGATGGATTGCAAGCAAAAATAGATGACGGGGTCAACACTTTTGAAAAGAAGATGGATTCTCTTTTAACTATTATTGTAAATGTCTTAATGGACTTTCTAAATTCAGCCCTACTTTTAATGATTATTCCGTTTATTGCTTTTTACATGTTAAAGGATTTTCCTTTGTTAAAACGGACGGCATGGTATTTGACCCCTAAGAAATGGAGAAAAAAAGCCACTCTATTTTTAAGAGACGTTGACGAATCTCTCGGAAGTTATATTAGAGGGCAGCTATTAGTTTGTGTGATTATTGGAAGTGTCTCTGCCCTGTTATTTTGGGTATTCCATCTAAAATATCCTTTGTTACTAGGACTTATCGTTGGTGCGACAAATGTGATTCCTTATTTTGGACCGATTATCGGGGCAATTCCAGCGGTCATTATTGCTGCAACTACCTCGGTTAAGTTGGTCATCATTACGGTTGTTATTGTTTTTGGGTTGCAATTCCTTGAGGGAAACATCTTATCGCCTTATATCGTCGGGAAGAGTCTTCATATGCATCCATTATTAATCATGATAGCTTTAACATCTGGTGGTGAAATAGGGGGAATCTTAGGGTTGATCTTGGCTGTCCCTGTTCTTGTGGTATTGAAGGTAGGAATTATTCATGCGAAAAATCACTTTATAGAAGGCAAAGCAAATGATTCTTCTTCTTAAAGTGCTTGGCCAATTGACAAACGTTTTTTTGGTGGATATAATTCGTCATATAGAATATGAATGAAAATGTTGAAGGGTCGAGTATGTTGTAGTCCATCTGTAACGCTTATTGCGCGGAAGAGAGGAGCTTTCATGGCTGAAAGAAGCTCCAGATGAAGGATGACAGAACGCTAATCCGGAGTGCAGCTAACCACTGCCGTATACCTGCGTTAAGGGTTTTTTGAGAGATGGATACGGAATGTTAGTATTCATAATCAGGGTGGTACCGCGAGATTAAGCTCTCGTCCCTGTTTGGGATGAGGGCTTTTTTGTATGCTTTTTTTAAAAAATAAGGAGGTCAATACATATGAAAAACTTATCTGGTTCACAAATTCGTTCAATGTTTTTACAGTTTTTTAAAGAGGAAAAAGGACACACAGTGGAGCCAAGCGCATCGCTTGTCCCTCATGATGATCCATCCTTGTTATGGATTAACAGTGGTGTCGCTACCCTAAAGAAATACTTTGATGGCCGTGTAGTTCCAGAAAACCCAAGAATCACTAATGCCCAAAAATCCATTCGGACAAATGACATTGAGAATGTTGGGAAAACTGCTCGACACCATACCTTCTTTGAAATGCTTGGTAACTTTTCAATTGGCGAGTACTTTAAAAATGAAGCAATTGAGTGGGCATGGGAGTTTTTAACGGACCAAAAATGGATGGGCTTTGATCCTGAACTATTATCCGTTACCGTTCATCCTGAAGACAATGAAGCATATGAAATTTGGCATAAAACCATCGGTATTCCAGAGGAACGCATTATTCGACTGGAGGGGAATTTCTGGGATATTGGGGAAGGACCAAGTGGACCGAATACTGAAATCTTCTATGACCGTGGTCCAGAATACGGGGATGACCCAAATGATCCAGAATTATATCCAGGTGGAGAAAACGAACGGTACCTCGAAGTTTGGAACCTAGTGTTCTCCCAATTTAACCATAATCCTGATGGCACTTATACACCACTGCCAAAGAAAAATATTGATACAGGTATGGGATTAGAACGTATGGCATCTGTTGTTCAGAATGTTCCAACCAACTTTGACACGGATCTATTTATTCCTATTATCCGTGCGACAGAGGAAATCTCTGGAGAGAAATATGGTGTGAATAAAGAGACCGATGTAGCATTCAAAGTTATTGCTGACCATATTCGTACCGTTGCATTTGCTGTCGGTGATGGTGCGCTTCCGTCAAATGAAGGACGGGGCTATGTACTACGTCGTTTGCTTCGCCGTGCTGTCCGCTATGCTAAGCAGATTAACATTAATCGTCCATTTATGTTTGAACTAGTTCCAGTCGTTGGCGAAATCATGAACGATTTCTATCCAGAAGTAAAGGAAAAGACAGAATTCGTCCAAAAAGTGATTAAGAATGAAGAAGAACGTTTCCACGAAACCCTTCATGATGGCTTAACCATCCTAGCTAGTGTCATTAAAAAGGAAAAAGAAAAGGGCAGTGACACCATTTCTGGCGCAGATGTTTTCCGATTATATGATACGTACGGTTTCCCAGTTGAGCTGACTGAGGAATATGCTGAAGAAGAAGGTATGAAGGTGGACCATGAAGGCTTTGAAGTAGAAATGGAGCAACAGCGTGAACGTGCACGTGCAGCTCGTCATGATGTTGATTCCATGCAGGTTCAGAGCGGTGTTCTTAGAGATGTGAAGGTAGAAAGTCAGTTTGTTGGCTATGATCAACTTGAATCAAGCTCAACAGTGGCAGCTATTGTGAAAAATGGTGAATTAATTGATCAAGCTTCAGCTGGAGAGGAAGTACAGGTTATTCTTGACGTGACGCCTTTTTATGCTGAAAGTGGTGGGCAAATTGCTGACCACGGCATGATGGAAGGTGAAGAGGTATCTTTATTTGTAAAAGGCGTTCAAAAGGCACCGAATGGTCAAAACCTTCATCAAGTAGTGGTTAAGAGCGGTACGCTCAAAACGAACCAACAAGTGACTGCTAAGGTAGATGCAGACAACCGGGTGAAAATTATCAAAAATCATACAGCGACCCACTTGTTGCATCAAGCATTAAAAGATGTACTTGGGGAGCACGTTAACCAGGCAGGTTCCCTCGTTGAACCTGATCGTCTACGCTTTGACTTCTCACACTTTGGTCAAATTAAACCAGAAGAGTTAGAGCAAATTGAAAAAATCGTCAACGAAAAAATTTGGAGAAATATCGAAGTAAACATCAGCTTAAAACCGATTGCTGAAGCAAAAGCAATGGGTGCTATGGCACTTTTCGGTGAGAAGTATGGTAATATTGTTCGAGTGGTACAGGTTGGAGACTATAGCTTAGAGCTATGTGGTGGCTGCCATGTTCCAAATACATCTGTTATTGGTTTGTTTAAAATTGTTTCAGAAGGCGGAATTGGCGCTGGGACACGAAGAATTGAGGCTGTAACAGGTGAGGCTGCTTATAAATCATTAAATGATCAAGTGGGCTTATTAAAAGAAGCGGCAGATAAATTAAAATCAAATCCAAAGGATATCGTCACACGTATCGATAGTCTGATGGGCGAAATGAAACAGCTTCAACGTGAAAATGAATCACTTGCAGCTAAACTTGGAAATATTGAAGCAGGTAACCTGGTTTCCCAAGTAAAAGAAATTGACGGAGTAACCGTCCTAGTTGCAAAGGTACAAGCTGCTGATATGAATAACTTAAGAAATATGGCTGATGACTTAAGGCAAAAACTGGGCTCTGTGGTACTAGTACTAGGAAGTGCTCACGAAGGCAAAGTAAACCTGATCGCAGCAGTTACAAAGGATTTAATCGACAAAGGCTACCATGCTGGGAAACTGATTAAAGAGGTTGCTACACGCTGTGGCGGAGGTGGCGGGGGCCGTCCAGATATGGCTCAAGCTGGAGGAAAAGATCCTGAAAAACTAGATTCTGCACTTCAATTCGTTGAAGAATGGGTAAAATCGGTTTGATAATAGGATAAAGTAGTGTAAAATGAAGGTAATTAGTACAATTCTCTCGTCTATAATAAATGCGAGGTGTGTGAAATGAGTTCATTTGACAAAACGATGAGATTTAATTTTCCTGAAGAGCCCTTTGAACATGACGTAAATGACGTTCTTTTACAAGTGTATGAAGCATTGCAGGAAAAAGGATATAATCCGATAAATCAAATAGTCGGCTACCTATTATCAGGAGATCCAGCCTATATACCACGTCATCGAGATGCCCGTAATATTATCCGCAAGCTTGAACGGGACGAAATAATTGAAGAATTAGTCAAATCCTATCTAAAACAACAACGAGAGGTTAAGTAATGCGCGTATTGGGTTTAGATGTAGGCTCTAAGACAGTTGGTATTGCCCTTAGCGATGAAATGGGGTGGACCGCACAGGGTCTTAAAACACTCAAAATCAATGAAGAAAGACAAGAGTTTGGTTTTGAGGAAATTGGTCAAATAATAAAAGAGTACCAAGTGGATACAGTTGTCATTGGCTTACCTAAAAATATGAACGGGACAATTGGACCACGCGGTCAAGCCAGTCAGCAATATGCGAATGAAGTGGAGAGCAGATTTGCTGTGCCAACTGTATTATGGGACGAGCGGTTGACAACAATGGCTGCTGAACGTGTATTGCTTGAAGCAGATGTAAGCCGCAAAAAGCGAAAGAAAGTTATCGATAAGATGGCTGCAATGATGATCCTACAAGGTTATCTTGATAGCAAAAATTAATGAGGTGAATGAAATGGAACACAACCATGAGCATGAAGAAGAGCGTTTTATTACATTAGTAGATGAAAATGGAGACGAACAACTTTTTGAAATACTTTTCACATTCGATTCAGATGAATTTGAAAGGTCATATGTATTCTTTTATCCAGTAGGGGCAAATGAGGATGACGAAGAAGAAGTGGATATCCTAACATATGCTTACATTCCAACAGAAGATGGCGGTTTCGGAGAACTAATGGAAATCGAAACGGATGAAGAATGGGATATGGTTGAAGAAGTATTCAATACCTTCAACGAGGACCAAGAAGAAGAATAATAAATAACGATGAAAGAGAACCGGCCATAAAAAAGGGCTGGTTCTTTTTCTGTATTTTTTAGGATAAATTTGACAAATTAATTGATAAATTGACATTTTTCTTACGATATGCTCAAATTATTACGAAAGGGGGAAAAGAATGACAACTGATCAAAAAGACCCGAAGAAAGATTTGGTACGGGAAAAAATGCTTGAACACCACCGTGAAGCAAAAGTAGTTAGAAAAATTGTCATGGTGATCTCAATCTTATTGCTATTATTAATTGTTGTTATCGGCGGCGGAGGATATCTTTACATACAGTCAGCATTAAAGCCTGTTGACTCTGATAGTAAGAAACAAAAAACAGTTGAAATTCCAATTGGTTCATCTGTAACAGGTATTGCAGAAAAGTTAGAAGCAAATGGAATTATTAAAAATGCGAAGGTATTTAAGTATTATGTAAAGCTTAAAAACGAAGGCGGTTTTATGGCAGGGGAATACCAACTGAGTCCTTCTATGGATGTAGCTGAAATTGTCAGCCGATTAAAAACTGGAAAGGTGTTGGCAAAGGCTAGTTTTAAAATCACCATTCCAGAAGGGAAGCAGTTAACAGAAATTGCTGCAATCATGGCGAAAGCAACCAACCAAAAGGAAGCGGATGTTCTTACTAAATTAAATGATAAAGAATTTATCAAACTGTTAATGGAGAAATATCCAGATTTATTAACAGATGAAATCTTAGATTCGAAAATAAAGTATCCGCTTGAGGGATATTTATTTCCTGCTACCTATCCTTTTTATAAACCGAATCCTACCGTGGAAGAAATGGTTACGGCCATGCTGGATAAAACAAGATCGATTGTCTCTTCCTATGCGGAAGAAAGTGATAAAGCGAAGCTTTCTGTTCATAAACTACTTACAATGGCCTCGTTAGTTGAAGAGGAAGCGACTGAAAAAACAGAACGTAAAAGAATTGCTAGTGTTTTCTATAACCGTATCGAGAAGGATATGAAATTGCAAACCGATCCTACAGTATTATACGCACAAGGAAAGCACAAAGAACGAGTGTTATATGAGGATTTGGAAGTGAACTCTCCTTATAACACATACAAACATACAGGACTCCCGCCTGGACCAATCGCAAATGCTGGAAAAATGTCCATTGAAGCTGCACTCGAGCCGGAGAAAACAGACTTTTATTATTTCTTGGCTGCTGAGGATGGAAGCATATACTATTCAAAGACATTAGAAGAGCATAATAAGTTAAAAGCAAAGTATATTTCCAATAAAAAATAGTGTATTTATTTGGGGGAAGCATTAGCATTCCCCCTACTTTTGTGATAAAATAGTTCAAGTGTTTTAATACGTACTCTATAGCGTAACTCACAGTAAGGTAATTTGCGGCAGTATTGCCATAAAACGTCCTGAGTCAAATTTACTAGCTTATGACGTCCGTGCCTGTGAACGCTATTTTTTCATGTCTAAAGAAGAATAATTATAGATAAACTAAAAGTATTTTACTTTGCAATAATTGCTTTTAAAGAGAGGTGACGCAGCTTGTTAGATGCGAAGCTGCATTCATATATTGAAGATCTTATTTTAGAGCGTAATCCATTGTTAACAGAAATGGAGTTTTATGCTCGTGAACATAATGTACCTATTATGGAACTAGAAGGTATTGAAACGATGCTTCAATTACTTCGAATTCAGGGAACAAAAAAAATACTTGAAGTTGGGACAGCAATAGGATATTCCGCTATAAGAATGGCAGAAGCGCTTCCTGGTGCTCAAATTGTTACGATTGAACGGGATGACGAAAGAGCACAAGTAGCTGTCAAATTTATTGAGCGCTCAGCTTACAAAGAACGGATTACCTTAATTAAAGGTGACGCGTTAGAGGTTGAAGAACAGATAAGTGGACATGCTCCATTTGATGCCATTTTTATTGATGCAGCGAAGGGACAATATAAAAAATTTTTTGAAATGTATTCAAATTATCTTAGTTCCGATGGAATGATTATTACTGATAATGTCCTTTTTAAAGGTTTAGTAGCTGAACCAGAAATTGAATCAAAGAGGATTCGGAATCTTGTTAAAAAGATTGATGATTTTAACAAATGGTTAATGAAGCATCCAGATTATATTTCCGTTATTCTTCCTGTGGGAGACGGGGTTGCCATTAGCAAAAGAAGAGGTGAGAGCAAATGAAGAAACCAGAATTGCTTGTAACACCAATAACGGTCAACGATATTTTGCCATTAGCAAAAGCTGGTGCAGATGCGTTTGTTGTTGGTGAACAAAGATATGGATTAAGACTTGCAGGTGAATTTAATCGTGACGATGTCCAAAAGGCGATTGAACTTGCTCACAGCAAGGGGAAAAAGGTCTATGTTGCAATGAATGCTATTTTTCACAATGAAAAAATAGATGAATTGAGCGATTATATTCAATTTGTTGCAAACGTCAAAGCGGATGCCATTATTTTTGGTGATCCTGCTGTTTTAATGACTGTAAGAGAAGTGGCTCCGGAAATGAAGCTACATTGGGGAACAGAAACAACAGGAACGAACTGGTATACATGTAACTATTGGGGTAAGAAGGGTGCTAAAAGAGCTGTTCTTGCACGTGAAATCAATATGGATGCTATCGTTGAAACGAAGGAGAATGCAGAAGTAGAAATCGAAGTGCAGGTTCATGGAATGAGCTGTATGTTCCAATCCAAGCGATCACTTCTTGGTAATTATTATGAATACCAAGGGAAAGTCATGGAAATCGAAAATCGTAAAATGCAAAAAAATATGTTCTTGCACGATAAAGAGCGTGAGAACAAATACCCAATTTTTGAAGATGAAAATGGAACACATATTATGAGTCCTAATGATATCTGTATCATTGACGAACTTCAAGAAATGTTAGAAGCTGGTGTCGATTCATTTAAAATTGATGGAATCTTAAAAAGCCCAGAATATATTCTTGCGGTTACTAAAGCCTATCGTGAGGCAATTGATTTATTTGTTGAAGATCCTGATGCCTATGAGGATAAAAAGGATGAGCTGTTAGCTACATTGGAAGAGATTCAGCCTGCTAACCGTCCGTTAGACACAGGGTTCTACTTTAAAGAAACGGTATACTAAGGGAGGAGTTCATCTGTGAATACAGTTAAAGATAAGATTTCTGAAATTATCGATGGAAAACGTGTCATTGTGAAGAAGCCAGAACTCCTTGCTCCAGCTGGTAATCTCGAAAAATTAAAGATTGCCGTTCAATATGGTGCGGATGCTGTTTTTATCGGAGGACAAGAGTATGGTCTTCGTTCAAATGCTGATAACTTTACATTTGAAGAAATGAAGGAAGGCGTAGAGTTCGCGAAACGTTTCGGTGCGAAAATTTATGTTACAACAAACATTTTTGCTCACAATGAAAATATTGATGGCTTAGAGGAATACATCCTAAGTTTAAAAGAGACAGGCATTGCAGGAATAATTGTTGCCGACCCGCTTATTATTGAAACTTGTCAGCGCCTAGCACCGGAAATTGAAATTCATATAAGTACACAGCAGTCACTTTCGAACTGGAAAGCTGCACAGTTTTGGAAAGAAGCCGGAGCTGAGCGTGTCGTCTTAGCTCGTGAAGTAAGTGCGGAAGAAATCAGAGAAATGAAGGAAAAGGTCGATGTTGAGATCGAAACCTTTATTCATGGCGCCATGTGTATTGCTTATTCCGGAAGATGCACATTAAGTAACCATATGACTGCAAGGGACTCAAACCGTGGTGGTTGCTGTCAGTCCTGCCGCTGGGATTATGATCTTTACCAGTTAGAAGGAAACGACCAAGAAGCAGCTCTATTTGAAGAGGGAGATGCTCCTTTTGCAATGAGTCCAAAAGACTTAAATTTAATTCAAGCGATCCCACAGATGATTGAACTTGGAATCGACAGCTTGAAAATCGAAGGTCGTATGAAATCCATTCACTACATTGCGACAGTAGTTAGTGTGTATCGAAAAGTGATTGATGCGTATTGCGCGGACCCTGAGAACTTTGTTATTCAGAGAGAATGGCTTGAAGAATTGGACAAATGTGCTAACCGTGAAACAGCTCCTGCGTTTTTTGAAGGTGTTCCAGGGTATAAAGAGCAAATGTTTGGTAATCATAGCAAGAAGACAAAGTTTGAGTTTGTCGGTCTTGTGTTGGATTATAATCCAGAAACACAAATCGTTACATTACAACAAAGAAATCATTTTAAACCGGGCGAAGAAGTAGAGTTCTTCGGACCAGAAATTCAAAACTTTACTCATGTGATTGATAAAATTTGGGATGAAAAAGGTAATGAACTGGATGCAGCTAGACATCCGCTTCAAATTGTACAATTTAAATTGGACAAACCGGTATACCCTAACAACATGATGCGAAAGGAGAACTAGCATGACGCGCAAGCCAGTTGTTATTGGTGTAACCGGCGGCTCCGGCTCCGGAAAAACCAGTGTAACAAAATCCATTTATGAAAGTTTAAAAGATCATTCCATATTAGTTCTTGAACAGGATTATTATTATAAAGATCAAAGCGAACTACCATTTGAAGAACGATTAAAAACTAACTATGATCACCCACTTGCTTTTGATAATGACTTACTTATTGAACATATTGAACAGCTGCTAAGGTATGAACAGATTGAAAAACCAGTATATGATTATTCCATTCATACCCGTTCAGATAAAGTTATTCCTGTTGAGCCAAAGGATGTAATCATTTTAGAGGGAATCCTTGTACTTGAGGATGAACGTCTTCGGGATTTAATGGATATCAAACTATATGTTGACACTGATGCGGATTTACGAATAATCCGCCGACTTACTCGTGATATAAGTGAGCGTGGACGTACGTTTGATTCAGTTATCGAGCAATATTTAAATGTGGTTCGTCCTATGCATAATCAATTTATTGAGCCAACTAAGCGTTATGCAGATGTCATTATACCAGAAGGCGGACATAACCATGTTGCCATCGATATAATGGTCACAAAAATTCAAACAATTCTTGAACAAAAGTCAATTTTATGAAACAATAGCAAAAGAACTATCTAAAAATCCGTTTGGATAAATATCTTTTATGCGCGCCCTTATTAAAAGGACGCGCTGCTATGTATTATGCCGATTGGCATAATATCTACATATATTACATACACAATTCTATTGGGGGATTGTGAAGACTAGAAGGAGTGAGGGTTTTGGCTACAGAGAAAGTATTTCCAATGACACAAGCAGGTAAAGATAAGCTTGTACAAGAAGTTGAGTTTTTAAAATCAGTGAAGCGTAAAGAAGTGGTAGAAAGAATTAAAATCGCAAGAAGCTTCGGAGATCTATCTGAAAACTCTGAGTATGATTCTGCGAAAGAAGAGCAAGCCTTTGTAGAAGGTAGAATTACGACCTTAGAAAATATGATTCGCAATGCAAAGATTATCGCTGAAGTTGAAAATGCAAGCGACTCTGTTACATTAGGAAGCTCCGTTACCTTTGTTGAACTTCCTGATGGTGAAGAAGAAACATATACAATTGTTGGTAGTGCTGAAGCCGATCCGTTCGAAGGAAAGATTTCTAACGATTCTCCAATTGCAAAAAGCCTATTAGGCAAGAAGGTGGGAGAACAGGTTTCTGTTCAAACTCCTGGCGGCGAAATGAGTGTACGTATCGTTTCTATTAAATAATGTTTGAAATAAGAAAACCTCGTCAAAACTTTTGACGAGGTGTTTTTTATGTGGAGAAAACGAGCCATTGGCTGGCTGGTCATTTGTATAACAGGATTAGTACTTCTCTTAGTACGTTTAATGCAAATTCAACTAATTGAGACAGAAACCTTTTCAAAGCACAATGTGAACTTGCTTGAGGAAAGTGTGAATCAACGAACACAGGAATTAGTGATTGATAATGGCAGGGGAAATTTTCTTGATCGAAATGGAACGATGCTTACACATAAAAAAGTGTCCGTGCTCGTTTTATTTCCATTTCTAAAAAAGACAGATTGGGATATCGAAAAGGTTTCGACCATTTCAGGAATATCAGTTAACTCACTTAAATTTGCAGTAGATGCTGCAAAAAAACCATTTGCTTTCGGAGACCCAGAGCCCATTGAATTAACAACCTCACAGATGAAAAGAATTAATCAATTAAAAATACCCGGTGTATTTGCCATTGAGAAAAAATTTGAACGTTCTTCCATTCCAGCTGAGCAACTGATTGGGCTAACAGGTGAGAATGCAAAGGAATTAAAAGAACGTTATCCAAGTAAAGAGCTATCGGAAAAGACGCTGCTGGGCGTATCTGGCCTTGAAGAAAGCTTTGATGAATTCCTGCTCCCAGAGGGTAAGTCAAAGCTTGTTTACCATGTTGATGGTGGGGGAGCCCCGCTTTTTGGAATAAATGTAAAATATGTGGACCCTGCTAACCCGTTTTATCCTGTTAATATTCGGACTACGATTGATAAAGACCTGCAGCAAAAGGCCGAGGATTTAGCTGATCAGTATCAGATTAAAAAGGGGGGACTCGTTCTCCTTAATATTGAGGATAATAGTGTGTTAGCTATGGTTTCACGTCCGGCTATCAATAAAAAAGACCCCTATAATGGAGCAGGAATTACGAATTTGATGGTAAAACAGCAGATTATGGGATCCGTTTTTAAGACGGTGGTTGCTGCAGCTGCTATGGATCATAACTTAGATGACCCAACCCGGCTTTTTGATTGCAGTAAAAAGATTAATGGAAGACCAGAATCAAAATATAATTATGGAATGTTGAACTTTACAAATAGTTTTGCAAGAAGCTGTAATCGGACGTTCGGGGAACTGGCAAAGGAATTGCAGAAGACGGATCCGCATTTACTCGAGGATTATGCAGATAAATTATCTCTAACTGGTTCGGTGGGCTGGCAAGGTGAAGTGTATCATACCAGTGACTTCAAGCAGCTAGGTGATGAAGATAAAGGGAGGGTGTTTTTGTCTGATGAGGCAAGAAAGGATCCTAATTTTATTGCTATGTCAGGTATCGGGCAGCACGAGGTTCGAGCTACCCCATTAGCTGTCGCTAACATGATGGCCACCATTGCAAGGGGTGGTAAAAAGGAAATGGTAAGAGCAGTTTCAAAAATAGAATATAAAAATGGAACAACGATGGTAGATTTCCCAGAGGAAAGCTTAAACGGGGATTCTATCTCACCTTATACAGCCATGAAACTGCAAAAATTGCTACGTGAAGTAATTACTAATGCAAATGGGACTGGAAGATGGTTTAAAGATCTTCCGTATGAAGTAGCTGGTAAATCAGGTACCGCTGAAACGGGTAAATTTAAAGACGGGAAGCAATTGCATAATAAATGGTTTGCTGGTTATTTTCCATTTCAATCGCCCAAATATGCGTTAGTAGCAGTCAATTTGGATGTAATAGATTCGGAAGGCGGGATAAATTTATTGTTCGCGGATATGGTGAAAGCACTCTATGAAAAAGATACAGAAAAAGAGTAGTGCGACTATTATCCCTTCATGTTCTGTTAAAATCATGTTAGAATATTGAGAGCCTTTATTTTAGGAGGAAAAAGTATGACTAATGATTTTAATTCTAACTCGCGGTCTGGATACCGATCGAAAAGAAAAAAAACGAACCTCGTCTTAAATAGTTTAATCATCATTGTACTCTTACTAATATTATTTGTGGCATACAATATTTTTGCTTCAGGAAATGATCATGCAGCACCTAAGAAAGAAAGCACAAAAACAGAGCAAAAAGAATCTCAACATACAGAGAAGCAAGCAGATAAAAAAGAGAACACTAAGGCAGACGATGAGAGCTCATCTGATCAAGTATCTGAAGAAGAACAGCAAAGTGAGGAAGCTTCAACAACTGAAAAGGCAGATGAATCACAGGAAGTGGTCACTGACGGCGGAAGTTCTTCTAATGTACTAAAAACGATTGAAAATCCAAGTTGGAAGCCTGTAGGAACAACCCAATCTGGTGAACATACCGCTGTATACGATACAAATTCAGCCGATTGGCAGGAAATGCTGGAGGCTGTATCTTATGCCACTGGATTAGATGGCAGCAACATGACGGTATATTGGCTGGGAAGAGATAAATCCACACAAAATGGCTCGTTTGCTACCGTTGCATCAAAAGATAAGCAGCAAAAATACAATGTGTATCTTCAGTGGGTGGACGGTGAAGGTTGGATGCCTACACGAGTTGAGGAATTAGCTGAAATTGTTAAATAATAAATGATGACGAGGATGACTTAGAGTCAGCCTCGTTTATTTTTTCTTAAAATGTACCACTGCTGTGAAATAGGTTTGTCCATTTTCGTTCATATGCATTTGATGTGATACGGAGTGGACTCCAAGCATAATTGCTCGGTTTTCATCAATTTGTGACTCAATTTTTTTCTGCAGAGTTTTAAGGTTAGTTGCTTCGAAAAACTCCACTTTATCTTCGATTAAATCAAATTGGAAATTCATAAAATCAATCCTTTCATTTCTATTTTAGTTATTTATTTATCAGCTAGCAATGATTGTTGAATAAAAGTGAGGACTATGATAACATCTTTTTGAACCAATTCATAGTATGCTTATAGGATTAATATGAAGTTTCCGAGAGTGTGAGAATACAGGCTTACTATGGCAAGCATCTTTAAAAAGATGGTAGAATAGTGTTTGCGGATACGATGCTTAAAACAGAGGAAGATTATAAGCAGTAAAGCGTTAAAACACGATGAAAGAGGTCAAATTATGAAAATCGCTATAATTGGAGCAATGGAAGAGGAAGTAACATTATTAAGGGATCATATCGAAGATAAAACACAAGAAACCGTAGCTGGCTGTGAATTTACATTTGGAACCATGTACGGTGTAGATGTCATTCTGCTCCGTTCAGGAATTGGCAAGGTAAATGCAGCAATGTCAACAACCATCTTACTTGAAAAATATAAGCCTGATTATATTATAAACACTGGTTCGGCTGGTGGGTTCAACCCGGCTCTTAATGTTGGTGATGCAGTCATTTCAACTGAAGTTCGTCATCATGATGTAGATGTAACAGCTTTTGGATATGAATACGGGCAGGTTCCACAGCTTCCAGCTGCTTTTTCAGCAGATGAGAAGTTAATTGCAATCGCTGAAAAAGCATCAAAGGAACTGGAAAAGTTTCAGATTGTCAAAGGCCTAATTGTTACTGGTGACTCCTTTATGGAAGACCCTGCAAGAGTCGAATTTGTTCGTTCGAAATTTAATGATTTACAAGCAGTTGAAATGGAGGCAGCGGCGATTGCGCAAGTTGCCCATCGGTTTGGAGTTCCTTTCGTTATCATTCGTTCTCTTTCTGATATTGCTGGTAAAGAATCAGAAGTATCTTTTGATCAATTTATTGATAAAGCGGCAACTAATTCTGCTACGTTGGTTATGAATATGGTGGCAGCGTTAAAATAGGAGTGGGGAAATGAAGGTCTATAAAAATGTTCATGAATTAATTGGGCATACACCAATGGTGGAAATCACTCAATTTCATTTGCCCGACGGTGTTCGTATCTTTGCAAAACTTGAATTTATGAATCCTGGGGGTAGTGTCAAAGACCGACTTGGAATGGAACTGCTGGATGAGGCATTTTCTAGTGGAAAGCTGTGTAAAGACGGAACAGTCATAGAGCCAACCGCTGGAAATACGGGGATCGGATTAGCTCTAGCAGCCATAAACAAAGGTATACAGGTTATTTTATGTGTTCCTGAAAAGTTTAGTACAGAAAAGCAGGAATTAATGAAAGCACTTGGGGCGAAAATTGTTCATACCCCTACGGAAAAGGGAATGAAGGGAGCAATTGCAAAGGCAAAGGAACTTGTTAACGAGATTCCAGGAGCCTATTGCCCTCAGCAATTCGGAAACCCTGCAAATCCAGAAACGTACTATAAAACACTTGGTCCAGAAATTTGGGAGCAGCTTGAAGGACAATTACATGTGTTTGTCGCTGGTGCGGGTACAGGTGGAACATTCATGGGTACTGCCCGTTACTTAAAAGAACAGAGCGAGAAAGTAAAAACAGTCATTGTAGAACCTGAGGGTTCCATTTTAAACGGTGGTGAATCAGGTCCACATAAAACAGAAGGTATTGGAATGGAATTCTTGCCGGAATATATGGATGCAAGTTACTTTGATGCCATTTATACCGTGTTGGATGAACATGCTTTTAGTCTCGTTAAAGAAATAGCAGTGAAAGAAGGCCTTCTTGTCGGTAGTTCGTCAGGTGCTGCATTTCACGCTGCACTAAAAGAAGCCCAAATATCTCCACCTGGTACCAATATCGTCGTTATTTTTCCAGACGGTAGCGAACGATATTTAAGCAAAAAGATTTTTGAAGGAGGTATTTAGAATGAAAAGGAAAACACAATTGATTCATGGAGGAATTAGCCAAGATCCAGCAACAGGAGCGGTGTCCTTTCCCATTTACCAAGTTAGTACGTATAAGCAGGAAGGGGTAGGAGGTCATAAGGGATTTGAATATTCCAGGACTGGAAACCCTACAAGGAATGCACTTGAAGTGTTAATTAAAGATATTGAAGGCGGTACGGCAGGTTTTGCTTTTGGTTCAGGTATGGCGGCAATCACTGCGGTTATCATGTTATTTAATAGCGGCGATCACGTCATTCTTACTGATGATGTCTATGGTGGAACATTCCGCGTGATGACAAAGGTATTAAACCGATTTGGAATCGATTCTACTTTTGTTGATACTAGTGATTTAGACAATATTAAGAGTGAAATCAGACCGAATACAAAGGCGGTTTATTTAGAAACACCAACAAACCCATTACTAAAAATTACGGATATTGAAGCAGTTGCTAAGCTTGCAAAAGAACATCAGCTATTGACCATTGTAGATAATACCTTCTCCACACCATATTGGCAAAATCCAATAGAGCTAGGAGCTGACATTGTCCTGCACAGTGCGACAAAATACATTGGTGGACATAGTGATGTGGTGGCTGGTCTAGTGGTTGTGAATAGTGATAAATTGGCTGAAGATCTTCATTTTGTTCAAAATTCTACGGGCGGTGTTTTAGGACCACAGGATTCTTGGTTATTAATCCGTGGTATCAAAACTTTAGGGATCCGTATGGAAGAAACGGAAACGAATACTGCTGAGATTGTGAAGTTTTTACAATCACATCCAAAGGTAAAAAAGGTATTTTACCCTGGGATTGAATCACATCCAAATCATGAGATTGCTAAAAAACAAGCAAGAGGTTTTGGCGGAATGGTCTCTTTTGATGTAGGAAGTGCTGAAAATGCAGATCAATTATTAAGTAAAATTAAATACTTTACTTTGGCAGAAAGTCTTGGTGCGGTCGAAAGCTTAATATCTGTACCAGCCCGAATGACACATGCCTCTATACCGGCAGAGCGTCGTGCTGATTTAGGTATTACCGATGGATTAGTCCGTATATCAGTTGGACTAGAAGATGTTGAGGACCTCATTGATGATTTAACACAAGCATTAGAATAATTGATATTATCCAGGCACTAGGTGAATTCACCTGGTGCCTGAGCTTTTCTTTTACTAATATTTACATCCTCTTTCATATTAAGTTTTATGTTAAAGTAGGTTAGTAGATTAAAAGAAAAGCAGGTGATAAGTAGTGAAGCAACAAGCGAGAAGACTTTATGAAAAAATGATTGATTTTAAACGGTTTGCCACGATCTTATTGGCTGTTGGTGTATTTTTCTATTTAGGTGTAATTATTCCATCCGATACGAAAAGCGAGATGGATGTTAACATAATGGTTCTATCCTCAATGTCTTTCCTAGCTTTATCTATTTTGTTTTTTATTCAATCCAAACAATGCCAAATGAAGCTGTCAGAGACAGAAGAAGGGCAGGATTATTTAATGAAAAAATAAGCGTTTCCCATTTGCGGGCGCTTATTTTTTTTTATCTGAAAAAGGGCATTTTAATTAATTTAAAAAAATTTACTGGTAAAAGGTTTACAAATGGCAGGTGTGTGGATATAATTACCGTAGAAAGTAAAAAATTCCAAAAGGAGGTCGAAGAAAATGAATTTAATTGTAGCCTGCACACAAACAGCATATTTGAATATCACGCATTCGACCAGACTGGAATGGATTGCTTAAGTAATTAAGTGACATTACATATCCATGCCGCAGGGAGAATGACGCCTTGCGGTATTTTTGTGCCTAAAAATCCATGCCGCAAGGGATAACTTCTTGCGGCCTTTTTGTGCCCTTTTTATTCGCCAGATGGATATGTTATGCATAGATTGAAAATGTTGTTAGAACAAGAAAGAAATAAGTCTTTAAAGGAGGTGTGATACATGACCCTGAATATATTATTTTTCTCCATCACAATAAAAAAGCGGAAAATGGATCTTGAAAAAGCAGCTCAACAGGAGATGGTTGAGAAACTTTATGATCAAAACAAAGATCGCCAAATTTCCATGCATCATTTCATGTAATCAATACACATGCACTAAAAAGGAAGTGAAAAGAAATGACCCTCAATATTTTATTTTTAACCATAACTATTAACAAACGGCGAATGAGCCTCGAAGAAGCTGCTCATCAAGAAATGGTTGATAAACTTTATGAGAAAAACAGAGATCGTCAGGTTTCCATGCACCGTTTAATGTAATAGGTAAGTAAAAACAAAAATAGAGAAAGGTGGTTGTTAATATGTTGTTTTTTCTAATGCAAGGTCGAGGAAATAGTTTCTGGGGTATGAAAGATACCACCTAGCCACTGTGAAAGAATGTAAATAGGAGGTAACCAATATGCCGCTTCATATTTTGTTATTATCATTACTCTTTAAATCAAAGAAAAAAGAATCATAATCCTTCAAAGGTTTGTTAACAGAATGTTCATATTTCCTGAAGTTAGATACTGTGAAAATGTGTTAAATTCAAAGTAGAAAATAGCAGTCTCTAACTAAGGGGTGGGGAATATGTTTTTGGTTGTGATGGCATTCGTCATTACTGGGGCGATTGGTTGTGTAATTTCAGCCGAACTAAGTGTTGCAGCATAATATTAAAAAGCATCGGCCAAAAGTTTCGGCCGATGCTTTTCTTATTTCATGTCAGTTAATTTAAGGAATTCATCAATGTCATCCAGACAAATATGAACAGCTTTTTCCCAGAATGCTTTTTTTGTTAGATCTACCTGTAGATGTTTTTGTGCTAAATCTTCAACGGACATGGAAGCCGTATCTCTTAACAAAGCAATGTATTTTTCTTCATAGCCTTTGCCTTCCTCGAGTGCCAGCGCATAGATACCTAATGAGAAAAGATAACCAAACGTATATGGGAAGTTATAAAATGGTACACCAGTTATAAAGAAGTGAAGCTTAGAGGCCCAGAATAATGGATGATATTCTTCTAAGGCATCACAATAGGCTTCTTTTTGTGCAGCAAGCATCAGTTCATTCAGACGTTCTGCATTTACAGGTCCTTGCTTTCTTTCTTCATAAAAACTTGTTTCAAATAAGAAGCGTGCATGTATATTCATTAAAAGGGCAACGGTTCTTTGGATCTTATCGTCAAGAAGAACTAGTTTTTCTTCTTCATCTTTTGCATTTTTAACTGCTGCATCTGCAACAATCATTTCAGCGAAGGTAGAGGCCGTTTCTGCCACGTTCATGGCATAATTACGGTTGAGATGGTGAACCCCCTTCATCGCAAATGTGTGGAAACCATGACCAAGCTCATGTGCCAGAGTTGAAACGTTTGATGGTGTTCCAGAGTAAGTCATAAAGATTCGAGATTGGTCGCTTTCAGGAAAGAAAGTACAGAAGCCACCAGGTGCCTTACCAGGTCGATCTTCTCCTTCAATCCATTGCTCTTCAAAGGCTTTACGGGCAAACGAAGCCATTTTTTCACCGAATATAGCAAAATTTTGTTCGATAAACTCGGCTCCTTCTTGATAGGAAACCTTTGATTCTGTTTTGCCAAACGGAGCATCTAAATCATACCAACTTAATTTATTTACCCCAAGGAGTGCTGCTTTTCGCTCTAAATACGTAACAAGCTTTTGTTTATTTTCGGATATGACTGCCCACATCGTTTCAAGCGTCTCTTTTTCCATACGATTAATGCTAAGAGGTTCTTTTAATACATCTTCCCAGCCTCTTTTTTGATACACACTAAGACGGAAACCGGATAAGTGATTTAGGGTTTTGGCAAGAAAGTCAGCCTGTTCACCCCATGCATTCTCCCAATTTCTGAAAGTATTTTCTCGTACGTTTCGGTCGGGGCTTGAGAACTTATTAAATGCCTGACCGACAGATAGGAGCTTTTCCTCGCCGTTTTCTTGTATTGGTACTTTTATTTTCCCCACAATTAAATCGTACAATTGCCCCCAACTATGATAGCCATCTACACCAAGTGCGCTGATTAATGCTTCTTCTTCTTTAGAAAGCTTCTCTTTTGCTCGATTACGTCTTTCTGTTAAAACAAAGGAAAGGACCTGTAACTGTTCATCCTTTAATAACTCTGTCCAAATTCCATCATTAAATGAAGATAATAGGCTGTCAAAGGTACTAAGAGCCGTTTGGAAGGCCGCGCTTAAACTGGTAACCTTTGAATCAAGTGTATAGGCCTTTTTATCGTCGGTGTTTTGTGCCTGCAAGCAACTAACAAATGCCCCTGCTTGACGAAGTTTTTTGGCAGCATGCTCAAAATCCTCAAGTAATTCTTTTAAATATGTTTGATCCTCTTGTGAATTGAGCGGAGTCCAGTTGTTTACTTTTGTTTGGAAACTATCTATTAAGGTTGCTGTAAGATTTAAATGGTTTGCGAATTCTAATGAATCGCTTCCGCCCTGAAAGAACACATCAAGGTTCCAAACATCCGAATATGTAATCGCTGTCATTCTTTGTACCCCTCCTTAAAAGATGAACCACAATCATGGTTGATTATTGTCAAAAAATTAACACTTCCGCCTTCCATTATAATTTACTTTTTCTAAAAATTCTATATTATTGGTTTTTACAGAAAAAAGAGGCTGAGTTTACTTAGAGAAATTCAGCCTTTTAAATAGTATTAACAAACTCTTGTATACCACCACCAGCCTCCGAAGAGTAACAACAGAATAAATAAGACAATGACGACTGCAATCCAAAAACCACTGCCTGCAGCATATGGAACTGGATAAGCTGTATATGGGGCCGGGTATCCATAAAAACCATAAGGACTAGGATAACCAAAAGGCATCTAGATTCCCCCCTTTATCCTTTTAGAATAGGGTATGAGCCCTTGTTTAAGCTTGTATAGGCGAACGTGTATGTCCTAATCAATTCAACAAATATTTCACAGCTAATTGGATCTATTCTATAGTATAATTTTACTTAGATTGAAACCGGGAGAGGAATACCATTGAAAAAAATACTGCTTATTGACGATGAAACTCGGATGTTAGACTTACTTTCCCTTTATTTAACACCAAAAGGTTATGACTGCATCAAAATGACTTCTGCTTTCCAAGCGGTTCAATACCTTGGTGAAGCAACTGTGGACCTTGTCTTATTAGATATTATGATGCCAGAAATGGATGGCTGGCAAGCCTGTAAGGAAATTAGAAAATTGGGAGATACCCCGATTATCATGCTTACTGCTCGTAGCGAAAAAATGGATATTGTTAAAGGGCTGAAACTGGGGGCAGATGATTATATTTCCAAGCCTTTTGATGAAGAAGAGCTAATTGCACGTATAGAAGCTATTCTAAGAAGAAATAAAGGACCCTCAAGTAAAATAGACTTTAATGGTCTTTCTCTAAATGAAGAGTCATTCGAGGTTTCCTATCAAGGACATCCTGTTTTGGTTACTCTCAAGGAATTTTCCTTACTGACTCTTTTATTAAAAAATAGAAATAAAGTATTTACCCGTGAGCATTTGTTGACTACTATTTGGGGGTATGCGGTTGCAACTGAGGATCGGACCATAGATTCCCACGTGCGAAATTTACGAGACAAATTGCGAAAATCAGGTTTTCCTGTGGACGATTATTTGACAACTGTATGGGGACTAGGGTATAAGTGGATGGATAAGGATTCGTAAACGAAAACCTCATAGTTTAAGATAATGTTCAGGAGGTAACAAGGTGAAAGTTCAAATGAAAGTGATATTGGCTATGTTAATAGGAATATTACTTATTGCAACAGGTTGTAGAAACAATAGTGAGGACCAAGAAAAGAATCAACAGGAAAAAAAGGCTGAATCAAAGGCTAAATTTGAAGTGGTTGAGGCCAGTTCATTCAGTGTAAAAAATATACGTGGAATTGGTTATCCAGGCAATGATCAAGCACTGTATCTTGCCACAAATGCCGGTTTAAAATTCTACAAAGATTCAAAGTGGTATGAATCAACCACGAATCAACATGATTATATAGGATTTCAAGCAGTAGAAGCTGGTTTTTTAGGAAGTGGACACCCTCAAAAGGGGACAGGCTTTAAAGACCCGCTTGGTGTAGTGCGCAGTGTTGATCAAGGAAAGACACTTGATCAGCTGGCATTCTATGGGAAGAGAAACTTCCACTTTATGGCTGCCAGTTTTTCAGGTGAAGGGCTTTATGTAATTAGTGAAACACCTGAAGATGGTTTAAGCTATGGTGTCAACTATTCTACAAACAATGGCGATACGTGGACAAAGAGCGCATTTAAGGGGTTTAATGCGGACTCATTAGGAATGATAGCAGTACACCCTACTAATGGTGATATCGTGGCAATGTCTACACGAACGGGTATTTATTATTCATCTGACAATGGAAACACGATGAAGTTAATTACTAATCCCATTATGGTGACAGCCCTTACGTTTAGCGGGGATACAATCCTATTTTCTAGTGTGGAGAATGATAAGATTTTTTTAAAAACGTTAAATCCTGTAACTGGCGAACAAGGAGTATTGGCTTTTCCTTTCTTAGATTATGATAATCCTATTACTTATTTAGCGGTTAATCAAAAGGATCATAATCAAATCGCCTTTACTACCTATAAAAATGATATTTATCAATCTAAAGACGGCGGAAAGAATTGGAGCGTTCTTCTTAAAGACGGAAAAAAAGAGCAGGAGTAACTGCTCTTTTTTTAATGCGTGTTTCTTTAATTTTTTTTCTTACGTTCTTTTTCAGCCCGATAAAATTCATGGAACATTTTCATTAAGGCGCGCTTTTCTATTCTCGAGACATAACTTCTTGATATTCCTAATTCCTTAGCAATTTCTCGTTGGGTTTTTTCCTTTTGTAAGTCTAGGCCAAAACGCCCCACAATCACTTCTTTTTCTCGATCATCCAAAACTTCTATATACTTTTTTATTTTCTCCAGTTCCATATTAAGCTGAATGGTATCGATAACGTCCTCAGATTCCGATTTAAGGACATCAATCAATGAAATCTCATTTCCTTCCTTATCCTGACCGATCGGATCATGCAAGGAAACATCTTTCTTTGTTTTCTTTAGTGCCCGTAAATGCATAAGAATTTCATTTTCTATACAACGAGCAGCATAGGTTGCAAGTTTTGTCCCTTTACCTTCTGAATAACTCTCGATTGCTTTTATTAAACCAATTGTTCCAATTGAAATTAGATCTTCAGAATCCTCCCCGGTATTTTCAAATTTTTTAACTATATGCGCGACAAGTCGTAGATTGTGTTCAATTAACATATTTCGCGCATGCGGATCCCCTTCTGCCATTAACCGTAAGTACTTTCTTTCTTCAGCAGCAGATAGGGGCTGAGGAAAAGCATTATTTTTAACGTATGAAACAAGAAATAAAAATTCTTTCATTAAATATCCGAGAGCTGTTAAGATTCCAGACATCCACATCCACCCCCGTGCTTTCTTTTTTGGGCTAGGGCCTATTACTAATTCCTATGAAGAAATCGGGAAAATGTGTCTGTCCATTCAAATTAATATTTTATTTTATAAAATGAAAAGCACCAACCGTAAAAGTGGTTGGTGCGAATTGTTGATTATTAGACTTTTTTCAGTTTAAATGAACTTACCATTAGGAATGATAGAATGATGATAATGAATAAGAACGTTTGAGCTGGCACGTAAGGAATGATTAGAAAGCTTAAGGTTGCCAAACAGCCTGCAGCTGTAATTGGTAAACCAGTAAAATATCCATTACTCTCAGTAATGTTGAACCGAGCTAGTCTAAAAGCACCGCAGCCGATATAAAAAACAGTAAAAAATGATCCAGGTCCGCCGAATTCATGCAAAATTCCTTGGTATAGTAATAGTGCTGGAGCCACTCCAAATGATATAATATCACTCATGGAATCTAATTGTTTTCCGAGTTCTGATTCAATATTGAATTTTCGTGCTACCATACCATCAAAACGGTCGGCTAAGGCTGCAATAAAAATTAGCAGTAAGCTTAGTCTTAAATTTCCATGTAGTCCGAATACAATCGCAAATCCGCCTAATGATAAATTGGCAAGCGTTATTACATTGGCTGTTTGAGATTTTAATTTCTTTATTGTTTGGTCCAATACGTCCAACAAAAACATTTCTCCTCATCACTCCTTTTTTTAGCAAAAGGAAAATCATTTTTTTTAGTTTATTCTATAATATTTAATTCTAAGCTTTTTATGACAGTTCGTAAAGAGTATTTTTACACTATTTGGGGGTAGATTGATGATACAAGGTTTATATCGTCTCATGATTGAATTAACGAATGGAAAGTGGACATCCAGCCTTTTAAGAAGGTTTGCCCGTTCACGTGCAAGCCGATTTGTTGTACCATCCTTTACAAGAATTTATCAGTTGAATGTGGATGAAATGGAAAAGTCAGTCTCGGAATATCCTACTCTTCATGATTTATTTGTTCGAACGTTAAAAAACGAATCTCGAGTTATTGACAGAAGTGAAGACTCCGTTGTTAGTCCCGTTGATGCCGTTATAGAGGACATTGGACCGATAAAAGAGACAAGTGAAATTTTAGTAAAAGGAAAAACGTATTCCATCGAAGAAATGCTTGGTGATCAAGAAGTCTTATCTAAATACTTAAATGGTACATACATGATTCTCTATTTAAGTCCAAGTCATTACCATAGGATACACAGTCCTGTTGATGGCACAGTAACGAAGCAATGGACACTAGGGGCTAAATCCTATCCAGTAAATAAGTTAGGGTTAAAATATGGAGTTCGTACCCTAGCAAAGAATTATAGGGTAATAACTGAAGTAAAAACATCATTCGGGCATGTGGCTATTGTAAAGGTTGGAGCGATGTTTGTTAATTCAATTGAAACAACGCATAAAGGATCAGAACTTGAAAAAGGGGGAGAAATGGCGTATTTCAGTTTTGGTTCAACGGTGGTCCTGCTATTTGAAAAGAACACCTTCCAAGTGGAATCAGCTATTCAGACACCAAAGGATATCAAGGTTGGCGAAAAAATAGGTGTAATACACAAATAAGGCAGGGAGTTTCTGCCCTAGAATATTCTTATAAAAAAAGAAAAGCCCATAATAGGGCAGTGTAATGGTTTTAGGAAGAGAGCTTTATTTTATTATATAAGGAACGTCGGTTAATTTCGGACTCAATAAGACCGATAAAATCCGGGCTTAAGTTTAATTCCTTTGCTTTAAAATATGACTCAATTAATAATTCATCTGACAGTTTTCTCACGTCAGAATCCACCTCCGATTATAAATAAATTGTTCTATTTGATGAAAACTAAACATAAAATAGTACGTTCAATTGGTGTACCCTAAATCTACCAAATTTATCCCTATAGAACAATCGTTCTATTTATCCACAACTTCTAGTGGATAAGTTGTGGTTAATTTGTTTATAAACTAAGGAAACTCAAGGAGTTCAATGGGTATAATGTTAATAAGGTTATCCACAGGATGAAAAAAAGTAGATCTTTGTCGAAAAATATTTTTTATTTTTTAAAAAAGATGTTACATCCATTAAAAATAGCTGTTTTTTAGTTCCAGTAGAATTAGACGTGGTCGAATTTTGTTGAATCAGACATTGATCATTTTTCTTTTGAAACAAAGGGTATTATTGGTTATGATTGTACAAGTACAGATGAAAGAGCTATTCATATTAAGAATTATAATGAGGTGTAAGCTTAGTGTTAAAACAATTTTTACCAGATGAGCATGTGAAAAGCATTCTGGATATTTCGCCTGAACAATTAAAGGAAAAAGGGATAAAAGGGATTATTACTGATTTGGATAATACATTAGTGGAATGGGATCGTCCGAATGCCACTCCCCAATTAATTAATTGGTTTGATGAAATTAGAAAACATCATATTCTTGTAACCATTGTTTCAAATAACAATGAGGAACGTGTAAAGGCTTTTTCTGATCCTTTAAACCTTCCGTTTATCTTTCGCGCACGGAAGCCGCTCGGACCTGCATTTAACAAAGCAGTTAGGCAAATGGGCATAAAAAAAGAAGAGACCGTCGTTATAGGGGACCAATTATTAACGGATGTACTTGGAGGAAACCGTAGTGGTTTTCATACCATTTTGGTTGTACCTGTTGCCCAAACCGATGGCTTCTTTACAAAGTTCAACCGTTTTGCTGAGAGAAGGATCTTAAACTGGTTCAGAAAAAAAGGAATGCTTCAATGGGAGGATTAATTTGTGAGTGAACAACATATATGTATAGGCTGTGGTGTAAAAGTTCAAACGGAAAATCCGGAATTAATAGGCTATGCACCATCTTCTGCTTTAGAGAAAGAAATAATTGTTTGTCAAAGGTGTTTCCGGCTCAAGCATTACAATGAGGTTCAAGATGTTAATCTTACCGACGATGACTTTTTAAAGATTTTAAATGAAATGGGAAAAACTGATGCCCTTATTGTGATGATTGTTGATATCTTTGATTTTAATGGAAGTTGGTTACCGGGATTACACAGATTTGTTGGGAATAACAAGGTACTGCTTGTAGGTAACAAGGTGGACCTTTTACCAAAGTCGGTCAAACACAATAAATTAATTAACTGGATGAAGAACGAGGCAAAGGAACTGGGATTAAGAGCAGAAGAGGTGTTCCTTGTTAGTGCAGCCAAAGGTCAGTTTATTAAAGAAACAGCCGCAGCTATTGATGAGATGCGAAATGGAAAGAACGTTTATGTGGTTGGCTGTACAAATGTAGGGAAATCAACCTTTATCAATAGAATTATTAAGGATGTAACAGGGGAAGCGGACCTCATTACTACCTCGCATTTTCCTGGGACTACATTGGATATTATCAAAATCCCACTTGACGATGGAAAGTATCTAATTGATTCTCCTGGAATTATCAATCACCATCAAATGGCTCATTTTGTTGACAAAAGTGATTTAAAAGTGATTACCCCTAAAAAGGAGATTAAACCAAAAGTATTCCAACTGAATGAAGGTCAAACCTTATTCTTTGGAGGCTTAGCACGATTTGATTATATCAGTGGAGGTAGAAGGTCATTTGTTTGTTATGTATCCAATGATTTAACTATTCATAGGACAAAAACAGAAAATGCCTCTGAACTTTATGAAAAGCATGTCGGGGAAATGCTAACACCGCCACAGCCGGAACAAGTTGATTCTTTCCCAGAGTTAGTAAGACAAGAGTTTGTGGTGAGGGAAGCTAAAACAGATATCGTTTTTTCAGGGTTAGGCTGGATTACGGTCAACGAGCCTGGGGCAAAAGTGGCTGCTTATGTTCCAAAGGGTGTACAAACGTTAATACGTAAATCTTTAATTTAAATACGTATGTAAAACAAATGATAAAAAGTCAGATTGGGTGAGGAGAAAAAAGGTGAAAAAGCTTTTTGCTGTTTTGGGCGATCCGATAGGGCACTCGATGTCGCCAGTCATGCACAATGATTTATTCTCTTTTTATAATATTGATGCCTATTATCTTCCCTTTCAAGTAAAATCAGAGAATCTAGAGGATGCCGTTAAGGGATTAAAGGCAATTGGCGCAGGTGGATTTAATGTCACTGTTCCCCATAAAAGCAAGATTATTCCCTTTTTAGATGAGGTAGATGAATTAGCTGCCAGCATTGGAGCAGTAAATACAGTCGTGAATGACGGTGGAAAATTAATTGGCTACAATACTGATGGACCAGGATTTTTAAGTGGACTCCATACAAGTCTTCCTTCTATAGAAGGAAAAAGGGTCTTAATCATTGGTGCAGGTGGTGCTGCAAGGGCCATTTATTTTACCTTGGCAAAGGAACGACCTGCGGTGATTGACATTGCTAATCGTACTTTGGAGAAAGCTCAGAGCTTGATTGAAGCATGTCCATATACCATCTCGTCTGCAGCAAAATCTATTGCCGAAGCCGGTAACCAAATAGAAGAATATGATTTAATCATTCAAACAACCATGGTTGGGATGTCACCTCGGTTAGATGAAAAACCTTTGGATTTAAATAATCTAAGGAAAGAGTCAATGGTTTGTGATATAATTTACAATCCGCTTACAACTCAATTTTTACATGATGCAAATGGACAAGGGGCACGAACGCAAAATGGAATTGAGATGTTTGTTTATCAAGGAGCCCTTGCCTTTGAAAAGTGGACAGGAATACTCCCGGATATCCAACGAATGAGAGAGAATGTGTTGAAACAATTAGGAGGAAAAACATGTTAACAGGTAAACAAAAACGTTTTTTACGTTCAAAAGCACACCACTTGGATCCTATTTTTCAAGTAGGAAAAGGCGGAGTCAATGATAATATGATTAAACAAGTATCGGACGCACTTGAAGCGAGAGAACTTTTTAAGATCAGTGTCTTGCAAAATTGTGAGGAAGATAAAACAGTAGTTGCTGAACAGTTAGCTGAAGGTACAGGTGCTGAACTTGTCCAAATCATTGGGAACACGATTGTCCTGTATAAAGAGTCTGTTGAAAAGAAAACAATCACTCTTCCATAATCCAATGTAGTAAAGGATGGCGAATGCATGAAGAAGGTTGGAATTTTGGGAGGAACATTTGATCCTCCACATTATGGTCATCTGATGATTGCTAATGAGGTTCTTTCCGCACTTGAACTTGATGAAATTTGGTTCATGCCAAACCAGGAACCTCCCCATAAGAAAAAGACAGGTTCTGTTAAAAATGAAGATCGTCTTCGGATGCTTGAGCTTGCAACTCAAGGAAATTCAGATTTTAAAATAGAGACGATTGAATTAGAAAGAGAAGGTCCTTCCTATACTATTGATACTATGAAAAAAATAAATGATAAGTATACTGGGTATCAATTTTTCTTTATCATTGGGGCAGATATGATCGAATATTTACCGAAATGGCAACAAATTGATGAGCTTGTTAAGCTCGTTCAATTTGTTGGTGTACATAGGCCGTCCTATAGTCATCAAACTAATTATCCTGTTCTTTATGTGGAGGTGCCAGGGATGGACGTATCGTCAAGTATGATAAGAGATCGTGTGAAGAGTGAAAAGACTATTCGATATTTACTGCCTGATGCTGTCATTGAATTTATTGAGGAGAAGCGCTTATATGGAACGTGAAAAAGCATTACAGCTTGTTAAGGAGCAGTTAACCGAGCACCGGTATCAACATACTATCGGGGTCATGGATACAGCCATAATACTCGCTAAGCGATTTGGAGCCGATGTAAAGAAAGCCGAAACCGCTGCTATATTTCATGATTATGCAAAATTCCGTCCAAAAGAGGAAATGAAGGAAATCATCACTACTCAAGGGTTTCCGCTGAATTTGCTTGAATATAATTCCGAATTGTGGCATGCTCCTGCAGGCGCATACTTAGTCGAAAAAGAAGTGGGGATTACGGATCGTGAGGTACTAGATGCCATCCGTTACCATACATCTGGAAGAGTCGGAATGACCTTGCTGGAACAGGTCATTTATTTGGCAGATTATATGGAGCCAGGCCGTCACTTTCCTGGTGTAGAAGAAGTGAGAGAGCTTGCGCAAGACAATTTACAGCGTGCGTTAATTAAATCAGTTCAAAATACCATGATATTTTTATTAAAAAAGAATCAAAAGGTGTACCCTGATACATTTTATACTTACAATGACCTTGTTAATAAATTGGAGGATTGATGGATGAATAATCAAGATCTATTAAAAATGGCTGTAAAGGCAGCAGACGATAAACGTGCAGAAGATATTTTGGCTTTAAATATGAAGGGCATATCTCTAATTGCAGACTACTTTATTATTTGCCACGGTAATTCAGATAAACAAGTACAAGCGATTGCTAGAGAGATTAAGGAAAAAGCCCAAGAGAGCGGCTATGATGTAAAAAGAATGGAAGGCTTTGATGAAGCGAGATGGGTGTTAATTGATTTAGGTGATGTGGTAGCCCATGTCTTCCATCGTGAGGAAAGAAGCTATTACAATTTAGAACGCTTATGGGGCGATGCGCCGCTTGAAGATATCCATAGTGAGTTAAATTCATGAGTTATGAACAATTTGCCTATTTGTATGATGAGCTAATGAAGGATGCTCCTTATGACGAATGGGTAAGTTTTGTCAAAGAACAGCTTGTAAACTATAACGTGACTGGGGTTCGCCTGCTTGATTTAGCCTGCGGTACGGGAGAACTCTCCATTCGCTTTGCGAATGAAGGGTTTCAAGTAACTGGAGTTGACTTATCGTCCGATATGCTGGCTGTTGCGCAGGCAAAGGCAGAAACAAAAGGAATTCATATTCCTTTGTTTGAACAGAATATGATTGATTTGGAAGGACAGGGCCAATTCGATGTGATCGGTATATTCTGTGACTCACTCAATTACCTGCAAACAGAAGAGGACGTTAAAGAGACGTTTTCTTCTGTATTCCAGCATTTAACGCTTGATGGACTATTTATGTTTGACGTGCATTCCACTTACAAAATCTCTCATGGTTTTATTGACCAAACCTTTGCGGTAAATGATGAGGGTCTTTCCTATATTTGGAATAGTTTCTCTGGAGAAAAAGAGTACAGTGTGGAACATGATATAAGTTTTTTTGTGTTAGATGAACTGTCGGGTAAATATGATCGGTATGATGAAATTCATTACCAACGGACCTATCCTATTGAGCAATACTCAGACTGGTTAAATGAAGCAGGCTTTGAATTGCTCAAGGTTTGTGCGGACTTCGAACCAAAATCACCCGAGCCACAATCCGAACGAATCTTTTTCGTCGCTCGAAAAAAAATAAAAAATGAGGCTGACTAAAAGTCAGCCTCATTTTTTTGAAATGGCTATGTTAAAGAACATTGTTGATTTTTATACCCTGTTGATTGGAGCGGAAGGAGCGAAGACTCCTGTGGGAGTATGGTTCAGGGGAGACCCCGCAGGCGCTAACGACGAGGAGGCTCGCCGAAACACCCACGAACCGCTCGCTCCTGGAGCGGAAATCAACAGAAAAATTTAACAAAGCCTTAAAAATAAAGAAGGAATTTGTCTAATGCTATCGAATAATTACTTAGAGAATTGCATTTCCACTTTATCAAGATCTTCTTTAAATTTTGAATGGGTCGCCTGGAACAAATGTTCAAACACGTTCCCCAGTTCATTGTCTAACACCTTTATCCCTTCACCCGTTATTCCACCTTTTACACAAACTTTTTCTTGTAATGATGGTAGAGTGTAGTGACCTTGTTTTAACAACTCACCAAGTCCCACAATCATCTCACTTGCAAAAATGGTTGCAGTGGCTTCGTCAATTTCTGTCTCCTTCACTGCTGCTTGTATGAATCGCTGTAGGAGATAGCTGAAGAAAGCCGGGCCGCAACTCACAATATCTGATGCCACCCTCGTAATGTTCTCGTCAATACTAACTGGTACCGAAATCTTCGTAATTAAAGTTCCAATTTTTTCTCTCCAAAGGTCACTACAATTTTCTCCATAGGTAAGTAAGGACACGCCGGATAATGCCCGATTTGTAATACTTGGAATTACTCGGATTACTGAACAAGATACCTTTTTTTCAATTTGGCTTGTACTGACAGGACTTGTTATGGATATAAGACATTTTTCATCATTTAAGTGAGGGTTTATATCATCCAGTAATTTATAAATGTCTAATGGTTTGACACAAATAAATAATAAATCGGATTGAGCCGCCACCTCTTCCGGAGTTGCCCCAACCCTAATTTCCCTATATTTATCTTTAAGCAGCATGGCTTTAGATTTCGTTCTATTTGTAATGATCATTGAAGAAGGGGATATGGCCTTACTATCAATCAAGGCCTCCACCAAAATTCTCCCCATATTACCGGTACCGATGATACCTAGATTCATTTTCCGACCCTCCTTCGCATGCAATATTCTTTTATAACCATATGAAAAGTAAATGTGAAATATACCTTCGATTTGAAAGGATGGATCCTAATGAAAGACTGGTTGTTGGAACACAAGTTTTACATGGTGGTTGCTATAATTATTGGTTTAAGTTGTTTTTATTATTTTTCCTTCATAGAAAATGCCCCTGTTGCAACTGAGACAATTTCCATGGAAAGCACGCTGAAAGAGGAGGGTCAGGAAAACACGAAAAATAATCAACCCGAACAAAAGGAAAAGACAGAGAAAATTATGGTTGATGTAAAGGGACAAATCAAGCAACCGGGCGTATATCAGGCAAATACAGGTGATCGAGTCATTGATGTCATTAGCCGCGCTGGTGGGTTAACGGTGCAAGCTGACCAAACCCAAGTTAATTTTGCTGCACATGTTGTTGATGAAATGGTTGTCTATGTACCGGCCAAGGGTGAGGAAACCGCTGCTGCTGTTGTTGGTTCCATAGATGGAAACTCCACCGTAATAGCGAGTACCAGTGAGGGTCAGGCTAAAATTAATATTAATAAAGCGGATGAAAACGAACTGCAAAACCTCCCTGGAATTGGTCCGTCTAAGGCAGCTGCCATACTGGAATATCGGAACACAAACGGACCATTTAAGGTGGTAGAAGACCTTAAAAATATTAGTGGGATTGGGGATAAAACTTATGAAAAATTAAAGGATTTAATTGTGGTTCACTGAATCATAGATTGACCTATAGTACAAGTACCCTTACACTAAATGTAAACTTTTTAATTCTAGGGAGTGGGGAATCGTGAATCGACTATCTTGGGATCAATATTTTATGGCACAAAGCCACTTGCTGGCACTAAGAAGCACGTGCACTAGGCTTACAGTAGGTGCAACCATTGTTAGAGATAAGCGTATTATTGCGGGAGGCTACAACGGATCGATTGCAGGGGGCGACCATTGTATTGATAAAGGATGCTATGTGATTGACCACCACTGTGTAAGAACGATTCATGCAGAAATGAATGCCTTGCTCCAATGTGCTAAATTTGGTGTACCTACTGCTGATGCTGAAATCTATGTGACTCATTTTCCTTGCCTCCAATGCTGTAAAGCCATTATCCAAGCGGGCATAAAGACAGTTTATTACGCGGAGGATTATAAAAATCATCCATATGCCATTGAATTATTTGAGCAAGCGGGTGTAAAAATTGAAAAGGTAGAACTGACTGAACAAGTCATCGACTTTAGAAAGATCACACAATAGCTTTTTCTTGGCGCCGGTCATATCCGGCGTCATCCCTTTCAAACTCCTTAAAAAACCTACAAATTGGAGAAGTAAAATGAATGGAAAGTATATGTATATTGCCCTTTCTGCTTTGTTGGGCGTACTATGCGCTCTTGTAACGTTTTTTCCTTTCTTTATTCTAATGATTATTTATATGTATTTACTGTATCAATACAAAAGATTTTCGAAGGAACAAATAGCCCTCCTCGTGGTTATTTTTACCATCTCTCTGTTAATAGGAATGAGGGGGGAAAGAATGAATCACTCTCTTATACCTGAATCTACCACAGCCTTTACTCTGGAATACATAGAAAATCCCAAAATTGATGGCGATTTATTACAGGTAGAGATAAAGGAAAAATTCCACAATGAGAATCTCCTCCTACGTTACAAATTAAAATCAGAAAATGAAAAAATAAACCTTCAGAATAAAATTTTTTTTAGTCGGGTTTGCAGGGTATCGGGTTCCTTGAAAAAACCGGCGATGGCCAAAAATCCAAATGGATTTGATTATCGTAACTATCTCTCCAATAAGCGCATTCATTGGATACTTGAAACCAATGAAAATCCACTCCAACATTGTACTTCCATTCCGTCTTCATTACTGGTTACCTTAAAACAATTTCGTTTTACGGGTACGCGTTATCTTATCGACCATTTCCCTATTGAAATTGCTTCACTGTCCGCAGCTTTAATTTTTGGCGATAGGAGTTTACTGAATCCGGCCTTGCTTGGTAATTATCAAAGAACTGGCATCGTTCATTTATTAGCTATTTCTGGACTTCATGTTTCCTTGTTAATTGGGGTTGTTTTTTATTTGGGGCTGCGGGTAGGAATCACAAGGCAGTGGATGACGAATGTTCTTTTGGTGGCTATTCCTGTCTATGTAATCCTTACAGGGAGCTCTCCATCCGTGATTAGAGCTGGATTAATGATATTCCTTGTCCTGCTAACGACAAAATGGAAAAATAGACTTAAGCTTTTACCAATTGACGCAATATGTTTGGCCTTTATTATCTTTTTGTTTATAGATCCACTGGCAATTTTTGATGTTGGTTTTCAACTTTCTTTTTCAGTAAGCACGGCCATCATTCTGTCAGCTGGATTAATCTTTTCTATTTATCAGCACAGTTTATTACGGATGTTAGTTACATCTGTTATTTCTCAATTAGCAGCCTTTCCATTTTTACTTTATCATTATTTTGAGCTTTCATTAGTCGGCATTATCGCCAACATGCTGTATATTCCTCTCTTTTCCTTTGTATATCTTCCAGGTGTTTACTTCCTCTTTGTCGTTCAACTGCTATTCAGTAATACTCCAATCATTTTTGTAAATAGTTTCTTGAAAATCATTTCCTTTTTTAATGAAGTCATCGATTATGCGGCAAAAATCCCTTTTGGGAGCTTTATAGCTGGTAGGCCCAATCTTATACTTTTAATAGTGGAAATCATCATTATATTTGCGGTCTTTTGTAATTGGGAAGAGATTACTTCATCCAAAGGGAAAAGACATCTTATTTTGTTGGGTATTCTGCTTTTCAGTCTTCAAATGGAGTTAAACAGATTTAATCCTTATGGAGAGGTGACTATGATTGACGTCGGGCAAGGGGACAGTATTCTAATTCAACTTCCTTTCCAAAAAGGAACCATTCTGATTGATACAGGAGGAACGATGCAATACCATGTGGAAGAATGGAGGCAGCGAGCAAATCCTTTTGAAGTGGGGAAAGATGTGGTAGTACCTTTCTTGAAAGGTAAAGGTGTTACAAAAATTGATAAACTGATTTTAACACATGGAGACATAGACCATATCGGAGGTTCCTTTTCTATTTTAGAAGAGCTTAAGGTCAAACAAATCTTAATACCCTCGGTTATTGCTCCGTCTGAAACAGAGCTTGATATCATTAAAATAGCTAAAAAGAAAAGGATACCTGTTATAAAAGTTGCGGCCGGGGATCATTGGAATATTGATGAATTTGAATTCTTTATCCTTTCTCCGGAAAGAAATTTTGCGGGTGAAAGAAACAGTGGGTCAATTGCCTTTGTTTCAAGGTTAGGGGGACGGAATTGGTTTTTCGGGGGAGACCTTGATCAGGAAGGAGAAGAGAAAATTATTAAGAAATATCCAAATCTAACAATTGATGTACTTAAGGCAGGACATCATGGAAGTAAGACATCGAGTGCTGAATTATTTATTCATCAAGTTAAACCAAAGACAGTTTTAATTTCTGCCGGTGAAAAAAATCGTTTTGGTCATCCACATCAAGAAGTGCTTGAGCGGTTAAAAAAAGTCAATGCTACCATTTACCGAACTGATTTACAAGGAGCGATTACGTATCGTTTTTATAAACAGAAAGGAACCTTTTCAACCTTCTTACCATAAGATAAAGCATTCAATAAGAAATAAAAAAAGACTGCAAGGTAGCAGTCCTTGATTACGGTATGTAAACCCTTCATTATGAACCGATAAGCTTAATAACAGTTGCGATAATGAACAATAAAGCAAAGAAGCCAAAAGAAACCCCAAATCCTACTCCAGAATCGATAGCGTCGTTACGTTTGCTTTGCACGTTTTTTTCAAATTGATTCACAATCTACCCCTCCTATTTTCAAAATATAGTATAAGCTATTTGGCTGAAAAAATCCAGCCTCCCTTTACCGTTTTCCTGTAATGACAAGAGTTGTCAAAATACTATGATTCAGTTAAGGCTACACTATTATTACGTTAGGAACTCCGCCAGGCAATTACAGATCCTAGGGCTGAATATTGCAGGCGTTCATTATAGATCGGGAATTGGCACTTATTAGTTAATTGCTAATTCCCTTTAAGTACTTGTCAAATCGTCCAAGCTTCATTACGATAAGATGTAAGTGAAATGAAGGGGAGCGCTGGACAATGGTATTGGATATTTGGAGGAGAATCAAAAAAAAAGAAATTGCTCCTATCTATTTATTATATGGAACAGAGGCATATTTAATCAATGAAACGAAGCAACTACTTCTTAACCGTATATTAGACGAAGAAGAGAAGGACTTTAATTTTTCTGCATATGACTTAGAGGAGACTCCCATTGATGTGGCATTGGAGGATGCAGAAACGTTTCCTTTTCTAGGTGAAAAAAAAGTTGTTTTTTTACATAATCCCGTATTTTTAACTGCTGAGAAAACGAAGGAAAAGGTTGAACACGATTTAACAAAACTTGAAGCCTACTTGAAAGAACCAGCCCCGTATACGGTGATGGTTATTTCAGCGCCATATGAAAAATTAGATGAGCGAAAAAAAATCACGAAAGAACTGAAGAGAAACGCAGAACTAGTAGAAGCTAAAAAGTTAAATGAACATGAGTTGAAAAACTGGGTGAAGGATCGTGCGGCAGGAAATGGAATTGAAATTGAAGCGAATGCTGTTGATCAATTACTTGCCTTAGTTGGAACAAATATGTTTATGCTAACCACAGAAGTGGATAAGTTGGCTTTGTATGCAGCAGACCATAAAAGAATTGATGTGGATTTAGTTGAAAAATTAGTGGCCCGATCTCTTGAACAGAATATTTTTACCTTAATTGAGAAAGTGGTTCAACGAAAATTGGATGAGGCACTACGGATTTATTATGATTTGCTAAAGCAAAATGAGGAGCCAATTAAAATCCTTGCCTTACTAGCCGGGCAATTTCGCTTAATTTATCAAGTAAAGGAACTCTCTAGAAGAGGGTATGGTCAACAGCAAATTGCTGGTTACTTAAAAACCCACCCGTTTCGTGTCAAATTAGCAAGTGGGCAGGCAAATAAATTTACAGATGAAGAATTAGCTAAACTTATGGAATGGCTGGCTGAGGCTGACTATCAAATGAAAACAGGCGGTATGAACAAATCCTTGCTTATCGAGATGCTATTGTTTCGTTTAAAAAAGTAAAGAAACATAAAAAAACGATTCCTGAGCGGAATCGTTTTTTTATTGCGCGCTATATTATAGAGCGTTTGACTTTTTCATTAGACGTGATTTTTTACGAGCAGCAGCATTTTTGTGGATAAGACCTTTTGCAGCAGCCTTGTCTAATTTACTAGCAGCACTTACTAATGCTTCTTTTGCAGCAGCAGCGTCGTTAGTTGAAACAGCAGCTTCTACTTTTTTAACAGCCGTACGCATTGCAGATTTAGCAGTTGTATTTTGAGCATTACGAGCTTCAGTTGTTTTAACACGCTTAATAGCAGATTTAATGTTAGGCATTACATTCACCTCCTACAAAGAATCGAGACTATATGAACTCGACTTTACATTCATCAATAATAATTCAGAACAAGAAGTATTTTATCAAACGATGGCCTATATTGCAATACACAAATGAAAAGTGATAATTATTTAACTTGCATGTTTTGAAGTGAAGAGGGCAAAAATAGGGAATAGTTTCTATTTTATGGAGAACATGTTAGGAGTGAATTGTGAATGAGTATGAGTGAATCAATCGACTTAAGTCAATACTCGGTTAGAACTGACCTAGCCATTGAAGCAAGGGAAATGGTGATAGCTGGTAGAAAGGGGACTGTCGAGCAAGAGGAAGACCTTTCACAAATTGAGGGAGTAATAATTAAGGAAAAAGATGTTGACGATATAAAAATTTCTTTGGTTGAGGTAACAAAACAAGGAGAGCAGCAGCTCGGGAAAAAAGCAGGAAGATATTTAACGGTAGAGGTGCAAGGAATCCGTCAGCAAAACACAGACACACAGCACAAGGTAGAGGAAATATTTGCTAGGGAATTTGCTCATTTTCTAGAAGGGTCTGGAATTAAGAAAACAGACTCGTGCCTCGTTGTTGGACTGGGAAATTGGAATGTAACTCCAGATGCTTTAGGGCCAATGGTTTGTGAAAACCTTTTAATTACAAGACATCTCTTTCAGCTTCAACCTGAAAATGTGGAGGAAGGGTATCGATCTGTAAGTGCCTTGGCTCCTGGAGTGATGGGACTAACAGGGATTGAAACAAGTGATATTATTTTCGGTGTAGTAGAAAATACAAAACCGGACTTTGTAATTGCTATCGACGCCCTAGCATCTAGGTCAATCGAAAGGGTTAATTCAACTATCCAAATCTCTGATACAGGTATTCACCCTGGTTCAGGTGTCGGTAATAAAAGAAAAGAACTTAGCAAAGAAACGTTAGGGATTCCTGTTATAGCTATTGGAGTTCCAACGGTGGTGGACGCAGTTTCTATTACTAGTGATACGATTGATTTTATCCTGAAACACTTTGGTAAAGAATTGAAGGAGGGCAATCGCCCTTCAAGAGCGCTGGCACCAGCAGGTATGAGTTTTGGTGAAAAGAGAAAGTTAACAGAGGAAGATTTACCTGAAGAAAAACATCGGAAAACCTTTCTCGGAATTGTTGGCACCCTGCCAGATGATGAGAAAAGAAAGTTGATTTATGAGGTACTTGCACCAATTGGCCATAACTTAATGGTTACTCCAAAGGAAGTTGATGTTTTCATTGAGGATATGGCGAACCTCATTGCAAATGGATTAAACTCATCGCTTCACACGGCTGTTGATCAGGAAAACGCCGGATATTATACAAAATAAAATTTTCTTAGGGGTGTGTGGTTTTTAACCATTAGCCCCTTTTTAGAACAGCTTTAGCTGTATTTATGGTTCTACCAATTCTAGTAATGTCATAAGATTTACTAGAATCGTTTAAGTGGGGTGGAACTATGAAAAATGCTAGAACAAATGGAACGTTTTTTATCGTCCAAGGGACAAGCTTATTTAAAATAATCGCTGCTCTGTTACTCTTTATCATATTGATTTTTTCTATAAGCGGCCTCTTAACGTCACTCAAGCCACAATATAGACTTATGTCTCTTTCTGTAAATCAGGCTGCCACAAATGTGAATGGGGAACTTCTCTATCAACTGATGGGCTGGGAAAATCACCATTTTTTAAAGGTGGAAAATAATTGGGCTGCAACACCAACTCTGACCAATTTGGTTTTTAAGCTATCTAGTAATATTAATTTGAATGACCCACGAAGTCTTCTTGGAAGAGAGCTGCCGGGGTTCTATCAATTTGATGGAAAAATTCTTGTGGCAGGAGAGGGCACTAATTATACCAATATGCCAATTGAATCGGCCCCGCCCATTGAGATTATGAAGGCGGAACGGGAAGCGGCATTACAAAATCTTGAAGGATTAGATAAGCCAACAAACGAGAATCCTTCTACAACGCCAGGGCAAACGACGGGAAATCGACAAGTTGTCTATGTTTACTTCTCTCATAATCGGGAATCCTATTTACCATATCTTAAGGGCGTAACCAATCCAAATCTGGCTTATCATTCTCAAATTAATGTTACTAAAATTGGTGACCAACTTAAGACAAGCCTTAGCGATAGAGGAATCGGAAGCTTTATCGACAAAACAGATATCCAAGCAAATCTAAATAAAAAGGGTTGGAATTTTACGAAGTCCTATGAAGAATCCCGTTCTGTTGTACAAACAGCCATGGCTTCTAATAAAGAGTTGCATTATTTTATAGATATTCATCGTGATTCGCAAAGGAAGGAAAAGACAACCGTATCGATTGATGGAAAACCGTATGCAAAGCTTGCGTTTATTATTGGAGGTAAAAACCCCAATTATGAGAAAAATGCAAAGCTAGCAACAGAACTGCACAATCTTTTACAGAAAAAGTATAAGGGGTTAAGCAGAGGAGTTATGGTTAAAAATGCGGCCGGGTCAAATAGTATCTATAATCAAAACCTATCATCAAATGCCATTCTAATTGAGTTTGGCGGGGTAGATAATACGTTTGAAGAGTTAAACCGTTCTGCGGATGCTCTTGCTGAAGTATTTAGTGAGTACTACTGGCAGGCAGAAAAGGTGAATCAGGATGTTAAGCAGTCAACTGATAAACAATAAGTGTAAGGGAGCAGTTGTATGAAGTTATTTATGCTTAAAAGCGTTGGTATTGCCGCTCTCATGCTAATCTCTGTTTTAACAGGCATGCAATTAGCCAATAACGGAATTCATAAAATGAAAGGGTACGACGATCCAAACTTTCATCAGGCTGTCAGCTTAAATGATACCGATAATCACATAAGTGCCTCCATATTGGGTAATGATATTTCCAGTCATGATATTGAAGCAAAGAAGAAGAAGCTTGAGGAGATTAGCGCCTATAACTTCTTTTCCTCAATGGGGAAAAAAATGTCTGATGGGATATCAAATGCCTCTGAAAATCTGATTCAAAAAATAACGAAATAAAGCTAAAGCGGTGCCTAAGAAGGTGCCGCTTATTAATTTTGGGCAATGAATTGATTTTTCAAACCTGTTGATTGGAGTGGAAGGCACGAAGACTCCTGTGGGAGTATGGTTCAGGGGAGACCCCGCAGGCGCAAGCGCCGAGGAGGCTCGCCGAAACACCCACGGAAATCGAAGTGCCTGGAACGGAAATCAACAGACAATTTTAATAGAGCTTAAATTTAATTGAATCTCGAATGCTCTACTGATATAATCAAAAATAGTGTACATGTGCGAGTATAGTAGGAGTGAAAGACCATGAACAGAGAAGAAAAACTCAAACGACAATCAAAGATCAGAAATTTTTCCATTATCGCTCATATCGACCATGGAAAATCAACATTGGCTGATCGTATTTTGGAAAAAACAAATGCATTAACATCGCGTGAGATGAAAGACCAGCTTTTGGATTCCATGGATCTTGAAAGGGAACGCGGGATTACCATCAAGTTAAATGCTGTACAGTTAAAATATAAAGCGAAAGATGGAGAAGAATATATTTTCCATTTAATTGATACACCAGGGCATGTTGATTTTACGTACGAGGTATCAAGGAGTCTTGCTGCTTGTGAAGGGGCTATATTAGTCGTCGACGCAGCACAAGGAATTGAAGCACAGACACTAGCAAACGTATATCTTGCCTTGGATAACGACCTTGAAATTTTACCTGTTATTAATAAAATTGACTTACCAAGTGCCGAGCCAGAGAGAGTTCGGAATGAAATCGAAGAGGTTATCGGCTTAGATGCATCTGAGGCCGTTTTAGCTTCAGCTAAAGCTGGAATCGGCATTGAAGATATTCTTGAACAGGTCGTGAAAACAGTTCCAGCTCCAACAGGAGACCCGGAAGCGCCATTAAAAGCCCTGATTTTTGACTCGTTATATGATGCATATCGTGGCGTTGTTGCCTATGTTCGTGTAGTAGAAGGGTCTGTAAAAGTCGGCGACAAGATTAAAATGATGGCAACAGGAAAAGAATTTGAAGTTAACGAAGTGGGAGTTTTCACTCCAAAAGCTACACAACTTAACGAATTAACAGTTGGAGATGTTGGCTTTTTAACTGCATCTATTAAAAATGTCGGTGACACTCGTGTTGGTGATACCATTACAAATGCGAAAAACGGAACGACTGAAGCGCTTCCTGGTTACCGGAAATTAAACCCGATGGTATATTGCGGACTTTATCCGATTGATACAGCTAAGTTTAATGATCTTCGTGAAGCCCTTGAAAAGCTTCAATTGAATGATTCTGCTCTTCAATTTGAACCAGAAACGTCACAAGCGCTTGGTTTCGGTTTCCGATGTGGATTCCTTGGACTTCTTCATATGGAAATCATTCAAGAACGAATTGAACGTGAATTCAAAATTGATTTAATTACAACTGCACCAAGTGTTATCTACCATGTCTACATGACAGATGGTACAAAAGTCAATGTAGACAACCCTGCTAACATGCCTGAACCACAGAAAATTGACCGCGTAGAAGAGCCGTATGTTAAAGCGACAATGATGGCTCCAAATGATTATGTTGGTGCTATCATGGAACTTTGTCAGTTAAAGCGCGGGAATTTTATAGATATGCAATACCAGGGCGAGAACCGGGTTAGTATCGTTTATGAAATTCCGTTAGCGGAAATTGTCTATGATTTCTTCGATCAGTTGAAATCCAGCACAAGGGGCTACGCTTCTTTTGACTATGAGTTGATTGGTTACAAACCATCTAGCCTGGTTAAAATGGATATATTACTAAATGCAGAACAAGTCGATGCATTAAGTTTTATTGTTCATAAAGACTTTGCTTATGATCGTGGTAAGATTATTGTTGAAAAGCTGAAGGAATTGATTCCAAGACAACAATTTGAAGTTCCAATACAGGCCGCCATCGGTCAAAAAATTGTTGCTCGCTCTACGATTAAGGCGATGCGTAAAAACGTGTTAGCGAAATGTTACGGGGGAGATATTTCCCGTAAACGTAAATTACTTGAAAAGCAAAAAGAAGGTAAAAAACGGATGAAACAAGTAGGGTCTGTTGAAGTACCGCAGGAAGCGTTTATGGCTGTACTAAAGATGGATGACAATAGTACAAAAAAATAATAACAAATTGGAGGTTAGGACATGCCTGTAGCAGGCATTCTAGCCTCTTTTTGTTACTAGCATAAGGAAGTGTTAAAAATGATAAAAGCTGCCTATCTTCATATCCCTTTTTGTGAGCATATTTGTCATTATTGTGATTTTAATAAAGTTTTTCTAAAAGGGCAGCCAGTTGAGGAGTATTTAAAAGCACTTGATCAAGAAATGAAAATTACTCTTGCAAAGTATCCAACCAATCAATTAGACACCATTTTTGTTGGGGGTGGAACACCTACCTCATTAAATGAACAACAGCTTTTTACATTTTGTGAGAGCATAAATAAAAACCTTCCTACAAGTAATGCTGTTGAATTTACTTTTGAAGCAAATCCAGGTGATTTATCCATTGAAAAATTACAAATATTAAAGGATGCTGGGGTAAACAGGATCAGCCTGGGCGTTCAAACCTTCAACGAAGAACTTTTAAAAAAAATCGGTCGTGTCCATAAAGCTAAGGATGTCTATCAAACCATTGAGAGTGCTAAAAGAGTAGGTTTTGAAAATATCAGCATTGACCTAATCTTCAGCCTGCCATCGCAGACAGTCGATGACTTTAAAGAATCATTAACGCAAGCTTTTTCACTCGATATCAATCATTACTCTGCTTATTCATTAATTATTGAACCGAAGACTGTTTTCTATAATCTATTAAAAAAAGGGAAGCTCCCAACCCCTGGGGAGGATATAGAGGCAAAAATGTATGAGGTATTAATGGATGAAATGGAAAAACATGGATTCCATCAATATGAAATAAGTAATTTTTCTAAGCCTGGTTTTGAGAGTAAGCATAATCTGACGTATTGGAATAACGAATATTATTACGGGTTTGGCGCTGGGGCACATAGCTATGTGAATGGGTTTCGACGCTCGAATTCAGGCCCATTAAAAAAATATATGGATCAAGTAAATAGCGGATTGCTTCCAGTTTTGGATGATCATCTAGTTACAAAAGCAGAACAAATGGAAGAAGAAATGTTCCTTGGATTGCGTAAAACAGAAGGAGTTTCCGTTTCTCATTTTATTGAAAAATTCGATCAGGACCCCTTACAGTTATTTAAAAAGGAAATTACTGAATTAATTAGTAAGCAATGGATAGAAGTGAAGAACGATAATATATATTTAACTAAAACGGGTCGTTTTTTAGGAAATGAGGTTTTCCAGGCCTTTTTGGGCGCGGTCTAGTCAATCTGTCACAAATATCGGCTTTCTTTTTAATTGACACCATCCCCCCTTTTTTGATAATTTATTAATATAATTAGCACTCGGTAACTATGAGTGCTAACAGAGGTGATGAATGTTGCTAACAGATCGTCAATTGTTGATTCTTCAGGTTATTGTTGATGACTTTATTCGATCTGCTCAACCAGTCGGCTCAAGAAGCTTGTCGAAAAAAGAGGATATTTCCTTTAGCTCAGCTACGATTCGCAATGAAATGGCCGACCTAGAAGAGTTGGGGTATATTGAAAAAACTCATACCTCCTCAGGAAGAGTTCCGTCTGAAAAAGGTTATCGGTATTATGTCGATCATTTACTCTCACCGCAGGCATTAAATCAGCAGGATGTTTCCATTATTCAATCGATTTTTGCCGAAAAAATTTATGAGTTTGAGAAAATTATTCAAAGGTCTGCAAAAATCCTTTCTGAATTAACCAATTACACATCGATTGTGCTTGGACCGGCTGCTAGTATCAATAAGCTGAAAAGAATTCAGATTATTCCTTTGAATAAGGAAACAGCGGTAGCCATCTTTGTTACAGATACAGGTCATGTTGAAAACAGAACCTTTTCCTTACCTGCCTCTATTGATGTGAGTGATCTGGAAAAAACAGTAAATATTCTGAATGACCGTCTTGCTGGTGTTCCGCTAGAAGATTTGAACGACAAAATTTACAAAGAAGTTGCCATGCTGCTTAGACAGCATATTCATAATTATGATTTGATGCTGCATACAGTAGCAGATTCACTAAAAATGCCAGTCACTGAAAAACTTTTCTTTGGTGGAAAAACAAATATGTTAAGCCAGCCTGAGTTTCATGATATAAGTAAAATCCGTACATTACTAACCATGATTGACCAAGAAGAGTGGATTTACAATTTGATTCGAAAAGATTCAGCTGGGATTCATGTCAAAATAGGAACAGAAAATAATATCAGTGCTATGGATAATTGTAGTTTGATTACTGCTACTTATTCTGTTGGAGTTGAAAAGTTAGGTACGATTGCCATTCTTGGTCCAACCCGAATGGAATATTCACGTGTCATTGGCCTGCTCCAATTGTTAAGTAACGACTTGACGGCGGTTTTGACAAGATTGTATCAAACCAAGTAGCACTGGCAATATTGAGTAAGGGTGAAATTCCTTATGTTTCACCCCTTTTCTATGAGAAATAATTTGACTATAAATAGTAGATGCTTTAAGGGAGGTGAGTAAGTTGACAAATGAAAAAACCAATTCATTGAATGAAGAAGTAGAAATCGAGAGTGCTGACCAAGTTGAACTTACCGAGGAACAAGCGGTTTTAAATGAAGAGCAAATTTCAGATGAAACGTCTGTAGACCCTGGTGAGGAGTATGTAAAACAAATCCAAGTGCTTAAGGATAAGTTAGAGGAAGCAGATAATCGTTATTTACGTCTTCAAGCCGATTTTGATAATTTCCGTCGTCGCACTAGATTAGATTTAGAAGCGAGTGAAAAATATAGAGCACAAAAACTTATTACTGATTTACTACCTGCATTAGACAACTTTGAAAGAGCAATGCAGGTTGAGGCAGACAATGAACAAACAAAAGCATTACTTCAAGGGATGGATATGGTATACCGAAGTTTGGTGGATGCCTTGAAAAAGGAAGGTGTGGAACCAATCGAAGCGGTTGGTAAAGAATTTGACCCGCATCAACACCAAGCAGTAATGCAAGGGGAAGATGAAAACTTTGGTTCTAACATTGTTACTGATGAATTTCAAAAAGGTTATTTACTAAAGGATCGAGTGATTCGACCATCCATGGTAAAAGTAAATCAATAAAGACTACATATTATTTTTTTAGGAGGAAAAGGCAATGAGTAAAATTATTGGTATCGACCTTGGAACAACAAACTCTTGTGTGTCTGTACTTGAAGGCGGAGAGCCAAAAGTTATTCCAAATCCAGAAGGTAATCGCACAACTCCATCTGTTATTGCGTTCAAAAATGGCGAGCGTCAGGTTGGGGAAGTAGCAAAGCGTCAAGCCATCACAAACCCAAATACGATCATGTCCATTAAACGTCATATGGGTACGAACTATAAAGTTGGAATTGAAGGCAAGGATTATACGCCACAAGAACTTTCGGCTATCATTCTTCAATATTTAAAATCTTATGCTGAAGATTATCTTGGCGAACCTGTGACAAAGGCTGTTATTACAGTACCAGCTTACTTTAACGATGCAGAGCGTCAAGCAACAAAGGATGCTGGAAAAATTGCTGGTTTAGAAGTAGAGCGTATTATCAATGAGCCTACAGCAGCTGCACTTGCCTATGGTTTGGATAAGACAGACCAAGATCAAACTATTTTAGTTTATGACCTTGGCGGCGGTACATTTGACGTTTCTATCCTTGAATTAGGTGACGGTGTTTTCGAAGTAAAATCAACTGCTGGTGATAATCGTCTTGGTGGAGATGATTTTGACCAAGTCATTATTGATTACCTTGTTGACCAGTTCAAAAAAGAGAATGGCATTGACCTTTCACAAGATAAAATGGCTTTACAGCGTTTAAAAGATGCGGCTGAAAAAGCGAAAAAAGATCTTTCTGGTGTAACATCCACACAAATTTCTTTACCGTTTATCACAGCCGGCGCTGCTGGTCCACTTCACCTTGAAGTGACTATGTCAAGAGCGAAATTTGATGAATTATCCGCTCCTCTTGTTGAACGGACAATGGGTCCAACTCGTCAAGCGTTAAGCGATGCAGGATTAACTGCTTCACAAATTGATAAGGTAATTCTTGTTGGTGGATCAACTCGTATTCCAGCTGTCCAAGAAGCGATTAAAAAGGCTACAGGACAAGAACCTCATCGTGGAGTGAATCCAGATGAAGTAGTAGCGATGGGTGCTGCTATTCAAGGTGGAGTCATTACGGGTGATGTAAAAGACGTAGTATTACTTGACGTAACTCCTCTTTCACTAGGTATTGAAACAATGGGTGGTGTATTCACTAAGTTAATCGATCGTAATACAACGATTCCAACATCTAAATCACAAGTATTCTCGACTGCTGCGGATAACCAAACAGCTGTTGATATCCATGTCCTTCAAGGGGAACGCCCAATGGCAGCAAACAACAAAACGCTTGGCCGTTTCCAGTTATCGGATATCCCACCAGCACCACGTGGCATTCCACAAATCGAGGTTACTTTCGATATTGATAAAAACGGTATTGTAAATGTTCGTGCGAAGGATCTTGGCACAAATAAGGAACAACAAATTACGATTAAATCATCTACAGGACTTTCTGACGAAGAAATCCAAAAAATGGTTAGAGAAGCAGAAGAAAACGCAGAAGCAGATAAGCAGCGTAAAGAAGAAGTGGAGCTTCGTAATGAAGCAGATCAGTTAGTATTCCAAACTGAAAAAACAGTTAAAGATCTTGAAGGTAAGGTAGACGCTGCTGAAGTTGCCAAAGCAAACGAAGCTAAGGATGAACTAAAGCAAGCGATTGAGAAAAACGATCTTAATGAAATTCGTTCGAAGAAGGATGCACTTCAAGAAATCGTTCAAGCTTTAACAGTTAAGCTTTATGAACAAGCGGCACAAGCTCAACAACAGGCAGGCCAAGAAGCAGGTAATGCTGGGGGCAAAGACGATGTAGTTGATGCGGAATTCGAAGAAGTAAAAGATGACAAATAAGTTGTTGGCTAACTAACAAGAGAAAAGTCAAAGTCAGTCTATGGGCTTTGGCTTTTTCTCTGTAATAAACATAAGTATTTTATTGCAATCTTCATCTTATGGGTGATAGAATAATCTTTATGTGAAAGATTCGGGAGTGGTAATCATGAGTAAACGAGATTACTATGAAGTGCTTGGTGTCAGTAAGAGTGCTTCAAAGGATGAGATAAAAAAAGCGTATCGTAAGCTCTCTAAACAATATCATCCTGATATTAATAAAGAGCCTGATGCGGCAGATAAGTTTAAGGAAATTGCGGAAGCATATGAAGTATTAAGCGATGATCAAAAAAAGGCGCATTATGATCAATTCGGTCATACCGATCCGAATCAAGGATTCGGAGGCGGCGCTGATTTTGGTGGCGGCTTTGGTGGGTTTGAGGATATTTTTAATACTTTCTTCGGAGGTGGCGGCGGCTCAAGAAGACGTGACCCGAATGCACCTAGACAAGGTGCTGACCTCCAGTATACAATGACAGTTTCTTTTGAAGAAGCAGCATTTGGAAAAGAAACCGATATTGAAATTCCTCGGGAAGAAACATGCGAAACATGTAGTGGTTCAGGTGCTAAACCAGGTACTAATCCTGAAACATGTAATCACTGCCATGGATCAGGTCAATTAAATGTGGAACAAAACACTCCATTTGGCAGGATTGTGAATCGCCGTACATGTCATTATTGTAATGGTACCGGAAAAGAAATCAAACACAAATGTTCAACCTGCGGTGGTGCTGGTAAGGTAAAGAAACGTAAGAAAATTCACGTCAAAATTCCTGCTGGTATTGATGATGGTCAGCAACTCCGAGTATCTGGCCAAGGGGAAGCGGGAATGAATGGAGGACCAGCTGGAGATCTTTATGTAGTATTCCATGTCCGTCCACATGAGTTTTTTGAAAGAGATGGCGACGATATTTACTGTGAAATGCCAATCACCTTTGTTCAGGCATCTCTAGGAGATGAGATTGAAGTACCTACTCTTCACGGGAAAGTTAAACTGAAGGTTCCAGCTGGTACACAAACAGGTAAAAAATTCCGTCTTAAGGGTAAGGGTGTTCCAAATGTCCGTGGCTATGGTGTAGGTGATCAGTACATTATCGTGCGAATCATCACCCCAACTAAGCTATCAGACAAACAAAAGCAACTTCTTAAAGAATTTGCAGAACTTAGCGGTAATTCACCAATTGGTGAACACGAAGAAAGCTTCTTCTCAAAAGTAAAACGTGCATTTAAAAGCGAGTAAGGATTGGAGTTGGTAGATGTGAAATGGTCTGAAATCAGTATTCACACAACAAATGAGGCGATTGAACCTATTTCTCATATTTTGCATGAAGCTGGGGCGAGCGGTGTAGTCATTGAGGATCCATTTGAGTTGACGAAAGAAAGGGAAGATCAATTCGGAGAAATCTACCAACTAAATCCCGATGATTACCCTGAGGAAGGGGTAATTGTCAAAGCTTATTTACCCGTTAACAGCTTCCTTGGTGAAACCGTTGATGCCATAAAAGAATCAATCAATAACTTAATTATTTATAATATTGATATCGGCTTAAACAAAGTAACTATTAGTGAAGTGAATGAAGAAGAATGGGCAACAGCTTGGAAGAAGTATTATAACCCTGTAAAAATATCTGAAAAGTTTACGATCGTTCCTACATGGGAGGAATATACTCCAGTCAGTAGTGATGAACTAATTATTGAATTGGATCCAGGAATGGCCTTTGGTACAGGAACACATCCAACGACCGTAATGTGTATTCAAGCAATAGAACGAACTGTTAAGCCTGGGGACCGAGTAATTGATGTAGGGACAGGATCTGGTGTATTGAGCATAGCAGCAGCCATGCTTGGTGCAGAAGATGTTAGGGCCTTCGATCTAGATGAAGTAGCAGTTACGCAGGCAAGGCTTAATATTAAGCTTAATAAAGTGCACCCTTTAGTTACGATTTCCCAAAATAACCTGCTGGACAATGTTGAGGAAGATTCAGCAGATGTTATTGTTGCCAATATTTTAGCTGAAGTTATTTTGCGGTTTACTGATGACGCAGCCCGTGTGATTAAGCCGGGTGGTGCATTTATTACATCAGGCATTATCAAGCAGAAAAAAGACCAAGTAAAAGAAGCATTAGTGAACTCAGGATTTGAAATTTTAGAAACAATCTTAATGGAAGACTGGGTTGCGATTATTGCAAAGAGGGTATAATGATGAAAAAAAGGGGTGTTTGTTCCCCTTTTTTTTATTTCTGCCTTTTAAATTAATCGCTTCTTTAGTAAAATAAAGAGTAAAATGTTTTAGAGAGGGTGCATTGTGTGCAACGTTACTTTGTTAAACAACGAGCAAATGATGATCGTTTTTTAATTGATGAGGAAGACCGTCATCATATCGTAAAGGTTATGCGCATGCAAATAGACGATCAAATTATATGTGTTGATCCTGAAGGGAAACAGGCTGTTTGCAGGCTTGCAGAAATTACCGATGAAAGAGTCGTTGCAGACGTTGTACAATGGAAAGAAGAGTCTCCTGAACTACCGATAACAATTACGATTGCTAGCGGCCTGCCCAAGGGGGACAAGCTTGAATGGATTATTCAAAAAGGTACTGAATTAGGAGCACATCAGTTCCTCCCCTTTTCTGCTGCTCGTTCAGTAGTGAAGTGGGATGAAAAAAAAGCAGCGAAAAAAATAGATAGATGGCAGAAAATTGCCAAAGAAGCTGCAGAACAATCCCATCGTGCGGTAATGCCAAAAATTATTAGCCCGATGACATTTAAAGCTTTATTGGGAAAAAGTAAGGAATACCAATATAAATTAGCTGCCTTTGAAGAAGAAAGTAGAAAAGGGGAGGCGTCTGTTTTTGCTTCTACTTTGAAGCAAATGAAACAAGGGGAGTCCCTTCTTATCGTTTTTGGACCAGAAGGCGGTTTAGCAGATGAAGAGGTAAATTTATTACAGGAACATGGGTTTAAACTTTGCGGGTTAGGCCCACGTATTTTACGAACGGAAACAGCTCCACTGTATACACTGGCGGCTATTTCCTATCATTTTGAATTATTGAGGTGAGGTTCCAATGGCAACAGTCGCGTTTCATACACTTGGATGTAAAGTGAACCATTATGAAACTGAAGCAATTTGGCAGTTGTTTAAACAAAAAGGATACGAGAGAGTGGAATTTGAATCCATCTCCGACGTATATATTATTAATACATGTACAGTAACCAATACAGGCGATAAAAAAAGCCGTCAAGTGATTCGTCGTGCTGTAAGAAAGAATCCTGATGCGGTTATTTGTGTAACAGGTTGTTATGCTCAAACATCGCCTGCAGAAATCATGGCTATTCCAGGTGTTGACATTGTTGTAGGTACACAAGACCGTGTGAAAATGCTTGAATATATTGAGCAATATAAAGCAGAACGACAACCTATTAATGGTGTCGGGAATATTATGAAGAATCGTGTGTATGAAGAGCTAGATGTTCCTTCTTTTACTGATCGAACACGCGCATCATTAAAGATTCAAGAAGGTTGTAATAATTTCTGTACCTTCTGTATTATTCCTTGGGCAAGAGGGTTGATGAGATCACGGGATCCAAAAGAAGTCATTCGTCAAGCGCAGCAGCTTGTGGATGCTGGGTATAAAGAAATCGTGTTAACAGGTATTCATACTGGCGGTTACGGAGAAGACATGAAGGATTATAACCTTGCTATGCTGCTCCATGATTTAGAGGCTCAAGTTAAAGGGATTGAGCGTCTTCGTATCTCTTCAATCGAAGCGAGTCAGATTACGGATGAAGTGATTGAAGTCATTAAACATTCAAATATTGTCGTCCGTCATTTACACATTCCATTGCAATCCGGTTCTAATTCTGTCTTAAAAAGAATGCGACGTAAATATACGATGGAATTTTTTGGAGAAAGACTGGAGCGACTTAAAGAAGTTCTTCCAGGGCTTGCTGTTACTTCAGATGTAATTGTTGGATTCCCTGGAGAAACAGAAGAAGAATTTATGGAAACATTTAATTTTATTAAAGATCATAAATTCTCAGAATTACACGTATTCCCTTATTCTAAACGTACAGGAACACCAGCTGCACGTATGGAAGACCAAGTAGATGAAGAAGTGAAGAATGCGCGGGTTCACCGTTTGATTTCTCTTTCTGACCAGCTGGCTAAGGAATATGCTTCTCAATTTGAGAACGAAGTATTAGAGGTCATTCCAGAAGAGGAATACAACGAAGAAGGAATGACAGGTATGTTTGTTGGTTATACCGATAATTACTTAAAAGTAGTATTCACTGCTACTGAAGATATGGTTGGTAAAATTGTAAAAGTAAAACTTACTAAAGCGGGTTACCCGTACAATGAGGGACAATTTGTTCGAGTAATTGAAGATACGGCATTCGTGAAAGAAGAAGTTTTTACTAAAGAAGAAGCTGCTATTTAAGGACCCATTTGGGTTCTTTTTTTAATTTAAGTAGGGCATACTACCTTTAGCAGCAAAAAATTTCTTTCTGAACCAAGTAAGAGTGTTTTCATTTCGAAGTGAAATCGGAGGGAATAAAAGCATATGGCTACGACGAATGTTGCTGCAATGATAGATCACACTTTGCTAAAACCAGAAGCGACGAAAGAACAAATAGAGACATTGTGCCAAGAGGCGATAGAAAATAAATTCTTTTCGGTATGTGTGAATCCAGTGTGGGTTCGAACCTCAAAGGAATTAGTAAAAAACAGTGAAGTAAAAGTCTGTACTGTTATTGGATTTCCATTAGGGGCATCAACATCAGAAACCAAGGCATTTGAAACCAAAAATGCGATAGAAAATGGTGCAGATGAAGTTGATATGGTAATTAATATCGGAGCACTTAAGGACCAAAACGATACCTTGGTAGAAAATGATATCAGGGCCGTTGTCGAAGCAGCAAAAGGCAAAGCACTTACTAAAGTGATTATTGAAACAAGTCTCCTAACGAAGGAAGAAAAAATTCGCGCCTGTGAGTTATCAGTTAAAGCGGGGGCAAATTATGTTAAAACCTCTACAGGATTTTCAACGGGTGGTGCCACGTTTGATGACATTGCCCTTATGAGAAAAACGGTAGGGCCTACGATTGGAGTCAAGGCATCCGGTGGTGTAAGAAGCACAGAGGATGCACAAAAAATGATTGAAGCAGGCGCAACAAGAATCGGTGCAAGTTCAAGTGTGGATATAATAAAAGGACTCACGGTAACCTCAGGATACTAGAAAAGACGGCCTACTTGCCGTCTTTTCTTTATATTTTTTTAGGCGGACTGTCATGAAAAAATAAAATCATTTTCCCAAACTTCTCTGCAAAAGGTAAGACGAGTAACGAGGTGGCAATATTAAAAATTACACTTATATGTGCTAACTGAACCTCGATGCGACTTGCCAGCAGGTTTGCATGCTCATTAAGCATAGGAATCAGCGGAATAAACAACAAGACCCCGAAGACATTTAACCAAACATGTGCAAATGCTGCCAATCGGGATTCTTTACCACCACCTATAGAAGCAATCACCGCTGTAATACAGGTACCAATATTAGCACCAAGCACAATCGCGATTCCAGCATCAAGCTGTAATAAACCAGCTGTTAAAAAGCCCATGGCAATCCCAGTCATAGCTGTACTTGATTGGATAATAGCTGTGATGATGGTCCCTGTTAATAAACTTAAAAAGATACGATCATTAATAGATAAGATAAAGTTATGAATGATGTTCATGGACGTTAATGGCTGTGCTAGTAGTTCAAAGCCCTTCATGGCTGTAAACACAGAAGCAATTCCAAAAAGAAGCATCCCTATACTACGAGCCTTTTTATTTTTAAATAATATTAGGAATGCTCCACTTACTGCTAGTGGTACCAAAGCCGCATCAATATTAAAGGTAATAAGTTCTGTCTTAAAGGTAGTCCCAATATTTGTTCCAAGAATAATTCCGATCGATTGAGGAAAGGTCATAATTCTTGCAGAAATCAATCCAATGGTAATAACCATTACCGCAGAGCTACTCTGTAAAAGGGCCGTGATAAAAGTTCCTGTCAGCATTCCTTTTAGTGGTGTACTTGTTAGTTTGATTAGCCACGTTTTTAATTTATTTGCTGATAAATTGAATAAGCCAAATCGTATAATTGTCATTCCGAAAATAAATATTAAGATACAAAGAATAAATAAAAATATGTAAAGCATGTCTTATGCCCCCTTCCCCTTCATTCTATGGTCATAGGGAGAGGGACATGCCACTTTTCATGGGAAATAGAGACAAGTATTAGCAATAATTCTATAAATTTTAAAAAGCATGTTTTATCCTAGCGAAATTCAGTTGACCTTGTTTCAAGGTTATATTATAATTGCAAGGTACATGGATTGAATGTAAGTGTGTTGTGTTTCGGAGGGAGGGAAAGAGAATGTCTAAAACCGTCGTTCGTAAAAACGAATCGCTTGAAGATGCTCTTCGTCGCTTCAAACGTACAGTATCAAAAACTGGTACTTTGCAAGAGGCAAGAAAGCGCGAATTTTATGAAAAGCCAAGTGTTAAACGTAAGAAAAAGTCTGAAGCAGCTAGAAAACGTAAGTTTTAAGAGAGGGTGTATTATATGAGTCTTCTCGAGCGTTTAAATAATGATATGAAACAAGCGATGAAAAACAAGGAAAAAGACAAACTCTCAGTCATTCGGATGGTTAAAGCTTCGTTGCAAAATGAAGCTATTAAGCTTGGAACAGAGCTTCCCGAAGATGCAGAGTTAACGGTCCTTTCTCGCGAAGTAAAACAACGCAAAGACTCCCTCCATGAATTTGATAAGGCTGGTCGTGAAGATCTAGTTGAGAAATTGCGTACAGAGTTGGCGATTGTCGAACTGTATTTACCGAAACAGCTTTCAGAAGAAGAGCTGTCTGAGATTGTAACAGAAACAATTTCAGAAGTCGGTGCAAAATCAAAAGCGGAAATGGGAAAAGTGATGGCTGCTATCATGCCTAAAGTTAAAGGTAAAGCAGACGGATCGCTTGTAAATAAACTTGTACAACAACACCTTTCATAGTATTCTGACACAAAGATCGATGGCTTTCAGCTATCGGTCTTTTTACATATATTTTTATGAAACTTTTTACATGTTAAAACGTATTAAGTAGAGTCAGGATGAAAGGGAGAGAGGAGGATATGAATGATTGCATTTCTAACTGACCCGATTGTTGTAACGGTTCTGTTAACGATTGCTGGAGTTGGAATCGTCTTAGAGCTATTTTCACAGAAATTTGGTATCGCTGGTTTCATTGGGGTAGCTGCACTATTGCTATTCTTTTATGGGCATTTTCAAGCAGGGCTGGCTGGATACGGGACATTAACCCTATTTGTAGCAGGAATCCTTCTTATCTTCTTAGAGTTTTTTTTACCGGGAGCGGTTTCTGGTACCCTTGGCGTCGCTGCGTTAATTTTAAGCCTTTTTTTAGCTGGAGAAGATGCCCTCCAAATAGGAGTCTCTATTTTAATTGCCTTGTTTGTTTCTATTAGCGTTTTCTTTATTATGATAAAGGTACTTAATAAAAAGCTTGTTCTCTTTAATAAAATGGTTTTGTTTGAGACAGCGAGGAAAGAAGATGGGTATGTATCTAATGTGAACCGTACAGACCTGTTAGGAATAGAGGGTAAAGCATTGACCATTCTCAGGCCAGCAGGGACGGTTATCATTAATAACGAAAGAATAGATGTGGTAAGTGAAGGCGGTTTCATCGAGCAGAATGCAAAGGTAATAGTCATTAAGGTAGAAGGAGCCCGAATTGTTGTAAGAGAAGTATAAAATATGAAGGGGGTATTTAGCATGGTTGTAGGTAGTGGAACAATTTTTATTATTGCTGTTGTCATTATTGCACTTATCTTTTTAGGGATATTATTATCATTTGTCCCTGTTATGCTGTGGATATCAGCACTGGCTGCCGGTGTTCGAATCAGTATTTTTACATTAGTTGGAATGAGGCTAAGAAGGGTAACCCCGAGCAGGGTCGTTAACCCACTTATAAAAGCACATAAAGCAGGCCTGAATGTTTCAACTAATCAACTAGAAAGTCATTACCTAGCTGGTGGAAATGTGGATCGGGTCGTAAATGCTCTTATAGCTGCCCACAGGGCAAATATAGAATTATCATTTGAGCGTTGTGCAGCAATTGATCTTGCAGGTCGTGATGTGCTAGAGGCCGTGCAAATGAGCGTTAACCCGAAAGTCATTGAAACACCATTTATTGCGGGTGTTGCAATGAATGGTATTGAGGTTAAAGCGAAGGCAAGAATTACTGTTCGTGCCAATATTGAGCGTCTAGTCGGTGGGGCAGGGGAAGAAACCGTCGTTGCTCGTGTTGGTGAAGGGGTGGTCTCTACAATTGGTTCATCAGATAGTCACAGTAAGGTACTTGAGAACCCTGACCTTATTTCACAAACGGTCCTTTCCAAAGGACTTGATGCAGGTACAGCGTTTGAAATCTTATCGATCGATATTGCTGACGTTGATATCGGTAAGAATATAGGTGCTGAACTTCAAACAGAACAGGCAGAAGCGGATAAGAAAATTGCCCAAGCGAAAGCAGAAGAACGCCGAGCGATGGCAGTAGCTCTAGAACAAGAAATGAAAGCCAAGGTTCAGGAAATGAGAGCCAAAGTAGTGGAAGCAGAAGCAGAAGTCCCGCTTGCAATGGCAGAAGCACTTAAGTCTGGTAATATCGGTGTGATGGATTATATGAACATTAAAAATATTTCTGCTGATACAGATATGAGAGGATCCATCGGAAAAATAACAGGTGAGAAAAAAGACGACCAATAACCCACTTTAATTAGGCTGTGTTAAAGAGAAGTGTTGATTTTCACACCCTGTTGATTGGAGAGGAAGGCACGAAGACTCCTGTGGGAGTATGGTTCAGGGGAGACCCCGCAGGCGCATGCGCCGAGGAGGCTCGCCGAAACACCCACGGAAAGCGCAGTGCCTGGAGCGGAAATCAACAGGCTAGTTTAACAGAGCCTTTAATTAAAAAAAGGAGGGTAGGATTTGGAAACGATACTATTCTTAATCATTGCCGGCGTGATCTCAACAATCTTTGGTAAAACAAAAAGCACCCAAGGAAAGTCACGAAATAAGCCTTTTTCCGTAGGTAACATGAAAGATATTCGAACGCTTTTTGATGAATATACCAATGAAAAACCAAGAGAAACCTTCTCCGCTGAAACGAAGACTCATACAGAAGTGCCGCAAAACGTAATAAAAGATCTTGAAAATGAATATGTTCAAGTGAGGCAAGAGTCAGAAGCTAGTCGTACTAGAATGGCAGTAACTCGGCAACAGGCTGAACGAGTGATAGCCCCTACTACGAAAGTTAACCATGAGGAAACGACTATACCTGTTGCGTTAGAAAACCCAGATGCTAATACGATTGTTAATGGAATCATTTGGTCGGAAATTCTTGGCGAACCGCGCGCAAAAAGACCTTATTTTTCAAAAAGAAGATAATTGGATCAGATTAAAGCAACATATGAATCTAAATAGAAAAAAATGTGCTAGAACCCCCTTTCTTTTCATAAATATGAGATGAAAGGGGGTTCTTTTTTTATGGCAAAAAAATGGGCCGGGCGGGTTCGAAACTGGATGGCTAATAAAATGGATCTTCCTCAAGATGTCATGATGGATTTGCCGCGAATAACCATGATAGGACAAATTCATATATATATAGAAAACCATCGCGGCCTTCTGGCATTTTCTGATAAAGAACTCCGATTGTTGTTAAAGCAAGGTCAATTAATAATAAAAGGCAAATCTTTTGTTATTAAAACGATCTTACCTGAAGAAATTTTACTCCAAGGAAAAATTGATCAGGTGACCTATATAACAGATAACCCGGGAGGTACAAAATGAAGAACCAGTGGATAGAATTTTTTTATGGCAGGGTTACCGTTAGAGTCTCAGGAAAGGGGCTTGAGCGGTTTATAAATGTGTTAATAAGAAATGGTCTACATGTTTGGAATGTAAAACGTCATGGTACTGAGACCATAACATTTAAGATGAGACTTCAGGATGCTCTCCGAATCAGAAAATTTGCCAGGAAAAGTGAATGTACAATTTCTTTTTTACAGAGAAATGGTGCGCCATTTCTATTAAGGAGATTGTTAAAGAATAGCGGCTTTTTAATTGGAGCAGCTACTTTTTTACTCCTTATATTTCTTCTGTCAAATGTCATTTGGGGAATTGAGATTAAAGGTGCAAAACCAGCTACGGAGTATCAAATACGCAAAGAATTGGACAAGATGGGGGTGAAAATAGGCAAGGTCCAGTTTTTTGTAGATAATGTGGAAGGGATTCAAAGAAAATTAACAAATAATATTGGTGCGTTAACTTGGGTCGGTGTGGAACTAAAAGGGACAACCTATCATCTTCAAGTAGTTGAAAAAAATGACCCCCAAAAACCTGAGGTTCTATCACCCCAAAATTTAATTGCTAAAAAGAAGGCTATTATTGTAAAAATGTTTATTGAAGAAGGCCAAAAGGCTGTAGACATTCATGATCATGTAGAAGCAGGACAACTCCTCGTTTCTGGTGCGTTTGGACAGGAAGAGAGTCCTAAATTGGTGGCAGCAAAAGGGGAAGTTTGGGGTGAAACCTGGTATAAGAGCCACGTTGAGTTGCCGTTAGTCAGTAACTTTAAGGTATATAATGGTAAGGAAAAACAAAAACACTCTCTTTTGCTTTGGAATATGAAAGTGCCTATTTGGGGGTTTGGAAAGCCGGAGTTTAGGGAATATGAAACAGAGGAGAATACTCATAAAATCCATTTTTTAAAATGGGAATTACCGATTTCTTACGTAAATACAACGTTGCGTGAACGGGAGGAAATTACTCGAACCTACTCGGTTAAACAGGCTGAGGAAATTGCGTTAGAAATGGCAAAAAAAGAAATAAAAAGTCACTTAGATGAAGATGCTATTATAAAAGATGAAAAAATTTTACACAAGGCAAATGAAAATGGTAAAGTTATACTAGATATCCATTTTAAGATAATTGAAAACATTGCGGTCGGACAACCAATTTCCAAGGAGACTCCTGAATGACAGAAAAATTAACTACTATAAATGTTCAGTTAGAAAATCCGGCAGAGGCTATTACGCTTCTCGGTAATTCAGATCAAAACTTAAAAACCATTGAACAAGAGCTTGGTGTATCCATTATTACAAGAGGAGAATCTGTAAGCTTGTCAGGTGATGAAGAGAAGGTCACGATGGCTGGAGAAATTATTGACAGATTAATCTTTGTTATTCGTAAGGGTATTAACATCAGCCAAAGAGATGTTTTATACGCCATTGAAATGGCGAACAAAGGAACGCTTGATTATTTTGTTAATTTATATGACGAAGAAATTGGAAAAAACGTTAAAGGTAAAACCATTAGAATTAAAACGCTTGGACAAAGACAATATGTACAAGCTATTAAGAAAAATGACCTTGTTTTCGGGATTGGACCGGCTGGGACCGGGAAAACCTATTTAGCCGTAGTTATGGCTGTTAACGCGCTTCGAAATGGGAACGTCAATAAAATCATTCTAACAAGACCTGCTGTTGAGGCAGGAGAAAGTCTTGGCTTCCTACCTGGGGACTTAAAGGAAAAGGTTGACCCTTATTTGAGGCCCTTGTACGATGCTCTTAATGATATATTAGGCGTGGAGCATACTCAAAGATTAATTGAACGGGGAACCATTGAAATAGCTCCATTAGCATACATGAGGGGCCGCACATTGGACGACGCATTTGTTATATTGGATGAGGCGCAAAATACAACTCATGCACAAATGAAGATGTTTTTGACTAGACTTGGTTTTGGTTCCAAAATGGTAATTACAGGTGACCGAACCCAAATTGACCTGCCAAAGGGTGCTAAATCTGGCCTAATTGTTGCAGAAGAGATATTACAAAATGTAAATGGTATTTCCTTTGTGTTTTTAGAACAAAGTGATGTTGTTCGCCATCCGTTAGTTGGTAAGATCATTCAAGCCTATGAAAAGATAGTTAATCAAAAGTAAGCAAGGGGATAAACCATATGGGGTTATCCTCTTTTTTTTCATTAAACGTGAAAGTTGCCAGAAAAACTGTTATCATTTTACATAAAGCACACGTGTAAGTAGTAATTTGTATTTTTTTGTGGAATTACAAAGCATTTTTTATGGTGTGGTCGGGGGGAGTTAATTGGACAAAATACAGCAACACTTTATACGTATCCGAAAGCTGCTCGATATTACTTTTTTTCGCTTGCTTTTTTTCTTTGTATTAGGCTCTGTCCTTTTTTCAGCAATGTACAGTAATGTTAAGCCGGAAAAGTTAGAATTAAGCTTATTTTCTGTTGCTGAAAAAACCATTCGTTCCCCTGGGACAGTAGAGGATAAAAAAAGTACCGAAAATAAACGCAAAGATGCACTTGACCAGGTACAAGACGTTTACACATTAAAAAAAGAATATACTCAAAATAGAGTGGATTTAATTACCTCCATTTTTCAATCAGCAATTGATGTAAATAATGAAATGAAAGAGGAATTAAAAAAGCTAGCTGAACAGGCAACAGAAGATACTCCTATTAAAGAAGAGCCAAGTACGGAGGATAAAGTAACAAGATTAAAAGCAAAATTAACGTCTAGTGCTTCAAAGGATCTCTCTACTCAAGTTCTAACTGCATTAGTGCAAGCGAATAATGAGGATCTATCTATTGCAAGAGATATGACAGTGACAGCCATTAACAATGTTATGACTAAAAGGATCTCTGCAGATGAAGTAGAAAATGCAAAAAAGAGAGTGGAAGAGGAGTTAAAATATACAACACTTAGTGAAAACCTAAGAATGGCCTCGATTGAGCTTGGTAGGTATGCCATTATTCAAAATGAATTTTATGACCCAACAGCAACAGAAGAGCTGCGAAATCAAGCAGTTGAAAGTGTAGAACCTGTAAAAATTTTACAAGGTCAGGTTATTGTTGAAGAAGGGGAATTAATTACGCAAGATATCTATCGTCAACTTAAGCTGGCAGGACTTTTAAGCACAGAAAAATCGTTTAAACCGTTTATTGGATTGATAGTGCTTGTCACCATTATTCTTTCTGCCATTTACTATTATTTTTATCAAATGAAATCGTTGCCTGAGAAAAGGCAGACCTACCTGCTGTTATTTGGGATTATCTTTATTCTCTCCATCTTTATTATGAAAATAATAAGCATGCTTCAAATATTTAATTTTGGGGGTATTGGCTATATATTTCCTGCTGCGATGGGGGGCATGCTAATAAAGATTCTAATTGACGAGAAGCTTGCGATTTTTATGTCCATTATTATGGCGATTTGCGGCAGTATCCTTTTTAATGAGGGAATGGCAGGAACGCTAAACTTTTCTGAAGGCATTTACATTTTGTTTAGTGCTATTGCGGGGATTTTATTTTTAAGCAAAAAAAATCAACGTTCGAAAATTTTACAGGCAGGTACCTTTGCTGCACTGATCAATCTTCTAACTATTTTGGCGTTAATGTTTCTACCTAATGGTCAGTATTCTGGGGTTGAATATGGGAATTACTTCATTACAGCTCTTGTTTCAGGAATTGGTTCTGCGGTATTGACCATAGGATTATTACCTTTTTTTGAAGCTAGTTTTGGAATTTTATCAACAATGAGGCTGATTGAACTTTCTAATCCCAATCATCCACTGCTCAGGAAAATCCTAATGGAAGCGCCTGGTACATATCATCACAGTGTGATGGTGGCCAACTTAGCTGAATCGGCATGTGAAGCGATAGGAGCGAATGGGCTTTTAGCAAGAGTAGGAAGTTATTATCATGATATCGGTAAGACGAAAAGACCAAACTTTTTCATAGAAAATCAAATGCATTTAGAAAATCCTCATGACCGTCTACCGCCGGATAAAAGTGCAAATATTATTATTGCGCATGTCACTGATGGCTCTCATATACTGAGAAAACATCATATGCCAAAAGAAATTGTCGATATCGCAGAACAACACCATGGAACAACCCTATTAAAATTCTTTTATCATAAGGCACTTCAAGATGAGACAGCTATAAAGGAAGATGATTACCGTTATCCTGGCCCGAAGGCACAAACAAAAGAATCCGCAGTTGTAGGGATTGCAGATAGTGTAGAGGCCGCTGTTCGCTCATTGTCGAAACCTACGCCAGAATTAATAGAATCACTCGTTAAGAAAATTGTTGCAGACAGGCTTCAAGATGGTCAGTTAAATGAATGTGATATAACGTTAAAAGAAATTGAGACAGTCTCCCATACGTTATGTGAAACACTTAAAGGGATATTTCACTCAAGGATTGAATATCCAGAAATGACAAAGAAGAAGGTGAAAGAAGCATGACTTTACTAATTGATTGTGCTGACGAGACGAATGAATTATCTGAAGAACATATGCTTGATGTGGAAAGGATATTAGCGTTTGCCGCTAAGAAACTAAATATTGAAGAACATAGTGAAGTGTCTGTAACCTACGTTACAAATGAAAGAATTCATGAAATAAACCGAGAGTACCGCGATAAGGACACTCCAACAGACGTTATTTCTTTTGCTATGGAAGAACTAGGTGAAGGTGAAGTGGAGCTAAAGGGTGTGGATATGCCTCGAGTCTTAGGAGATATTATCATCTCTGTCCCTAAAACAAGGGAACAGGCGGAAGAGTATGGTCATTCATTTCAAAGAGAGTTAGGTTTTTTAGCGATACATGGATTTTTGCATCTCTTAGGATATGATCATATGACTGAAGAGGAAGAAAAAGAAATGTTTACATTGCAAAAGGAAATTTTTAACGAGTATGGACTTACAAGATAAAAGAAAGTCAAAACCACTGCTGGGGTCATTTTCTTTTGCTGTTGCAGGGATCCTTACCGCGCTACTTTCAGAGAGGAATATGAGGATTCATTTGATCAGCTCGATAGTGGTCTTTCTCTTTTCCATATACTTTTCAATAACAAAAATGGAATGGATAGTCATTCTTTTCGCTATTGGCGGCATGTTCTCCTTAGAGTTAATAAATACTGCTATTGAAAGAGTGGTGGATCTCGTAACGAAGGAATACCACCCTCTCGCAAAACAAGCAAAGGATATAGCGGCAGGGGCTGTATTCCTTTACGCAGTTCTTGCAGTGATCGTTGGAAGTATCATTTTTATTCCATACATATTTAAGCTATTCAAGTAGGTATTTATTAAACATTTTAAATGTATTTGAAATGGTGCGGGGAATTCGGTAAAATGAATTACCAACTTTCATTACTAGACAAGTTGAGTTATGAGAAAATTCTAATTTTTAAAAATTTTATATTACTTTTTCGCTACAAGTAATGATTTTCTCTCGTTTTTAATGTAAAATAAAGGAACAGCAGAAACCTGCTGGAAGGGAAGAAGAGCTAGTGAACATCGAACAATTAATTGAAGAAGCAAAAAAAGCAAGAGATAAAGCTTATGTTCCGTATTCCAAATTTGGAGTTGGAGCAGCCTTATTAACAACAGATGGAAAAGTATATCATGGTTGTAATATTGAAAATGCCGCATATAGCATGTGCAACTGCGCAGAACGCACAGCTTTATTTAAAGCCTATTCCGAAGGTGATCGGAATTTTCAATTGCTCGCCGTTGTTGCCGATACAGAACGTCCATGTTCTCCTTGTGGAGCGTGTAGACAAGTAATATCTGAACTTTGTCCAAGAGACATGAAAGTTGTATTAACGAACCTAAAAGGGGATATTCAGGAAATTACAGTCGAAGAATTATTGCCTGGTGCCTTTTCTCCGGAGGATTTACATGCAGAATAATGGGAATGGAAACGGATACAAATCAGGATTTATCTCCATTATTGGGCGCCCCAATGTTGGGAAATCAACCTTTCTAAATCGAGTGATTGGACAAAAAATTGCTATAATGAGTGATAAGCCCCAAACCACACGGAACAAGATTCAAGGTGTGCTAACGCTTAATGATTCTCAAATGATTTTTATTGATACACCAGGGATCCATAAACCAAAACATAAATTAGGCGACTTTATGATGAAGGTTGCACAAAATACACTAAAAGAAGTTGATTTAGTATTATTTATGGTAAACGCCGAAGAAGGATTTGGCAGGGGTGAAGAATTTATTCTTGAAAAGTTCCAAACAGTTAATACTCCAATCTTTCTTGTAATAAATAAAATTGATCAGATTCATCCAGATGATTTATTGCCAATTATACAGTCTTATAAAGAAAAGTACGCGTTCAAAGAAATTGTCCCAATATCTGCTCTTGAAGGAAATAATGTGGAGCGTCTTCTTGATCAAATTAAATCATTCTTACCAGAGGGACCACAGTATTATCCAGCTGACCAAGTAACAGATCATCCAGAGCGGTTTATCATAACAGAGCTCATTAGGGAAAAAGCATTGCATTTAACAAGAGAAGAAATCCCTCACTCTTTGGCTGTTGTTTTAGACAAAATGGAGCGTAAAGAGGGCAAGGATATCATTCATGTTATGGCAACTGTAATTGTGGAGAGAGATTCACAAAAAGGTATTATTATCGGAAAACAAGGAAGCATGTTAAAAGAAATTGGAAAGCGTGCCAGGGTAGATATTGAAAATCTTCTTGGATCTAAGGTTTTCCTAGAGTTATGGGTAAAAGTTCAAAAAGATTGGCGTAACAAAATGTCCCAGCTTCGTGATTATGGCTTTAACGAAGATGAATATTGAGACAATAACCCTAACTAAAATATTACGATATAGATCAAATTATGCATGGACAACATTAACAATTTTTTCGTCTTATGATTTTTGCGCAGGCAGGCTATGATAAATGTAAGGTTTGGGATTGAATTAAAGCTAGTCTAAATATTGAAAGGTGGGGTTTTCGATGATGGATTTTACGTGGAAAGTATTCCTCCAAACAGGTAATATTGACACATATCTTCTCTTCAAAGAGCTTGAGAAGGAAAACCAAGAAATACCCGGAAATCTGAATGAAGAGCTAGCACAAATCGATTTTCCCGTTTCATAAGTTTGTCTTCGTACTACTTTAGAAGGTGACATTTATGCTTCAAAAGTGTGAAGGCATCGTCATTAGAACGACAGATTATGGTGAAACCAATAAAATAATAACAATATTTACAAGGGAATGGGGGAAGATAGGTGTTATGGCGAGAGGCGCTAAAAAGCCCAACAGCCGCCTTTCTTCCGTTACCCAGCTTTTTACACATGGTTATTTTTTGGTACAAAGAGGATCTGGATTAGGCAGTCTCCAACAGGGGGAGATTGCTACTTCCTTAAGGTCAATTGGTGAAGATATATTCTTAACTGCGTATGCGAGTTATATTGTTGAATTAACTGATAAATGCACCGATGAAAAAAAACCAAACCCTTTTCATTTTGAATTGCTTCTCCAAACATTGAACTACATGAACGAAGGCTATGAACCTGATATTCTGATGAATATCTATGAAATGAAAATGTTAAATGTAATGGGCTTATATCCAGTCTTGAATCAATGTTCCGTTTGCGGGAGTACAGACGGACATTTTTCTTTTTCCATTCGGGAAGGCGGCTTTATTTGTCACAGATGTTTAGAAAAAGATCGATACCATTATAAATTATCACCAGCTACAGTTAAATTATTAAGGCTATTTTATTATTTTGATCTTTCTAGACTAGGAAATATATCTGTTAAAGCAGAAACGAAGGCCGAACTAAAAAATGTGATTGACGCATATTATGAAGAGTACTCCGGACTGCACTTAAAAACAAAGAAATTTCTTAACTCCATGGATCAATTTCGTAATCTCTTATGATAGCTATATTGACAATAGCAGAAGTTTTGGTTAATATTTTGGATAATAAAATATTTGCATTGACGGAAAAGAGTAATTAGATTTCTCTCTCTATAAAAGCGAACCTAGGATGGTGAGAGCTAGGGTATAGGGCACTAATGAAGGCGTTCCTGAGCAATTTTGTGTTGATTAGGCACATTTAAGGAGGCTGCTATTACAAGCAGCAAATAGGGTGGAACCGCGGGTAACTCTCGTCCCTATGCTAATAAGCATAGGGGTGGGAGTTTTTTTATTTGCTGGAATAGGCACCCCCTGTTTTAAAGGCACTATAGCTAGAAATTTTTTAGAAAAGGAGCAATAAAAATGAGTAATGTAACGATGGAGCAAATTGTTGCACATGCAAAGCACAGAGGATTTATTTTTCCGGGGTCAGAGATTTATGGTGGCCTTGCAAACACATGGGATTACGGTCCATTAGGTGTTGAGTTCAAAAACAATATCAAACAGGCATGGTGGAAGAAATTTGTTCAGGAGTCCCCTTACAATGTGGGCTTGGACGCGAGTATTCTGATGAATCCAAGAACATGGGAAGCGTCTGGACACATTGGAAACTTTAATGATCCAATGATTGATTGTAAAAACTGTAAAGCGCGTCACCGCGCAGATAAATTAATCGAAAATGCTCTCGATGCAAAAGGTATTGAAATGGTTGTTGATGGCTTACCGTTTGAGAAGATGGAAGAGCTTGTCAAAGAACATAATATAGCATGTCCGGATTGTGGAAGTCATGATTTCACAGGAATCCGACAGTTTAATCTTATGTTTAAAACCTTCCAAGGTGTTACTGAGTCAAGCACCAATGAGATTTTCCTTCGACCTGAAACAGCTCAAGGAATTTTTGTGAACTTTAAAAATGTACAACGTACAATGAGAAAGAAATTACCATTTGGTATCGCTCAAATTGGAAAAAGTTTCCGTAACGAAATTACACCAGGTAATTTTACATTCCGTACACGTGAGTTCGAACAAATGGAGCTTGAATTTTTCTGTAAACCAGGAGAAGAGCTCACATGGTTTGATTATTGGAAGAATTTCGCTGAAGGCTGGTTAGGTTCTTTAGGTCTTACAAAAGAAAATTTAAGACTGCGTGACCATTCTGAAGATGAACTTTCTCACTATAGTAATGCAACGACCGATTTTGAATATAAGTTTCCATTTGGCTGGGGTGAGCTTTGGGGTGTTGCTTCCAGAACAGATTATGATTTGAAGCAACATATGGAATTTTCGGGTGAGGATTTCCATTACCTTGATCCGGAAACGAATGAAAAGTATGTTCCTTACTGTATCGAACCATCACTCGGTGCGGACCGCGTTACATTGGCATTTTTAATTGATGCATATGAAGAAGAAGAGCTTGAAGATGGTACTTCCAGAACAGTTATGCATTTTCATCCTGCACTAGCACCGTTTAAGGCAGCCATTCTTCCGTTATCCAAGAAGTTATCTGATGAGGCAAAGGAAGTTTTTGCTACATTATCTAAATACTTTACTGTTGATTATGACGAGGCTGGTTCTATCGGTAAACGCTACCGCCGCCATGATGAAATCGGAACACCGTTCTGTATTACCTATGATTTTGACTCAAAAGAAGATCAAATGGTAACAGTAAGAGACCGTGATACCATGGTGCAAACAAGAATCCCAATCGCGGATCTTGTCAGCTTCCTTCAGGAGAAAATGGTATTTTAATATATGCAAACCTAAAGGTGTGGGAAACCACACCTTTTTATCATGAAAGGGATGCTTCCGCCTTTAAGATAATTAGTATATAATATTTCTATTAAAGTATAACGTTATCATAGGAATAGGGTTCATTAGGAATCCATATTAATCCATATTAAGGGTGGTGAGGACAATCGAACTGACAAAACGCCAGGAACATATTCTACAAATAGTAAAGGAAAATGGGCCGATAACAGGAGAGCACATCGCGGATCAATTAAGTTTGACCAGAGCAACCTTAAGACCGGATCTTGCCATACTAACGATGGCTGGTTTCCTTGATGCCAGACCACGTGTGGGCTATTTTTATACGGGAAAATCGGGAGCCCAATTATTAACAGAAAACCTTCAAAAAATTTATGTGAAGGATTATCAATCCATTCCTGTTGTAGTGAATGAGAATGTTTCGGTATACGATGCTATTTGTACAATGTTTCTTGAAGATGTGGGAACATTATTTGTAGTTGATCAAAGCACTCTTTTAGTAGGTGTTCTTTCTAGAAAGGACTTGCTTAGAGCGAGTATTGGGAAGCAGGAACTTGCAAGTATACCTGTCAATATTATTATGACCAGGATGCCTAATATTACAATGTGTGAGCGGGAAGATCTACTGATTGATATTGCCAAGAAATTAATTGAAAAACAAATCGATGCTCTTCCAGTAGTGAAAAGATCTGACAAGGGTTTTGAAGTAATTGGCAGAATAACGAAAACGAATATTACAAAAGCTTTTGTTGCATTAGGGGATGAATAAGGTTAGATAACTTGAATAGAGGAGCTGTTGGAGGAGAATGAGTTTACCAATTATTTATGTAGTGTCTGATTCGGTTGGAGAAACAGCAGAATTAGTGACCAAAGCGGCAATAACCCAATTTAATGGTTCTGGTATGACATTAAAAAGATTTCCCTACGTGGAAGACAGGGAACATATTGATGAAGTCATCTCACTTGTTTCTCTTGATAAGGGAATGATTGCCTTTACACTAGTTAAACCGGACATGCGTACATATATGCAGAAACGTGCGGAAGAGGAAGGAATCATTGCTGTAGATCTTATCGGGCCTATTATGGATCAAATTCAACTTTATAGCGGAAAAACTCCATTATGTGAGCCTGGACTTGTCAGAAAGCTGGACGAGGATTATTTTAAAAAAATTGAGGCGATTGAATTCGCCGTTAAATATGACGATGGCCGAGACCCAAGAGGAATTTTAAAGGCTGATATAGTATTAATTGGTGTTTCAAGAACCTCTAAAACTCCACTATCTCAATACTTGGCCCATAAACGCTTAAAAGTGGCAAATGTTCCCCTTGTGCCTGAGGTCGATCCACCAGAAGAACTTTTTAAGGTTCCTATTGAAAAATGCTTTGGTCTAAAAATTAGCCCTGAAAAGTTAAATAATATTAGACGTGAACGATTACGGTCCCTAGGATTAAATGACGAGGCTAGTTATGCGAATATTGAACGGATAAAAGATGAATTAACCTTTTTTGAAAAATTAGTTTCAAAAATTAACTGCCCTGTTATTGATGTGACCAATAAAGCTGTTGAGGAAACAGCGAACGTTATTTTAAATTATATTCAAAAAGGTAGACCGTAAGCGCATAATCAATTGATTATGTGCTTTTTTATGAAAAAAACTAAACAAATAATACAAAATAATTATGGTAAAATGATAATGATTGTACTATAATAAAAAATTGTGATAAAAATATATCTTTTTAGGTTTAGAGTTGCCTGTGAACGAATAAACTATTTATTGTTAGATGTCAAGGAAACCCCCTAAAAAAAATTCGACATAAAACCTTTTTGTAAAAGTTATCACTTTTAAGAAGGAATATGCGGAGAGATGTAGAATTAATACTTATGCAAAAGCATTCCAAGATTTAAGTGGATAAGATTCATGACTGGTTAATGAGGAAATTGTCGAAATAGCTTCTGATTTTTCAGAAGAATTTTGACTTATTGCTTCCTGAAATTACCATGACATGAACTATTCTACATAATTTTATCTCCAAAGGGAGTGTTATTTAAGGAGAATGCAATATAAAGTTTTACGGCAGAATTAACAAAAATTTTGTCGAAATTTGCAGGAATTTAAAGATTGCCTGCCGAATACCTGTTAGTACAAATGGAGATGTTCACATGGCAGACCGTATTGCCGAAGAAAAGATTGATCAAGTTCGTCAAGCTGTTGATATTGTCGAAATAATCAGCGATTATGTTCAACTGAAAAAGCAGGGGCGAAATTACTTCGGACTATGTCCTTTCCATGGTGAAAGCACCCCTTCATTTTCAGTATCGCCTGATAAACAAATTTACCATTGTTTTGGATGTGGAGCAGGTGGAAATGTTTTTTCTTTCTTAATGGAACTTGAAGGTATGTCGTTCCAGGAAGCAGCCATTAAATTAGCTGCGAGAGTTAATATTGATCTCGATATTAAAAGGTCTACGGTTTCTGGAGAGAAGAAGGTTTCCAAAGAATTTCAATCTATGCTCGATGCCCATGAGTTATTAAGAAAATTTTATCATCACTTACTAGTAAATACAAAGGAAGGTCAGCACGCATTAGAGTATTTATTAGATAGAGGTTTTTCAAGGGAATCGATTGATAAGTTTCAAATTGGGTATTCATTAAATTCATGGGATTTTGTTTATAAGTTCCTATCTAAAAGGGATTTTTCACCTGAATGGATGGAAAAAGCCGGACTAATTATCCAGCGGGAAAGAGACGGGACATATTTTGATCGATTTAGAGATCGAATCATGTTTCCAATTTCCGACCGAAATGGTAATACGATTGCATTTTCAGGGAGGTCACTTGGGGCCGATGAGCCCAAATATTTAAATAGTCCCGAAACCGCAATCTTTAATAAAAGTAAAATTCTATACAATTATCATTTAGCTAAATCAAGTATAAAAAAGTTGCAACATGCTGTTTTGTTTGAGGGATTTGCCGATTGTATTGCAGCAGATCGATCTGGTGTAGAGAATGGTATTGCCACAATGGGAACTTCTTTGACTGATGAACATATAGCCCTATTACGTCAAAGCGTTCAATCCATAACAATTTGCTATGATTCTGATAAGCCTGGGATTGAAGCGGCCTATCGAGCAGGTAGTCACTTAAATGATGCGGGTTTCCAAATCAAGGTGGCTATGATGCCAGATGGAATGGATCCTGATGAATATATAAAAAAAAATGGCTCTGAAAAATTTCGCAATGAAGTAATTGGTGCAAGCTCAACCTGGATGGGTTTTAAATTTCTTTACTTTAGAAGAGGAAAAAATCTTCAAATTGAAGGAGATCGGCTTGCGTATATCGAACAAATAATTAAAGAAATCAGCAAATTAAATAAGGCTGTTGAAAGAGATCATTACTTGCGGCAGCTCGCTGGTGAATTTTCACTTTCGTTGGATGCTTTAAAACAGCAGCAAAAACAAATCTTCTTCGAAGAAAAAAGAAAATCCAACGGAAAGACTGAAACAAGTAATAAACCACCATTGAAAATTGTTAAGCAGGTGAACGAGTTAAAGCCCGCACATTATACTGCTGAGAGGCGTTTAATTGCACATATGCTAAAAAATCGTGATGTTGCTTACAAGGTTCAGGATTTATTACAGCAAAACACGTTTAATATGGATGAACATCAGGCAATAATAACATATCTGTTAGGATTTTATGAAGATCACTTAGAACCTGATTCTAGTGCGTTTTTAACCTATATTCAAGATGAAAATCTTAGAAGAATAGTTGCAAATATTGAAATGATGTCCATTAATGATGAATTAAGTGACCAAGAATTAACTGATTATATCAAACAGGTGTTGAATTATCAAAAAATGCTAAAGATAAAAGAAAAAGAAGTGGAACAAAAAGAAGCAGAGCGACATGGTGAATTTAGTAGAGCTGCTGCAATTGGTATTGAAATTATTCAATTGCGTAAATCGTTATAGATTCCATTTTAGTGTCTTTGATTCTGGAAGGAGGAGGACATATGGCTGCTGAAAAATCAGCCCGTTCAAAAGAGGCCGAGAATGAACTGACCTTTGAACAAGTAAAGGATCAGTTAACTGAATTAGGAAAAAAAGTTGGTGTCCTTGCCTATGATGACATTGCCGAAAAGATGGCTAATTTTGATTTAGAATCTGATCAAATGGATGAGTTTTATGAATTCCTGGGAGATCAAGGTATTGAATTAGTAGGCGATAGTGAGGAAGCTCCAAATAGTAAACAATTATCAAAAGGGGACGACGAAGAATTTGATTTAAATGATCTTAGCGTTCCTCCAGGTGTTAAGATTAATGACCCAGTTCGTATGTATTTAAAAGAGATTGGTCGCGTTGACTTACTTTCTGGTGAAGAAGAGATTAAACTCGCCAACCGTATTGAAGAAGGTGACGAGGAAGCGAAGCGCCGTTTGGCTGAAGCAAACCTACGTCTAGTCGTAAGTATTGCAAAGCGCTATGTAGGTCGCGGTATGCTATTTCTAGACCTGATTCAAGAAGGAAATATGGGTCTAATTAAAGCAGTTGAAAAATTCGATTATCGTAAAGGCTTTAAGTTTAGTACCTATGCAACCTGGTGGATTCGCCAAGCTATCACAAGGGCAATTGCGGACCAAGCCCGAACCATTCGTATCCCTGTTCATATGGTTGAAACAATTAACAAACTTATCCGTGTTCAACGTCAATTACTACAGGATCTTGGACGTGAACCAACACCAGAAGAAATTGGAGAAGATATGGATTTAACCCCGGATAAAGTAAGGGAAATTCTAAAGATTGCTCAAGAGCCTGTTTCATTGGAAACACCAATTGGTGAAGAAGATGATTCTCATCTTGGTGATTTCATAGAAGACCAAGATGCAACGTCTCCTTCTGAACATGCTGCGTATGAATTATTAAAAGAGCAATTAGAAGACGTTCTCGATACTTTGACAGACAGGGAAGAAAACGTCCTTCGCCTGCGTTTTGGATTGGATGATGGCCGGACTCGTACACTAGAAGAAGTAGGGAAAGTCTTTGGAGTAACCCGCGAGCGAATTCGTCAAATTGAAGCGAAAGCATTGCGGAAATTACGTCATCCAAGCCGGAGCAAACGGTTGAAAGATTTCTTAGAATAAATTTATTCAATTAATGGTTTACTCTTTAAGGGAGTAAACTTTTTTTTGTCTTTTTAAAAAGTTTACATTGAAAGCACTTACTGTATTTGAGTTTATTTTACTGAATTGTCTCTCATTTTGCAAATAGGCACATTGATTTATTCATTTGTTTTAATGAATTTTATTTTTTTGGAAAAGGAATAAACTTGTTCTTGTTTCTTATTCTCTGTGTTAATAGTGTCAATTCTTTTCTTGCAACTTTGTTGTATTACTATTTTTATTATTTTTAAATAATTAATTATTTTATAAAATTTTTAAATGTTGAGAAATTTCGGTTGTTTCTTTTATAATAAATAAAGAAAGCGCATACAAAGTTGTTTCAAGGGGGATAAAAATGAATTTTGACTTAACAGCTGAACAAGATATGATTAAAAGAACTATTCGCCAATTTGCAGATGAAGAGGTAGCACCTGGTGCTATTGAAAGAGATAAAACTAAACAATTTCCAGTAGAAATTTTTAAAAAGCTTGCTGAAATGGGGATTATGGGACTTCCATTCCCTGAAGAATACGGCGGTGCTGGAGCAGATACTGTCAGCTTTGCCATTGTAACTGAAGAATTAAGTAGAACTTGTGCGTCGACAGGGATTACCTATTCTGCTCATATTTCATTAGGTGGAGCTCCCCTTCATTTGTTTGGGACTGAAGAACAAAAGCAAAAATATTTAACTCCTATTTGTACAGGTGAATCATTTGGTGCATTTGGCTTAACGGAACCCAATGCGGGTTCAGATGCGGGCGGTACAAGAACTTCCGCTAGAGAAGCGAATGGTGAATTCATAATAAATGGGAATAAGTGTTTCATTACTAACGCAAGCTTCGCAAAGCATTTAGCCTTAACAGCTATAACTGGTGAAAATAACGGGAAGAAAGAAATCAGTGCGATTATCGTTCCTACTAATTCTGACGGCTTTACGATTATTGATAATTACGAAAAGATGGGTTTGAATGCTTCGAATACCACGGAGCTTGTATTAGAGGATGTAAGAGTTTCTTCCGAAAATCTTTTAGGAAAGCGAGGAGAGGGTTTTAGACAGTTTTTGATTACGCTTGATGGGGGCCGAATTGGGATTGGAGCTATGGCAGTGGGGATTGCTCAGGGCGCGTATGAGAAGGCACTTGCCTATGCCAAGGAACGGAAGCAATTTGGAAAATCCATTTCCTCTTTTCAGGCCATTCAGTTTAAATTAGCCGATATGGCAATGAAAATTGAATTAGCCAGAAATATGGTGTATAAAGCTGCTTGGTTAAAAGATCAAGGCAGAGCGTTCTCAAAAGAAGCTGCAATGTGTAAACTATATGCATCTGAAATCTGTATGGAAGTAACGAGTCAGGCTGTTCAGATACATGGTGGATACGGATATATGAAGGAGTATCATGTGGAAAGAATGATGCGTGATGCAAAACTGCTTGAAATTGGTGAAGGGACATCTGAAGTTCAACGAATGGTTATTTCGCGATTAATTGGTTGCTAAAAGTAAATATGGGAAAGCTAAGAGAGGTAAATTAATTATTTTCGTTAATTTACCTCTTTTTTCTTTTTTACAAAGATTATAGTGATAAAATAAGTTTAGGGCTTTTCCTTCTGTTCATTTTCAAGTAAAATAGTAATTGTTTGTAGACTATTTATTTATTAACAGATGTTCGTACATAAGGGAGGTTAATTGCATGAAACGTAATCCAGTAATTCCTTTTATTCTTATCATGGTTTTTGGACTCGTACTTGTATTTGTCATGTCTTTCAAAGGCCTTGGTGATATGAAAGAAGTAGCTAGTGAGAAGGGTGAAGGAAAAGGCAGCGAGAAGACGGAAGTAGCTGCATCTAAACCAGAAGACATCTATAAGCAAACATGTGTTGCTTGTCACGGTGATCAGTACCAAGGGGTAGTTGGTCCTACGCTAAAAGGTGTTGGTAGCAAGTATTCTAAGGAACAATTAGAAGAGATCGTAACAAAAGGTAGAGGTAACATGCCAGCTGGTCTAGTTTCACCAGATAAAGCTGGAGCAATGGCAGATTGGTTAAAAACAATCAAATAATTTAACGTTTTTAAAGAAGTCCTTTGCATAAGTGAAGGACTTTTTTTTATAATGAGAAAAGCGATTTAAAAAAATATTATAATTTGTAAAGTGGTGATTTTTTGAATACTGATAAATTATCAATCCGATTAGCTACAGTGGCTAAATATGTACCTGCTGGATCTAGGATTGCAGATATTGGCTCTGATCATGCATATTTACCCTGTTACTTAGCCAAAAGTACCGGAATTTCTTTTGCTATTGCAGGAGAGGTTGCTGCAGGACCATACCAATCGGCCGAAAGAAATGTTCAATCGGAAGGTTTATCTTCTATTATTTCTGTACGAATGGGTGATGGTTTAGAAGTCATTCAGCCTGGAGAAGTGGATTGTATTACTATTGCAGGAATGGGTGGCTCTTTAATCACAAGTATATTAGAAAATGGGAAAGAAAAGCTCGAATCTGTCAAAAGGTTAGTATTGCAACCAAATATTAGTGCAATTTCTATTCGAAAATGGTTCTTAGAAAATAATTGGGAACTTGTTGCGGAAGAAATTATGGAAGAGGACGAGAAAATTTACGAAGTCCTTGTTGCTGAAAAAGGAGATACCTCTAAACCTTATCAAAATCAGTTAGAAAGTGGTCTTTTATTAGGGCCATTTCTAAGTCAAAATCAAGAACCAGCCTTTCAAAAAAAATGGACCATGGAAATAAAAAATTGGAAGCGAATAGTAGATCAGTTAGAGAGTGCAGGCGAAACGGCTGAAACAGTAGAAAAAAAGCAAGAGTTATTGAACAAGATAAGGCTAGTTGAGGAGGTATTGAAACTTGAAGAATCCTAACGGGCATGAGATTATTCAGCTTTTTGAACAGTTTTCACCGAAATCCTTAGCCATGGAAGGCGATAAAATTGGCCTGCAAGTTGGAAGGTTAAATAAAAAGGTTGATCGGGTGATGATTGCTCTGGATGTGCTGGAAGATGTAATAGATGAAGCTATAGAAAAAAATGTACAACTGATCATTGCACACCATCCAATTATTTTTCGCCCACTAAAAAATGTACTAACGGATACAACACAAGGTAGAATGGTTGAAAAGCTATTAAAACACGACATTGCAGTCTATGCGGCACACACCAATCTTGACGTTGCAAAGGGAGGAGTAAACGACCTCTTGGCAGCTGCATTAGAATTACAGGAACCAGAAGTACTAGTCCCTACCTTTGACACGAAGTTAAAAAAATTAGTGGTTTTTGTACCTGCAAGCCATGCAGAAGAAATTAGAAACGTACTTGGCAAAGCCGGAGCAGGTTTTATAGGGAATTACAGTCATTGTACCTTCTCTACAAATGGCACCGGGCGGTTTCTGCCTGGTGAGAATACAAATCCCTTTGTGGGACAGCCTGGTCAGTTAGAAGTGGTAGATGAGATTCGGATTGAGACCATAGTTCCAGAACCGCTTCTAAAAAAAGCTATAACTGCGATGGTTAAAGCACATCCTTATGAAGAAGTAGCTTACGATATATATCCTACTGAAAATAAAGGGGAAGTGCTTGGTCTAGGTAGGATAGGAAAAGTGAGTGAAATGACTCTTGGAGAGTTTGCAGAAAAAGTAAAGACCGCACTTGATGTGGAACGAGTAAGAGTAGTAGGCGATCTATCTTCTAAGGTTAGAAAGGTTGCTGTTTTGGGTGGCGATGGAAATAAATATTTCATGAATGCCAAATACAAAGGAGTCGATGTATATGTAACAGGAGATATTTATTATCACACTGCACATGATGCCATGATGCAAGGCCTTAATATGATTGATCCTGGGCATAATGTTGAAAAGGTCATGAAAAAAGGATTGACAGCAGCCTTGCAAAAGATGTGTAGAGAAGAAGGATATGAAGTAGAGATATTCCCTTCTGAAGTAAATACGGATCCTTTCCAATTCATTTAAAAAGAAGGCTGTGTTAAAGAACAGTGTTGATTTATACACCCTGTTGATTGGAGCGGAAGGCACGAAGACTCCTGTGGGAGTATGGTTCAGGGGAGACCCCGCAGGCGCAAGCGCCGAGGAGGCTCGCCGAAACACCCACGAACCGCTCGTGCCTGGAGCGGAAATCAACAGGCAAGTTAAACAGAGACAAAAAGAAAAGAACCGCGTCTAACGTTAGACGCGGTTCTTTTCTTTTACTCGTTTTCGGCCTTTTTAACCTTAGGTAATATTCTACTTAGTTGAACTTTTTTTCTCCGTTCCCAAGTGGCTTCATTGTTCGGATCAAATTGTTCTAAGAACGTTATGACTTCCTTTGTAATAGGAGTAGGTGTGGAGGCTCCGGATGTAACAGCAACCGTCTTAGCATCCTTAATCCAATCAATTTCTAACTCAGTAATATCTGCAATACGATACGCCCTTGTACCAGCAATTTCTTCTGAAACCTGTGCAAGGCGATTAGAATTATTACTTTTTGGATCTCCTACAACAATAGTAACGTCAGCTTCAGTGGCCTGATCGGCAACTGCCTCTTGGCGTATTTGGGTTGCATGGCAAATTTCATTATAAACCTCAACATGAGGATATTTTTGTTGAACCCTTTTCATCGTATCCGAAACATCCCATTGACTCATAGTCGTTTGGTTCGTTACGAGAAGCTTCTCACAATCAATGGTTAATGCCTCAACATCACTCGGGGTTTCCACCAGATGAACCATGCCAGGAGCAACACCTACAGCTCCTTCAGGTTCTGGATGCCCTTTTTTCCCAATGTATATGACGTGGTAACCTTGTTGGGTCTTTTCTTCGATGAGGTCATGTGTTCTTGTCACGTCAGGACATGTTGCATCAATGGTTACAAGGCCTTTCTTTTTAGCAAGTTCACGCACTTCTGGAGAAATCCCGTGGGCAGTAAAAATAACTGTCCCTGATTCTACCTTATCAAGAATATCTTTTCTGTTTTTTCCATCTAGTGTGATGATTCCTTCTTCCTCGAAAGCATCTGTAACATGTTTATTATGAACAATCATTCCTAAAATGTAGATTGGACGTGGCAAAGATTTATCTAATGCGGCGTTTCTGGCGATGACCATAGCGTCGACCACACCATAACAGTATCCGCGTGGAGATATCTTTATGATTTGCATATATGAAGTCCTCCTAAAAGACATTGTTTAATAGACTATGTATATATTATATAAAACTAATAGATAGAATACAAAGATACATTTTTCCTTTTGGAATAGCGAGAAATAAAAAGAATGCTGTTTCCAGCATTCACATGTTAGATGTACATTCTCGGAATGGAATTTCCTCTTGGTTGTTGTCCGCTACTCTTAGCGGGCTTTTGTTGCTTCTTTTGACTAGATTGTTTTCCTGTACGGCGGTTTTCAGTTTGCTCGTTCGTTGAAGACTCTTCATCCATAACGGCTACTGATTGATTACTTTTCCCATCCGTTGTTTCTTCCGTACTCTTTGATGCATTTTTAAATCCTTTATAGAGCTTCCACATGGCCGGGAGATTCTTGACCATTGGACCATATTGTTGAATGACAGGGCCTATAGATTGTGCTGTTCTTAATACTTGTTGGGTATTATTGAGAATAGAGTTTAATCCGCCTGGGTTACTTAAGGACTGGAGTAATCCACCTGCACCGCCTGATGCAGCCCTTCCAGCTCCTTGTGCACCCATAAGTCCACCTGCACCGCCAGCTTGGTTTCCTCTACCCAAAATTTTTGAGAGTAGCCCGCCGCCACCGTTCATTTGTCTTCCCATCGATCCCATCATCGGATTTCTTCCCCCAAATGGATTGGCAGTTGACCTCATCATTTGGTTTCCTCCTCCAAAGGGGTTTATACTAGGTCCCATCATTGGGCTTCTTCCGGCAAAAGGATTGTTCCCAGCCCCCATCATCGGATTTCTGCCTCCAAACATACCTGGGCCGCCCATACCGCCTTGCATAGGTACTCTTGGTCTTGGTTGCATACCACGACCTCCTTTCGTTCCCTCATGCTTTAAAATATGCATTTACCCTAATTTTGTTTAGGTATTCTACACAAGTTATTAACTAAATTTCATTTTAAAAATCGGATAAAATGTAAAAGATGAGAAATATATAGATAGTTAGCTGGTGATTTAAGAGAAACTTTAATATAATAACATGATGGAGTGAAAAGTGTAGGTACATGCTGGTAAAGAAAAACTACATTAAACCATTGGATATTTTTAGAATAAGGAGCCCTTACATGAAAGTAAATAAATTTGATCGTTTTAAGTTTCAACCTTTTATTATAGATTCACTGAATAAGTTTGGTTTTTTAAGTCCAACGGAAATTCAGGAACGGATGATTCCATTAGTGCTTAAGGGAGAAAGTGCGATTGGCCAATCCCAAACAGGAACAGGTAAAACATTTGCCTATGTATTACCTATCCTTGAAAAAATTGATCCAAAGCGTCAAGAGGTACAAGCAGTTATTACTGCACCGACAAGAGAATTAGCCTCACAAATTTATCATCAAATCTTAAAAGTAACAGAAAACTGCAGTCCAGATAGTCAAATCATGACAAGATGCTATATTGGTGGGACTGACAAACAGCGGACTATTGAAAAATTAAAGGTACAGCCTCAAATCGTTGTGGGTACTCCAGGACGAATAAAGGATTTAATGGTTGAACAAGCTCTTTTCATTCATACATCAGAAATCTTTGTTGTTGATGAAGCAGACATGATTCTAGATATGGGATTTATTGAAGATGTGGATCAGGTAGCTGGAAAGATGCCGGAGAACTTGCAAATGCTTGTCTTTTCTGCGACCATACCTGAAAAACTAAAACCTTTTTTAAAAAAGTATATGGAAAATCCAAAAACGGTTCATATTGATGCAAAAAATAAAGCTGCTGAAAATTTAGAACATGTTCTTTTACCAACCAGACATCGCAGTAAGAAGCAGCTTGTTCATGATGTCCTACTGGCTTACAATCCCTATTTAGCGATTGTTTTTACGAATACTAAAAAAATGGCTGAAGAGGTAGCGTATTACTTAAATGAAAAAGGGTTAAAGGTTGGCCGTGTTCATGGGAACTTAAACCCACGGGAACGTAAAAAAATGATGAAGCAAATTCAGGATTTGGAGTTCCAATATATCGTGGCAACTGACCTCGCCTCAAGGGGTATCGATATTGAAGGTGTCAGCCATGTTATAAACTATGAACTTCCAACAGATTTGGATTTTTATATCCATAGGGTAGGAAGAACCGCGAGAGCAGGCAATACAGGGATTGCCCTTACCATTTATGAGAATTCCGATGAAGATGCGTTAAACAAGATAGAAAAAATGGGTATTCAATTTAAACATGTGGATCTTAAAAAAGATGGTTTTGTTGAAATAGATGAACGAAATAAGAGAAAGACAAGAGTTAGAAAAGAAGATGAAGCAGCTAAAACAGCTAAAACCCTAGTGAAGAAGCCACAAAAAGTAAAGCCAGGTTATAAAAAGAAAATGCAATGGGAAATGGACAAAATAAAGAAACGTCAGCGGAAATTGAACCAGAAAAAGAAATAAGAGATTGAATGGAGAGGAATAAGATGTTAAAAATTGGGTCACACGTGTCGATGAGCGGAAAAGATATGTTGCTTGCAGCTAGTAAAGAAGCAGTATCTTATGGTGCAAATACGTTTATGATCTATACAGGTGCTCCACAAAATACCAGAAGAAAGAAAATTGAAGACCTGAACATCGAAGAAGGAAGAAAGCATATGGAGGAGAATGGAATCTCAGAAATTATAGTCCATGCTCCTTATATCATTAATATTGGGAATACCACAAATCCTGACACATTTGAGTTAGGTGTAAGGTTCCTCCGCAGTGAAATAGATAGAACAGAAGCGCTTGGTGCAAAGCAAATTGTCCTTCATCCTGGTGCCCATGTGAGTGCAGGCACAGAGGCAGGAATTAAGAAAATTATTGAAGGATTAAATGAGGTTTTGACGGGTAAGGAACAACTGCAAATTGCTTTAGAGACCATGGCTGGAAAAGGATCTGAGTGTGGTAAATCTTTTGAAGAAATTGCAATGATTATGGATGGGGTTAATTATAGTGATAAATTATCCGTCTGTTTCGATACATGCCATACGCATGATGCCGGCTATAACATTGTGGAAGACTTTGATGGTGTCTTAAATGAATTTGATAAAATTGTTGGCCTGGAGAAGCTAAAGGTACTTCATATCAATGATAGTAAAAATGCAGTTGGTATGAGGAAGGACCGCCATGAAAATATTGGCTTTGGTCATATTGGCTTTAAGGCTCTGAATTATATCGTTCACCATCCACAATTGATGGATGTTCCTAAGATTCTTGAAACTCCTTTTGTTGGAGAAGATAAGAACAATAAAAAGGCACCGTATAAACAGGAAATAGAGATGCTACGCAATCAGACATTTAATGAAAATCTGTTAGATATAATCATGCAATCATAAGGAAAAGCTGTGCAATCTGCACAGCTTTTTTCAATGTAACATTTATTACTGCTTTGAAAATTGCATTAATAATTTATTGACTTCGCGCGCTGTTTCCGGACCAGCTGCTTTTGCAATTTCTTTTACTAATTTACTTCTTTGTGTATCATCAAAAATATTTATGTTTTTACCACGTAAGTATTCTGCAATCTTCCTAGCCTGTTGCTGGTTTACTTTAATATTAAATTGATTGGCATATTTGACTAACTCTTCAGCAGTAATCGTGTTGATCTTATGATTAATGATGTTTTCAAATATTTTCACCCTCATCACTCCTCCATGCTAATGTATGAAAAACAAACGGGAGTGTGACAAAGGATTTAAAAAGTGGAGTGCACCTGCCTAGTTGCTGTATGCTTTACAATCGGAATATCGTATTGTATACTACATTAAGTTAAATCGGAATGATTCTTATAATTAAGCTGTGTTAATGAACATTGTTGATTTTTATACCCTGTTGATTGGAGTGGAAGGCGCGAAGACTCCTGTGGGAGTACGGTTCAGGAGAGACCCCGCAGGCGCAAGCGCCGAGGAGGCTCGCCGAAACGCCCACGAACCGCTCGTGCCTGGAGCGGAAATCAACAGGCAAGTTTAACAGAGCCTATAATTAAAAAGTGAGAGTGCAAACATGCAATCAATAATTGATATTCAACATTTATTTTATCGATATGAAAAGGATACAGTCTTAGAGGACATAAACATGTCCATTCCTGACGGTTCATTTTTAGCTATTGTGGGTCCAAATGGGTCAGGAAAATCAACATTGTTAAAATTGATATTAGGGCTATTAAAACCCCAGAAAGGCGACATCACTTTATTTGGTCAGGAAATCTCTAAATTTAAAGATTGGCAGAAGATCGGGTATGTGTCACAAAAGGCTAATTCATTTAACACAGGTTTCCCTGCTACCGTATTTGAAGTAGTGGCAAGCGGGTTAACAAAAAAGCTCGGTTTGTTTACGTTCTTTAAAAAGGAACATTCGATGAAGGTATTTGAGGCTTTAGAAGCAGTTGGCATGAGAGAATTTAGTAACAGAAATATTGGAGAACTCTCTGGTGGTCAGCAGCAAAGAGTGTTTATTGCTCGAGCGCTAGTCAGTGAACCCAAATTGCTGATTCTTGACGAACCAACGGTAGGAGTGGATGCTGAAAACGTAAATTCCTTCTATCAAATGCTCGGTGATTTAAACCAAAATCGTGCGATTACATTGCTGTTGGTTACACACGATATTGGCACTATTTCCGATAAGGTCACCCATGTTGCTTGCTTAAATAAACATTTACATTTTCACGGTGAAACAAAAGAATTTGAAGAGTTGAGAGGGGAAGGGATGTCTGAGTTTTATGGCCATGACGTTCATTTACTCGCTCATCACCATGAACACGGAGGCGCCAGAAAATGATTCAAGGAATTTTTCATTATGAATTTTTACAAAATGCCTTCTTAACCGGAATCATGATCGGGATACTAGCTCCATTGCTCGGTGTTTTTATCGTTGTGAGAAGATTATCTTTAATTGCTGACGCACTTAGTCATGTAACACTTGCCGGTATTGCAGCCAGCCTTCTTATTGAAAAGAAATTTGCCATCATGGCAGGTTTAAATCCTCTATATTTAGGTATGGTTTTTTCAGTAGGCGGATCTTTATTTATTGAAAAACTAAGAGGGGTTTATAAACATTATCAGGAGCTTGCCATTCCCATTATCTTATCAAGCGGGATTGGACTAGGCGTTATCTTTATTTCACTTGCGAATGGATTTAATACAGACTTGTTTAGTTATTTGTTCGGTAGTGTTTCTGCTGTAAGTCGTACAGACCTATGGGTTATTCTTATCATAAGTATTTTGGTTATTCTAGTTATTATTTCCTTGTATAAAGAGTTGTTTTTGCTGTCTTTTGATGAAGAGCATGCGAAAGCATCTGGGATTGCTGCTAAAAGTATTCATTTCATCTTTATTGTTATGGTTGCTTTGGTTATTGCAGCTTCTATGAGAATTGTTGGAATTCTACTGGTATCCTCTTTAATGACGTTGCCAGTTGCTGCCAGTATTCGGATCGCAAAGGGATTTAAACAAACCATTTTCTTATCCGTTCTTTTTGGTGAATTAGCAGTATTGGGCGGTCTTTTTATTGCCTACTATGTAGATTTGGCTCCAGGTGGGACCATTGTTATGCTTGCCGTTCTTATTCTTGTATGTTCTATTTTTTACAAAAAATTAACTGGTGCATTAGGAGGTGGTGCTAAATGAACGTTAACGAAGCAATCCAATACCTAAAGGAAAATGGATTTAAGCAAACAGGAAAAAGAGAAGACATGCTTCAATTGTTTGCCGACAGCGATAAATATTTAACCGCTAAGGATGTCCTCGATCAGTTAAAGGATGATTATCCAGGTCTAAGCTTTGATACGATATATCGCAACCTATCCTTATTTGTCAATATGGGGATTTTAGAAATGACAGAGTTATCTGGGGAAAAACATTTCCGTTTTACTTGTTCGAGTAGCCACCATCATCACCATTTTATCTGTTTAGACTGTGGTAAAACCAAGAAAATTGAAACTTGTCCTATGAATGGTCTAAGTGAAAATTTGAAAGGCTACGATGTCTCAGGACATAAATTTGAGATATATGGCCGCTGTCCGGAATGTTTGAATTAGAGAAAAAAACAGCTTGTGGGAGCACAAGCTGTTTTTTATTATCCTATAAATGGAAGCTGGCTGTTTGAGGTTTGACCCCTTGTTGTTTTAACCATTCGTCAACCCAATCATTAGCCTCTAACCAGTTATTAACCCGTATAACTCCATTTGGAATAGGGTCTTGATTGTACGGGGTATCAAATAATATAACCGGAATCTTACATTCTTCATGAATCATGATCGCATTATCATGTTTATCCTCGAAAAAGATTTCCACTTTATGCTTTTTTACTGTTTCCACTTTATCGTGGGAACCAATTAATTCAATATGGTCAAAGATTAATCCTTGGTCAAAAAACCAATTCTCAGTGACTTCTAGTAAATGGGAGCCCCTAGCACTAATAAAGAACAGTTCATGTTTATGTTTCCACTTGTTAAGGACTTTTTTTGCACCTGTTGCAAGCGGAGATTCCTTATATATAAGTGGTTCATTCTTGGCAAACCATTGTGCAAATTCTTTCTCTGATACATTAACAAATGGCGTCAAGTCATATTGATTCACGTCTTCGTACATAATTTCCATTCCAAAAGCTTTGTTGATAAAAGGCAGTATCGATTTAGGGCAAGTTACCGTTCCATCGATATCAATTCCAAATCTTCTTCTCATTAGGCTCACCTTCAAATTGCAATAGACTATCTTTATTTTACCAAAGACAGCTTAACAATAAAGTATTTATTTATAAGTAAATTTTTTCGGTAAATGAAATAAAAAACTAATGCAGTTAAACATTAACATATTAAAAATTTGAAGGAAGCTAACAATAATAAATGCTCCTATTACTGAAAGTGAGGGATTAGGATGGCAGACGAAAGAGACACAAGAGTTCAGGAAGCCCTTCGAAGTTCAATTATAGGCGAGGATATCCCCAATTCTCCATCAGAGTTTAGGGAAGAAGTAGCAACTGAAGTTGCCGAGCCTATAAAAACTCGCTACTCATTGAAAAAAGACGATCCTGTTCCTGAAATTGGAGCATCAGTTCCAATCCATTCTCATGGATACAGAGAAGAAACTGCTGCCGAAATAGCAGCCCCAGTACCTGTAGTTCGAAGAGATGTGCGTACAGGGGATAGGGAAAGAGCAGAGGGAGGGACCGGAATAGGTACCCTTGCAATTGCTCTTTCTATTTTGTCCCTGTTTGTTATGCCAATTCTTTTTGGTGCTGCCGGTATTGTGTTAGGGTTTGTTGCTAGAAGAAGAGGTGCTGAGGGGCTTGGTGCCTGGGCAATAGGTATTGGTGCCATCTCAATCATTCTTGGTATGTTTATTCTTCCGTTCTTTTAACATGAACGCAGCCTAGGAGCAAAAAGAAACCCGGTAGCAGATACCGGGTTTCTTACTTTTTATTACTTCACTTTCTCTTCTTCAGCTTTTTTGCGAAAATATTCTTCCGCAACTTGATCAATTTCTTTTTTCAATTCTTCGACCATTTGAGCCTCTGGAACTTTACGAACGATTTCACCTTTTCTAAAAAGCAAACCTTCACCGCGGGCACCTGCAATTCCGATATCAGCTTCTCGAGCTTCACCAGGACCATTGACAGCACAGCCTAAAACTGAAACCTTAATTGGCGCTTTGATATTTTGGATATATTCTTCGACTTCATTTGCAATACTGATTAGGTCAATTTCGATTCGACCACAAGTTGGACAAGAAATTAATGTGGCTGCATTAGAAGAAAGTCCGAAAACTTTCAATAGTTCTCTTGCTACTTTCACTTCTTCAACCGGGTCTGCACTTAAAGAAATACGAAGGGTGTTACCGATTCCTTTACTAATGATAGCACCTAACCCTGCCGCACTCTTTACAGTTCCAGAAAATAGTGTTCCGGATTCTGTAATTCCTAAATGTAATGGATAGTCAAATGCCCGTGCAGCTTTTTCATAAGCTTCAATCGCCAGATTAACATCTGATGCTTTCATGGAAACAATAATGTCATGGAAATCTAAATCCTCGAGAATTTTGATATGGTGAAGAGCACTCTCGACCATTCCATCTGCAGTAGGGTATCCGTATTTTTCAAGGATCTTCTTTTCAAGAGAACCTGCGTTTACCCCAATGCGAATAGGAATACCGCGTTCTTTTGCTGCTTTAACCACAGCTTCCACTTTTTCACGCTTACCGATGTTTCCAGGATTAATTCTGATTTTGTCTGCTCCGCCTTCAATAGCTTTAAGAGCTAATTTATAATCAAAATGAATATCTACCACAAGGGGAATATTAATTCGTTTTTTGATTTCTGAAATAGCATTTGCTGCTCGTTCGTCTGGACATGCCACACGAACAATTTGACAACCTGCTTCCTCAAGACGTTTAATCTCAGCAACTGTTGCTTCAACATCATGAGTCTTAGTTGTAGTCATACTTTGAATAATTAATTCATTATTCCCGCCAATTGTTAAATTACCAACTTTAACCGGCCGGGTTTTTGTGCGATGTATAATTTCACTCACGTGGAATTCGCTCCTTTAAATTGGAATTCGAATATGGGTTCTAAAATCAATTCGACTTTATTTTATCAGTCTACCACTATTTTTGACAAGAAGAAGCGATTATCCTCATTTTTTTGAGTAATCAGGAAAAACGTAGGTTGAGCCAATCTGAATTTTCTCAGGAGACTTTCCTGGATTGAGCTTCTTAAAATCTTCAATAAGCTCGGTTATAGAAACAGGAAGAGATTTATCTAACTCGTTTTCAACGATTGAAATAACAGTATCGCCAGGTTTTACTTTTGCTTCAAATGCAGGGATATCTGTATTAGGTTTATTATTGTTTACTTTAGTGGTGTTCTCCACCTGTGCATCGACATGTTGAGGAGCTGAAGTGGGTAGTGTGCCAACAGTTAAATCAAAATAAATAACATATATGATTAAAACAGATAATAACAAACCAAAAAGTTTTTTCATCGGACAAGCCTCCAAAATGGAAAGTTTGTACATACCTATGCTTGTCCAACTATAAAAAGAACTAGATAAAAAAAATGCACCAATTATGGTGCATCTCTTTTAATCGTTTTTGGTCTTGGAATTTCCTTTATGGCTAAGTATAGAACGATAATCACAACAAACCAATTGATTAGCGCACTGTTAGGTACAGTGGTTTTAATAGCTGCCATAATTGTAAAAAATAGCGTAGGCAACGTTTCACTATATGCAGCCATTCTCCATAATTGGCGATAATTTAGCTTTCTTCCTAATAGGTTCTTTAATACAAGACCTATTAATGCTAAGATGGACACTTCAATAAAGCTGGCGGCACTAGAGAAGAGGTAAATAAGCAGCGAAACCACAGGTATAATTACACCCTTTACTCCAGCAATTGTATCGATAAATTTAAGCATTTCATCCTTAGTTAAACCTTCAAACATGGAATAGGGTGATGTATCAGTCCGTCCTGCTGCAGTAAGGACGAATTCATCCTTTAACAAGGCAAATGCATTTCCTTCGTTCTCCACATCGGTTTCAGTCATAGTGCCAGTTGGATCGATGATAATCGTAAAGTTCTCACGATTAATTATGACAGGTACATCGGTTTTTGCTGATAGTTGTCCATTCTTTATTGAAAAATCAGGCGATTCATTCGTGAGAATCTTCTCAGCGGTATCTATTCCAGTGGTTAAGGCTGTACTAAAATAAATAATGGCAGGTAGAACGGAAATCAATGTTAGAAAGAACACATAAAGAATAGTTTTTCCGATACCTTGGAAACGAAATAAGGCAATATCTTTTGGAGAGTAGATACTTTTAATAAATTGTTTAAAAATATTCATAGTGACCACCTTTATACAGATTCCATTCTATTGTATCTTTTGTAGGCCTTATATACAAGAATGCCTTATGAAACCTTTTTGATTCTCATTCGTAAAAATAATCATAGAAAGGAATGAAAAGATGGAAATAGTGTATTGGTCTTTAATAGCCATTTTATTTATTGTAGCTTTCGTAGGATTGATATACCCTATCATTCCTAGCGTCATATTTTTGGTAGCCGGTTTCCTATTGTATGGCGTGTTTTTTAGTTTCGAACCCTTTCATTGGTTATTTTGGGTAATTCAAGGATTGTTTGTCATTTTATTGTTTGTGGCTGATTATATTGCAAATATGATTGGCATTAAGAAATATGGGGGCTCCAAAGCCGGTATTTGGGGAAGTACAATTGGTCTTATTTTTGGACCATTTATTATTCCCGTGTTGGGTATCTTAATTGGCCCTTTTATTGGTGCAATAGCAGCAGAGTTAATCTTCAATAAAAGAAACTTTACGGATAGCATAAAAATTGGCTTTGGTTCTGTAATAGGCTTTATAAGCAGTGTAGTGACAAAAACCATCATTCAAGCAATAATGATCGGATATTTCCTAGTAGTTGTTTTAAATTAAAAAGCCACCTCGGTGGCTTTTTAATTTAAACCACAAATTTCGAAGGAACAATTTTGGCAATCTACTTCTTCCTTTAAGCAGTTTATCTTTTTAACAGTGATCTTTTGATTATCATATGAAATGATATCCTTTTCTCGAAGCTCCTTCAAAGAACGTTGAATTACCTCTCGTGTTCCAAAGGTTAAGTTAGCTAGTTCCTGATGTGTTAGCGGAAGGTCAATAAGGATGCCATCATCTGTCTTCACACCATATGAATTGCACAAGCGGATCAAAATGGAATACAGGCCTCCTTTTTTTCCATTCATAATTAAGTCCTGGCATTTCATCTGTGCTTTAAGATAACCAGTGCTTAACCAGTAAACGAGCGCATTCATTGCTTCAGGGTCTGTTAAGATAAATTCTTCAAAATGCTCCCGTTTGACGAGCATCATTTCACAATCAGTTAAAGTTTTCGCATAAAATTGATAATGGGGATTTGCTTTAAACAACTGATACTCAACAATTAACTCTTGGTTATTCAAGACTTTTAAAATAAACTCTTTTCCTTTTAAATGGACTCTACCAAGTGCAATACTTCCTTTAAGTAATAAGTAAACATACTCTACTGAATCTTTTTCTTGAAAAAGGACCGAACCAGACTTAATTTTTTGAATCGGTTCTTTTGTCTGGAAAAACTGAATCATTAAATTATATATAGAAACCATATTGCTTTCCATCATTATCACTCCCTATATATTACAGCTTAACAGAAAAAAGGAAGTAGAATCATGACACTTTTTCGAAATATTATTAGTTATGAATAAAAATCGTTGAAATGGGGATTGTAAATATGTTAGCCTAAGCATTTTATTTGAAACGCTTTACTAATTTTGGTACTCTTAAGCTACAAAGCTTAAGAAAATTCGAAAAATCGTTGGATTTTTTGATTGACTTTAGCCCAAAAATAATATGAATACATAGGAGGAATTTAACATGGCTTTTGAATTACCACAATTACCTTATGCAGAAGATGCTCTTGAACCACACATTGATAAGGAAACAATGAATATTCATCACACAAGACACCACAACACATACGTAACAAATCTTAACGCAGCATTACAAGGCAACGAAGAATTACTTTCTAAATCTGTTGAAGAAGTAATTGCAAACTTAGATGCTGTTCCAGAAGCAGTACGTACAGCTGTACGTAACAATGGCGGTGGACATGCAAACCACTCTTTATTCTGGCAAATCCTTTCACCAAATGGTGGCGGTGCACCAACTGGTGAATTAGCAGATGCAATTAACAGCAAATTTGGAAGCATAGAAAGCTTCAAAGAAGAGTTTGCAAAGGCTGCAACTACTCGTTTCGGTTCTGGCTGGGCATGGCTATCAGTGTCAAACGGTGAATTAGAATTAACAAGCACTCCAAATCAAGATTCTCCATTAATGGAAGGTAAAACTCCTATTCTTGGCTTAGATGTTTGGGAGCATGCTTACTACCTAAAATATCAAAACAAACGCCCAGACTATATTGGTGCGTTCTGGAACGTTGTAAACTGGGATGAAGTTGCTAAACGTTACAACGAAGCAAAATAATTCCAAATAAAAACAAAAAGACAGCTGTTTTTATAAGCAGCTGTCTTTTTGTTTGTTCCGATACCCGAAAAATTTGAATAGAAACCACTCTCTTGTTAAAGACTACCCTTTAGATAAAGGGGAGTTTTAATGGTGAAAAAATCAAAAATTTTAGGTGATGTAGAATTAACAAAAGATCTAACACTTTTGTTAGTTATTGGAGGGTTATATTCATTAAGTGTTGCTCTTTCCAATACATTTGTGAATATATACCTATGGAAACAAACAGGAAGTTATTTTGATCTAGCACTTTATAATCTTTCAATTGTCGTTTTACAACTGTTGACGTTTATCTTAGCAGGACGGTGGGCAAAGAAAATCGATAGGGTTATTGTACTTAGAATCGGTGTGATTTTCTTGGCTATCTTTTATCTAATGGTATTAATTACTGGAACAAAGGCTTCCTCCTTTTTATTACTTTTGGGCAGTCTCCTGGGTATAGGGTATGGTTTTTATTGGCTAGCCTACAATGTTTTAACCTTTGAAATTACAGAACCAGAAACTAGAGATTTTTTTAACGGATTTTTAGGAATTCTTAGCTCAGCAGGGGGAATGATAGGTCCATTAGCTGCTGGATTCATCATCACTAGATTTGAAAAATTCACCGGATATACCTTTGTATTTGGATTGTCCTTAGCATTATTTGCACTTGCTGTGTTTATCAGCTTTTCTTTAAAGCCGAGACCTGCTGCAGGGAGATATTGTTTTAGACGTATATTAGAGGAAAGAAAACTAAATGAAAATTGGCGTCTCGTTACCAATGCCCATTTTTTTCAGGGACTAAGAGAAGGGACGTTTTTATTTGTTATCTCCGTGTTTGTTTATATCTCAACTGGAAGTGAAATGGCTCTAGGTACATTTGGTTTGATTAACTCGGGCATTTCCTTTGTTGCTTATTACCTTGCATCCCGCTTAATCAAAAAGAACAATCGCAAAAAAGCCATTCTTATTGGTGGTCTAATACTATATGCGGCCGTCTTAATCATTGTCTGGGATGTAAATTTCGTAAAACTGTTAATTTATGCTGCTATGATTGCTCTGGCCTATCCACTCTTGCTTGTCCCGTATATGTCAACTACCTATGATGTGATAGGAAACGGGTGGAAAGCTGCAGAAATGAGAATTGAGTATATCGTTGTAAGAGAAATCTTTCTAAACTTAGGACGAATCGTTTCTATCCTTGCCTTTATTGCCGCAGTCACATGGTTTAATGAGGATCAAAGTATTCCTATATTATTGTTAATATTAGGTGCAGGTCATTCTTTGATTTATTTATTTATAAAAAGGGTTCAATTACCCGTAGCGTAATGAGGCTGACAAATCAGCCTCATTTTCCATTTCAAAGAGAATTTAATAAAAAATGTCGAAATACGCAAAATTGGTAAGGGTTATTCATAGAAAAAAAGCTCATTTTCTTATAAAATAGAGGATGTTGTGTTAAGCCTTGAAAAAAAGGAAGTGTGTAAGAACCTTGAATAAAAAGAAAAAAAAGAAGACGCATGTACCGTTCCGTTTAAATATGTTATTTTTTGTGGTTTTTGCGCTGTTTTCCATTCTCATCCTTCGCTTGGGTGAATTACAAATTGTTTTTGGTGATGATTTTAAACGGGAAATTGAACGAACAGAGGATATCACCGTAAATAACCCTGTCCCAAGAGGAAAAATGTATGATCGAAATGGGAAAGCCATAGTTGATAATAAACCTTTAAATGCCATTACTTATACAAAGAATCAAAGTACTACGCAAGAAGAAATGTTGAAAACAGCAGAGAAATTGGCGAAATTTATTGAGATGGACACAAAAAAAATACCTGTAAGAGATAAAAAAGACTTTTGGATTATGAAGTATCCTGAAAAGGCAAAGGCCTTAATCTCTAAAAAAGAATGGGATAAATATAAGCAAAAAAAATTAACTGACAAAGAAATCTATCAAATGCAAATTGATAGAATTGAAAATGATGATCTTATGGAGCTAGAAAATGATCAAAAGGCAATGAGAGTCCTAGCGATTTATAGGAAATTCAATAGCGGATATGCACTAACACCACAAATCGTAAAAAATAAAGATGTAAAACCTGAAGAATTTGCGATTGTTAGTGAAAACTTAGAAAATCTTCCAGGTGTGGACACAACCACTGATTGGGACCGAACCTATCCGTTTGGTGATACATTAGGGTCCATTTTAGGGAATGTTTCATCATCTGAGGCAGGAATACCAAAAGAACAGGTAAGTAAATATCTTGCCCGAGACTATAGCAGAAATGACCGTGTGGGACAAAGTTATATTGAATTAAAGTATGAGGATGTCCTTCATGGTCAAAAAGCTAAAGTGAAAAATGTGACAGATAAGTCTGGGAAAGTTCTTTCTACTGAAGTTGTTTCTGAAGGGAAAAGGGGAAAAGACCTTGTTTTAACCATTGATATGGATTTACAGAAGCAGGTAGAAAAAATTATTGAAGATGAGATGTGGGATGCCAAGAAAAAGCCAAATACTGCACTATTGGATCGTGCTTTTGTAGTAGTCATGAATCCTAAAACAGGAGAAATTTTGTCATTGGCCGGAAAGCAGATTGGTAAGAACAAAGAGGGTAAGACCGTAATGAAAGACTTTGCTGGAGGAAATATTACATCCTCCTATAACGTCGGTTCTGCTGTTAAAGGAGCAACCATCCTAACGGGTTATAAAACGGGAGCAATAAGTCCTGGAGACACTCAACTGGATGAACCTTTAGTTATTAAAGGTACACAGGTGAAAAAATCCTGGAAAACATTTGGAAGAATCAATGACTTAAGAGCACTTCAAGTCTCTTCTAACGTTTATATGTGGAAAACAGTTATTGCGATGGCCCATGGACGTTATGTCCCTAACGGACCATTAATATTAGATACAGAAAAGACATTTAATACAATGAGACAGAGCTTTAGTCAATTTGGACTTGGTACCCGGACTGGGATTGACCTGCCAAACGAAGCGAGCGGTTTTCCGGGTTCAGAAAAGAAACCAGGTTTGCTTCTTGACTTTGCCATTGGTCAATATGATACCTATACACCGATTCAGCTTGCACAGTATGTTTCTACAATTGCTAACGGTGGTTATCGTGTGCAGCCACATATCGTTAAGGAAATTCGCGAGCCAATAATGGAGAATAATGAATTAGGTCCTATTATTGAAGAAATGCAACCTAAAGTATTAAATCGTGTGGATATGAAAGAACAATGGATCAAACGAGTACAAGAAGGTTTCCGCATGGTTATGCAGGTGGGCGATGGTACAGCTACTAGTTACTTTAAAAGTGCTCCGTACCACCCAGCTGGTAAAACAGGAACGGCACAGGCCTTTTATTACGGGTCTGATAAATCTAAATATGGTACACCAGTCATGAACTTAAGTCTTGTTAGCTTTGCACCTTCAGACAATCCTGAAGTAGCTTTGGCTGTTATGGTACCATGGGCATACCAAGGAAATAGTGGGCCGAGTGTGAATAACTTAATTGGCCGAAAAGTAATGGATGCATACTTTGACTTAAAAAAGAATCGTAATAGTACGGGAGAATCAGCAACTACAGAACAACAACAGACTGAAAATACTACTAACACAAATCAAAACAACCAGCAATCTGGTCAATAATCAAATCTTGAACTGTCTCCACATTTGGAGGCAGTTTTTTTTATAACATGACAATGATTTGAGCATGATAACATTACATAACAAAGTATCTGTATAGAAGGGGACTTAATTAGATAGTGAATTTACAAAAGCTCTACATAGATTTACAAAACCTTTACAATTAATTAAAACACGGTTTACAGTGAAGGTTTATTCTTAAACATGTAAGGAAGACAAACATTAATACGAAAATTCTTAGGGGGAATTAAGAAATGAAAAGCCTGAAAAAATTAAGCTTATTTTCGATTCTAGCAGCAGTAATGGTAATGATGGCTGCTTGTGGAGGCGGAGCTGATACTGATAAAAAAGATGGAACAGCTGATGGTGGAAATAAAGAACTTTCTGGCTCATTAGTCATTTCTGGTTCATCTGCGATGCAGCCATTAGTTGCAGCTGCAGCAGAAGAATTTATGGCAGACAATCCAAATGTAGATATTCAAGTAAATGCTGGTGGATCTGGTACAGGTTTATCACAAGTAGCTGAAGGTTCTGTGCAAATTGGTAACTCTGACGTTTTTGCTGAAGAAAAAGAAGGTATTCCTGCTGACCAGCTTGTTGATCATAAAGTAGCTGTAGTTGGAATCACTGCTGCTGTTAACCCTAATGCAGGTATTAAAGATATTTCAAAAGAAGATTTAATTAAAGTCTTTACTGGAAAAGTGACGAACTGGAAAGAAGTTGGCGGTAAGGATCAAAAAATCGTTTTAGTAAACCGTCCTGATTCATCTGGTACTCGTGCAGTATTCAATAAATTTGGTTTAGATGGTGCAACACCAGCTGAAGGAATCACTGAAGATTCATCAAACACAGTTAAGAAAATTATCAATGAAACAGATGGAGCAGTTGGATATCTTGCATTCTCATATTTCACTGATGATAAAGTTACACCACTTTCAATTGACGGAGTAAAACCTACTGATGAGAACGTTCAATCTGGTAAATTCCCAATCTGGGCATATGAACACTCATATACGAAAGGTGAGCCTGATGGCCTTGCAAAAGCGTTCCTTGACTATTTAATGTCAGATGATATTCAAAACAATCTGTTAAAAGAACAAGGATACCTTCCTGTTACAAAAATGAAGGTTGAACGTGATGCAGAAGGAAATCAGAAAAACCTATAAGCAGTAAAACTTTTAAAAGTAAAGGGTAAATGCAGGATGCATTTACCCTCTTATGACGTATTCATAGGGGTGTTTGGATTTATATGGAAAAAACAATTCCTGCAAGTGAGAGATTGTTAAAATCAAAAAAGAGTTTAATGTCTGGGGAACTGCGAGGCAAGGTTATTGTCATACTATGTGCTGTAATTATGATCTCAGCAACCATTTCAATCACCATTTTCTTAGGCACAAAAGGGCTACAATCTTTTATTAAAAATGGTGTCAGTGTGATTGAGTTTATCACCAGTTCGAATTGGAACCCTACAAATAAAGCAAATCCGGGGTATGGCGCCTTACCATTTATCTTCGGCTCCTTTGCCGTTACTTTCCTTTCGGCGCTAGTTGCTGCACCATTAGGCATTGGCGGTGCTATTTTTATGACCGAAATTGCACCCTCTTGGGGAAGGAAAATTTTACAGCCAGTCATTGAGTTATTGGTGGGAATTCCCTCCGTTGTTTATGGATTCATCGGACTTACCGTGTTAGTTCCTTTTATAAGGGAAAATGTGGGCGGACTCGGCTTTAGTTTATTATCTGGAACGATTGTGCTTTCAATTATGATTTTGCCAACCGTAACGACCATTGCGACAGACGCAATGAGTTCTATACCAAAAAATCTTCGTGAAGGTTCCTATGCGTTAGGTGCCACACGTTGGCAGACTATTCGTAAAGTATTACTACCAGCAGCATTACCCACTCTTTTAACGGCAATCGTGCTAGGTATGGCCAGAGCCTTTGGGGAAGCACTAGCTGTTCAAATGGTTATTGGTAACGTAAGAGACTTACCATCAAGCATATTAGATGCATCAGCAACTTTAACAACGATTATTACACTCAATATGGGACATACAACCTATGGAAGTGTTGAAAATAATACTCTTTGGTCAATGGGATTGATTTTATTAATCATGTCTTTTGCGTTTATTCTCCTTATTCGCTATCTCTCTTCTAGGAGGAAAATGTAATGAACAGCAAAACTGCGGATCGTATTGCAACGGGAGTCTTTATTGCAATTGCTATTATTATCGTTTCTATATTAGTCGGTCTATTTTATTATATTTTGGTTAATGGTCTTAAGCATATTTCAATAGATTTCTTAACAACTCCATCTAGCAACGTACGTGCGGGCGGAGGTATACGTGATCAACTTTTTAATTCTTTTTATATCTTGTTTATTACCATGTTAATTGCTGTTCCACTTGGAGTGGGCGGTGGTATTTATATGGCTGAATATGCAAAACCAGGGAAAATTACTGACATTATTCGTTCATGTATTGAGGTGTTGGCATCACTGCCATCTATCGTCATCGGGATGTTTGGTTTATTAATGTTTGTAAATGTTACAGGCTGGGGCTATACCATCCTGGGTGGTGCGTTGGCACTTACTGTTTTTAATTTACCTGTAATAGTTAGGGTTAGTGAGGATGCTCTTCGATCAGTTCCTCGCGATTTAAAAGAAGCGAGCCTTGCCCTAGGAATTACTCATTGGTATACAATTAAAACAGTTTTATTACCAAGTGCTTTCCCGTCTATTTTAACTGGAGCCATTCTTGCTTCGGGTCGTGTGTTTGGTGAAGCAGCGGCGTTGTTATTTACGGCAGGCCTTTCTACACCAAGATTAGATTATGCGAATTGGAATCCATTTTCAGCGCAATCGCCATTAAATATTTTCCGTCCTGCGGAAACACTGGCTGTTCACATTTGGTCAGTTAATACTCAAGGGTTAATTCCAGACGTTGAGGAAGTTTCAAATGGATCTGCTGCAGTTCTAGTTATATCCGTACTAATATTTAATTTATTAGCCCGGTGGATTGGTAGTTTGATTCACAAGAAAATCACAGCAACTAAATAAAGGGCGGGATACATGATGGTTACAGCTTTTAAGGAAAAGAACTCAACAAAACAAGCTGTTCAGTCAAACAGCCATATGGTAAAGGAACATATTTTGAAGGTCAATCATTTGCAGATATTCTACGGGGAAAAGCGTGCAGTTAATGGAATATCAATGGACATTGAAAAAAATGGCGTAACAGCGCTTATTGGTCCTTCAGGATGTGGTAAATCAACTTTCCTGAGAAGTATTAATCGGATGAATGACTTAATTCCGGGAGCAAGGGCAGAAGGTGAAATCCTTTATGAAGATGTCAATATTTTGTCTGATGACATCAATGTTGTAGCTTTACGTAAGGAAATTGGGATGGTTTTTCAAAAGCCAAATCCCTTTCCTAAATCGATATACGAAAATATTACCCATGCCCTTAAGTTTGCTGGGATAAAAAATAAAAAAGTCCTAGATGAAATTGTGGAGGAAAGTCTTCACAAAGCAGCGCTATGGGACGAAGTAAAGGATCGGCTCCATAAATCGGCACTCTCGCTTTCTGGAGGACAGCAGCAACGTCTTTGTATCGCAAGAACAATTGCGATGAAACCGACTATTATGCTTCTGGATGAACCGTCTTCTGCTCTAGACCCGATATCAAATGCTAAAGTTGAAGATTTGATTGTTGATTTAAAGAAGGATTATTCAATTATTATTGTCACCCATAATATGCAGCAAGCATCTCGTATTTCAGACAAAACTGCCTTCTTTTTAAACGGCGATTTGGTTGAATATGACAACACGGAAACAATCTTTACTAATCCATCTGTTAAAAAGACCGAAGAATATATTTCTGGTAGGTTTGGATAAGGAGGAATCGGTGTGGCAATCCCAACATTGACTAGAGAAGTTTTTAATGTGAAAGATCTTAACTTATGGTATGGAGAGCATCTTGCCTTAAAGAATATCAATTTTCCTATTAATAAAAAAGAAGTAACAGCTATTATCGGTCCATCTGGTTGTGGGAAATCAACATTTATTAAAACCCTAAATTTGATGATCAATATGGTCCCAAATGTAAAAATGACCGGTGAAATTAATTATGATGGTCAAAATATATTAGATGCGAAAATGGACCTTGTTGAACTGCGTAGGCATGTTGGCATGGTCTTTCAAAAGGGTAATCCATTCCCACAATCGATTTATGATAATATTGCCTATGGTCCAAGAATTCATGGAATTAAGAAAAAGGTTCATTTGGACGAACTTGTCACAAAATCGTTAATGGACGTGGCACTATGGGATGAAGTTAAGGATCGTTTACATGCACCTGCTTTAGGACTTTCAGGTGGGCAACAGCAAAGGTTATGTATAGCAAGGGCGCTCGCGACTAAACCTGAGGTTTTGTTAATGGATGAGCCGACTTCTGCCCTCGATCCCATCTCTACTTTGAAAATTGAGGAATTAATTTTAGAGTTGAAAGAAAAATATACCATTGTTATTGTTACCCATAACATGCAGCAAGCTGCACGGGTATCAGATAAAACAGCTTTCTTTTTAATGGGGGAATTAATCGAATTAGATTCCACTTCTGCTATTTTTTCAAATCCAAAAGATTCACGAACGGAAGGCTATATTACAGGAAGATTCGGATGATGAGGTGACTAAATTGAGTACAAGGTCGAATTTTGATAATAATTTAAAGCAGTTGAAAGAATTGCTATTACAAATGGCTAATAAAGCTGAGTTTGCCATTAAGGAAGCGATGATTGCCCTAATTAACCAAGATATGGAAAAGGCTAAGCTTGTAATTGATGGCGATAATGAAATTGATGATTTAGAGCATGAAATCAATGATAAGGCTTTATTATTAATTGCTAGAGAATCACCTGTAGCAACAGATCTAAGACAAATCAATGTAGCCTTAAAAGTATCATCCGAGGTGGAGCGGATGGCGGACATGGCTGTGAACATTGCTAAATCTGCGGTTCATATCGGAAATGAAAAACATATAAAAGAAATGGTTGATATTCCAAATATGATGGAAATGGCTTTAGATATGGTATCTGATTCTATCAAAGCATTTTATTCAGAGGATATTACTCTTGCTAAAAGTTGTGCTGAAAGAGATGATCAAGTAGATAAAATGTTTGGAAGCCTGATTCAGGAGCTTTTAGGTTACATTCCAAAAAATCCTAATTCTACAAACCAAATCATCCAATTAGCATTCGTGTGTAGATTTATTGAAAGAATAGCTGATCATTCCACAAACATTGCGGAGAATGTAATCTATTTAGTAACGGGAAAACGAATTGATTTGAACGCCTAACAAAATATAATATGAATTAAAGATGAAGCAGAGAATGAGTGCTTCGTCTTTTTTTTATTCACAATCTGTATTAAAGAACAATGTTGATTTTTTACACCCTGTTGATTGGAGTGGAAGGCGCGAAGACTCCTGTGGGAGTATGGTTCAGGGGAGACCCCGCAGGCGCTTTTCGCCGAGGAGGCTCGCCGAAACACCCACGGAAAGCGAAGCGCCTGGAGCGGAAATCAACAGGCAAGTTTAATATAGCCTATTCATAAAGTAGAGTTTTGTCGAAAAGGAAGCAAGATACGACAAATTGCGTTTATTGTGTGCCTATTAATCTGATGATAACATTAAATAATAAATAATAAATAATAAGAATAATATGGATTTATATGCATATAATGATTGTTTGCAGAAATGGAGGACAAAACATGATTGAGGAAATAATTAAATTACGAGGGGACGGGCTATCGTTTCGAAGAATTGCTTCAGTACTTAATACGACGGTTGGTAAAGTTCAATATAGATGGAATAAATGGATAGATCACTCGGATGAAATAAATTCAAATGTCCAAAAAACCACTGGTAAGAAGTCCGCTAATAGCCAAATTGCACCTGATCAAATTCCTCTTAAGGGTGAATTGAAGGCAAAACTTGTTTCCCCTCGAAAAATTATTCTTTTCTGGGAAGTTTCCGAATTACCGAAGAAAATAATTGAACTATTTTTCAAGAAGAGGTTTGAGGAGCTCGTAACGGTTATCCGTGTGTATGACGTAACAGATATTACGTTTAATGGAAAAAATGCACACCATTTTTATGAAATACCCGTTTCTTATCAAAGTGGACATTGGATAATAAAAGGCCTAATACCCAATAGGAATTTTGTTGCAGAATTAGGAATTTATTTTTCAAATCAAAACTTTTTCCCTCTTCTTCGGTCTAATTGCATTCAAACCCCTCATTCCCAGATAGCGATTGGGTATGAAGGGAATTCTGACCTTTTCTTGAAGGTTCAAGAATATGAAGAGAAACCGCCAAAGTGGACGGAACATGTAAGTACGTATAGCTATTATGTTGAAACAACAAACAACTTGGAGGAGAAAAATGAATAAGACATTTTCTCAACAAGATGAGGCTAATAAGCCCGCAAATAATTGGCAATTAAAAATCTTAATGTTGTGCTGGGAGTATCCACCGAATATTGTTGGCGGACTTTCGAGGCATGTAGCTGGTTTATCCGCTGAATTGGCCGGACTTGGTCATGAAGTCCATGTATTAACTGCTGGAACGGACCAACTTCCTGAGTTTGAAAACATGAGTGGTGTGCATGTACACCGAGTTCAACCCATTAATAATCGTGATGAGCATTTTTTTTCCTGGATAGGCGGCTTAAATTTGGCTATGGCCTTCAAGGCTGAAAGATTATCAGAAGAGATTACATTTGATTTACTTCATGCACATGATTGGCTTGTTGGGGCAGCTGCTATTGTTTTAAAGGATACACTTGGTGTCCCATTATTAACTACCATTCACGCGACTGAGCATGGTAGAAATAATGGGATTTACAATGAAATGCAGCAATTTATACATGAGAAGGAACAACAGCTAATTTCTGAATCTGATCAAATTATTGTTTGCAGTGAATACATGAAGGATGAACTCCTTTCTATTTTTAAAGAAACATCTGTGAATCTAGCGGTTATTCCAAATGGGATTGAGTTAGTGGAACCAAAACAAGCCTTTAATGAGATTTTTCCGGAACTAAAGAACGAAAAATATATATTTTCCTTAGGGAGAATTGTAAAGGAAAAGGGTTTTGAAACCATTATTGAGGCAGCCGCAATTGCCAAAGATGAAGGATTAGATTATCGATTTATTATTGCTGGAAAGGGGCCAATGCTTGAGACATATCGTCAGCATATTTCAACCCGGCAGTTAGAGAGTCATGTCCATTTTATTGGCTTCATTACAGATGAACAAAGGAATGTCTTGATTCAAGAAAGTGAGTTGGCGGTGATACCAAGTTTATACGAACCTTTTGGTATTGTTGCATTGGAAACAATGACATTCGGTAAACCAACGATTGTTTCCAATACCGGAGGCATGAAAGGAATAGTTAAGCACCTCCAAACAGGGTTATTGATGGTACCAGGAGATGCACGAAGCTTACTGGAGCAAATTAACTTTTTACATAATAACCCTAAGAAAGCTCAAGAAATTGGAGAAATGGGACGGCAAATTGTAAAGAGCTTGTATGGTTGGAAACGAATTGCCTCAGAAACAAGTAGAGTAATGGAAGATTTATTGTTAAGTGAGCGCATTAACAAGAGTGAGGAAGAAGGACAGGGAAAACAAATAATTCGTAAATAAGGTGTAAGCGATGATGAATTTAATTGAAAAACACAATATTGAACAGACTTCCGACCATCAACAGTCATCTGAATCATTACTATTTATTCCGGGTCTATGGGTAAATGGGAAGTACTATTGGCTACAGGACTGTACGGAAAAGGTCATTTATGATGAAGAGATGACTATCAGAGTAAAACAGGAACAAGTACATTCTAAAATTCGAATGTCCAGTATTTACGTAAGTAATCACGGCAATCAGGAGAAAGCGATTAAAGTGCTAGCAATGCACCATTTTTCAAATGTTGGAAAAGATAATTTAACCTTTGTTTCTCCCTTAGATAATCGCATTTTTCATCATACTAATAAACAGGTTTATTTAGTTAATGCTCATTACCAAAGGATAGGATTAACAGAATATACGGCTATGCCTCTTTGGAATGTCTATACAGACCAAATTTGGAGCTCACTTTCAACCGGGACTTTGAAATACCAGCCATTGGCTAATGGTCCTGCAGCAAGTGTGTTTGCTTTAAAAATGGCAATTAAACCACATGAAACAGGCAAAATGATGACTTGGAGTATTAATGGATCGAACAAAAATGAATTAATTGCAATGGAAGATGCTCTAATAAAAAATATACACTAGCATTTCCTTTTGAAAAATGATATTATAGAAAAGTCGTATGAACGAACTAGCTTAATCGTTTGGAGGGAAATTGACATGCGTGTAAATATTACGTTAGCTTGCACTGAGTGTGGAGACCGTAACTATATTTCAACAAAAAATAAACGTAACAACCCAGACCGCCTTGAGCTTAAGAAATATTGCCCAAGAGAAAAGCGTACAACAGCACACCGTGAAACAAAATAAGCAGTAGGGCTTCCTGCTGCTTTTTTTGTTGTCCAAAAGTTATGTATGGAGGTTTCAATCCAATGAATGATAAACATTCACTACGCAAAATAATAAAAGATTCTCTCTCAGAACTGACAAGACCTCTCTATGAAGATTACTCCTATAAAATAGCAACTCGGTTGTTTGATGATCATGACTGGAAACAAGCAAATGTCATTGGAATCACCATATCAAAGCGTCCTGAAGTTGATACATATCAAATTATTCGTAAAGCATGGGAACAAGGTAAACAAGTGGTAGTACCAAAGTGTAACCCAAAGGAAAAGAAATTAGTATTTCGAACGTTAAAGGAATTTTCCCAGCTTGAGTCCGTGTTTTATGGTCTATATGAACCAATTGAAGACCAAACTGCTAAGGTCGAAGCAGATGATATCGATCTTTTAATTGTACCAGGCCTTGCATATACGAAGACAGGATTTCGTGTAGGATTCGGCGGTGGATATTATGATCGGTATTTAACCGCTTATTCAGGGAAAACACTCTCACTTGCCTTTAAAGATCAAATAGTTGAGCAATTCCAAGTTGAAACGTATGATTTACCTGTATCAAAAATTATTACAAATGTTGAGGTTATTTATACAAAATGATCGAAGTTTTAATGGTTTTTATGGGTATTCTATTGACAGGACTAGCAGGCTATTCACTTAAATCGTTGACCGTATCAGGTGCCCTTGCAGCTATAATAACTGGGCTTGCTGTATATTTGGGTTTTGGAATAAACGGATTGGTCCTTCTTGGTGTCTTCTTTGCTTCTTCAAGCCTATGGTCTAAATATAAGAGCTCCGCAAAGAATAGTATTGAAGAAAAATTGGCAAAAGGTGCAACAAGGGATTGGCGGCAAGTGTTTGCTAATGGAGGAGCAGCTGGATTTTTTAGTATTGTTCATTACTATCATCCTGATTTTATTTGGTTAATAGGATTTGTTGTTTGTCTCGCAAGTGCAAATTCAGATACATGGGCTTCTGAAATTGGTAGCCTTAGCCGTAAGCACCCTATATACATACGTACATTTAAGCGGATTGAGAAGGGGACCTCAGGTGCAATAAGTATGTTAGGCAGCACAGCAGCACTAGCTGGCTCGCTTCTTATTTCTATCTTTAGTTATTGGCTTTTTACGATAAGTTTTAGATTAGCTGTTCTCATTTTTTTATTTGGATATATAGGTAATGTTATTGATACGATTATAGGGGCTTTTTACCAGCAGGTATATGTTTGTAAAAAATGTGGGATAGAAACTGAGAAAAAAGAACATTGTCAAATAGTAACAACTAGAATAAAGGGTTTTCCATTAGTAGATAATGATATGGTAAATTTTCTTTCAGGCGTCCTTTCTGCAATTTTAGCAATTTTAGTCATTCAATTAACAAGTTAATAAACAAAAAACCACTTGTAACAAAATTGACTAATAGATAACGGTTTCATGAAGATTTTATAGTAATGAAAGATTGTGAAATAGTGTACAATCTAATTGTAGGTAAGATATAAATGAGATTTGATGAACCCACCTTAAACTACCTATTGGAGGAATGAGCCATGTTAAATCGAGTGAATAGAGTAGCATTAATTGGTACAGGATTTGTTGGTTCTAGCTATGCATTTGCATTATTAAATCAAGGTATAACTGAGGAACTTGTCTTAATTGACTTAAATAAAGAAAAAGCAGAAGGAGATGCAATGGACTTAAATCATGGACTTCCATTCGCTCCATCTCGTACAAAAATTTGGTATGGAGATTACAAGGATTGTGGGGACGCAGATCTTGTTGTCATTACAGCAGGGGCCAACCAAAAACCAGGAGAAACACGACTTGACTTAGTTGAAAAGAACACTAAAATATTTAAAGGCATTGTTGAACAAATTATGGCGAGTGGTTTTGATGGAATATTTGTAGTTGCTACAAACCCAGTTGATATTCTAACCTATGCGGTCTGGAAATTCTCAGGACTTCCAAAAGAACGCGTCATTGGCTCAGGGACAATCCTTGATACAGCAAGATTCCGATTCTTACTGGGCGACTACTTCGATGTAGATACCCGAAATGTTCACGCCTATATTATTGGTGAACATGGTGATACTGAACTTCCTGTTTGGAGCCATGCTGATATAGCTGGTACTTCTATTTCTGAATGGACAAAAAATAAAGCCGGATTCATTCAAGATGATTTAAATCAACTCTTCCTAAATGTTCGTGATGCGGCCTATCATATCATCGAAAGAAAGGGTGCCACGTATTATGGAATTGCCATGGGCTTAGTTCGATTGACCAAGGCAATCTTACGAAACGAAAACTCTGTTCTTACAGTATCCGCATACCTCGATGGAGAATATGGACAAAATGATATTTATATTGGGGTTCCTGCCGTTGTGAATCGAAACGGGATAAGAGAAGTCGTTGAGCTCGATTTAAGTGAGGATGAAAAAGAAAAGTTTACAAACTCAGTTAATGTTCTAAAGAATACAATGGAACCTGTATTTAAGAATATATAGTAAGACAATGAGAGGCTGACTGCAAAAGGTCAGTCTTTATTTTATGATTTTTGGATAATATGCAAACCATTATCACAAAATAACAACAGGAGGGATGAGAATGTCACGTATGTTAACATCCATTTTGATGATTGGCTCAATTGGATATTTTGCCTATCGATATAGATATCGATTAATCAATATTCTACTTGGTTCCGGTTGGATGCGTAGGTTAGCTGTTGGTTCCATCATGAGCTTTCCTGGTGTAAAAAATAAAATGATGCAATCGGTATTTGGAGGACCATCTGAACGGTGAAAAGCCACAGATGGTTTTTTTTGTTTGTTTAATTATGGTGACTTGGTTTATTCGTTTATAATGAAAGTAATGAGGAAAAAATGAATTAAAATGTCTCTAACTGCGACTTATTCTTATATAGAAAGTAGGGGGGAAGTTGAATTATAGAGAGGACTATGTTTTTTGGAGGTTGGCATATTTTTTCATATCTGAGCAGGGCTATAGAATTATTCAATTATTTGATAATCAAAAAGAGCTTTGGTTAGAAAAACTTGAAAGTAAGGGGGCTCCAATTGTTCGTTTGCTTCGTCGAGACATTGACTGGAGCAACTCCATACAAAAAGATATTGAGTTTTGCACATCTAATGGGGAGAGAGTCCGTAGACAGGTCCGTCGTGGGGAACTAAATTTATTAAATATATATGTCAGTCAATTTCCACCTGTTGATGAATATGAGTATCGACTGGCTAAGCCATTTGTTTATCCAGAAGGAAAGAAAACGATTGTGAACTCGGTTTTGTTAACCAGCAAGAATTATGATGAAGGTTTGCGATTTCTTTCAGAGCGGTATGGAAAGGATATTACTTTTTCAATTAACGATGAATACTCGGAACAGGATGTTACCCATTTACAGAATTCCGCTTTAGAATATGCAATAAAAAAAGCGAACTCTGAAAGAGCTGTATTTACGAGTGGTAAACCGTTTTTTACCTATGTATTTATGATCATTCAAATTGCCGTTTTTTTCTGGTTAGAGACACATGGTGGAAGTACGAATAACCAGAATTTGATTAAGTATGGAGCTAAGTTTAATCCATACATTCAAGATGGTGAATGGTGGCGTTTTCTTACACCAGTGTTTCTTCATAGTGGATTTACCCATTTAGCTATGAATACTCTGTCCTTATATTTCATAGGTACGGCAGTTGAAAGAATGTACGGTAGTGTCCGTTTTGTATTTATCTACTTGTTTTCGGGAATAACAGGGTTCATTGCTAGCTTTATTTTTGTTGATAACGTTTCAGTAGGAGCAAGTGGAGCAATTGCGGGGTGCTTTGGAGCCTTACTTTACTTCGGTGTCATCTACCCGAAATTATTTGCAAGGACACTTGGCACTTACGTGATCGCTATCTTTTTAGTAAATATTGCATTTGGTTTTTCACAAAGTGGAATAGATAATGCTGGACATTTAGGTGGACTAATTGGAGGATTTTTGGCATCAGGAATAATGCATTTTCCAAAGAAAAAAAGACCACTATTACAAGTATTTTTTTTAATACTATCCATTTTGGCGGTTGCGATTTCTTTATATTTCGGTTTTAGTGATACATTAAAATCAAAAGATGATAATTCAAATCTCATATTAGCTCAAGAATATATAAACCATGAGAATTATAAGCAGGCATATGAGGTTCTTAAGGGTGTCGAGGAGAGGTCAGAGAACCCTTCGGCTCAAATTTACTTTCTGTTATCCTTTACGGAGATTAAGCAAAACATGCTAACAGAGGCAAGAACACATTTGCATAAGGCTTTAAAATTGGAACCTGGCTTTCCAGAAGCCAACTATAATCTGGCACTTATTTACTTAGAAGAAAACGACCTAATACAAGGAAAAAAATATGCCGAAAGAGCAGCCAAACTAAGTCCGGATAAAAAGGAATATATGGCCTTAGTTCGGGAAATTGATCAACTTATTCAATCATCTGGCGAAGGAGAATAGGCTCACCATTTACTGTCTCAGTTAAAACTAATATATGTGATTTATTTTTTGCTAGTAAAATAAGCGGGAGGGCACTGCCGATCGGAGATATAATGGTGCCATCGGCTTTTTTTATGCCAAGGAAGTAATTTTTATAAAGGCCTTCCCATAATTGACCAACAATTCGATCAGAAACTGCTTTTGAAAATCCTGATAAACCAGACTTTGCACTTTCATTAAATAGAGTGAATGGGAATGCTTGATAGTCATTTAAATGAATAGTATAGTGCCTAATCCCTTTATTCCAGCTGTATTGCAGCATTCTTTCTGTTTGTTCATCTAGATTTTGTTTCCACTTCGTTTGTTCTTTTGTTTTAGGACTGTGGAAGGATCGATTAGTGTTTTCCTGGGGAATGACGTATAAATAATCATCTGATAATGCTTGTGAACTATATATTGAGCCGTCATTTTCATGGAGTTCTCCTTGGTGAAAAGTAATTGCTTGAAAAAGAGAAGAATCCTTAATAGGGATGCGCTTCTCTTGTAAGAGCTTTGAGGTAGTTTGTTTCCAATCGCCAAGTTCACCGATTAGCCTTCCATTGGAGTATAAAAACCCTGCATCCTGCCTTAAATACGCTTTTCGATCAAGAGTGGAATCTATCGTCCAAAGCAGGGAACTTGGTTCAATTAGAGATAAAGAGGTCTTGGCAGATGTAAAGTTAACATTAGGAGCAATTGGGAAATAAGTAATACTTTCTTCTGCCACAGGTGTTTTTACTTGGAAGTAAACGTAAGCAGTGATACCGAGGATTAAAATTCCAACCATTACATAAATTTTTTTCACATTTTTTTTTCCTTCCGTGGTTAAAATAACACTTTGTTTGTCCTGTTACAGTTATATGGCAACATAATCATGGAAATGCCAATAAATTGGACATGTATTAATAAAGAAGGATTTTTATAGAATAAATAAATTATTGCCTTGAGGTGGAATTTTGCTTAGGTTATACTTTTTGTTGTGAAACTAATTATTCTCTCCATATTAAAATTAAGGGGATCATGATGAAAACGATTTATGAAATTCAGCAATTCTTAAAGCAATTTGGAACGATTATTTATGTCGGAGATAGAGTCGCAGACCTTGAATTAATGGAGTCGGAATTAAAGGAATTGTATCAGTCGCAGTTAGTAGAAACAAGAGAGTTCCAAACGGCATTGTTAATTTTAAGACACGAAATTCAAGTAGAGAAAGAAAAATCAAAATAACAAAGATAGGTGAATATACATTGTCAGAGAAATGGATTGCAGGCGTTGATTTAGGGGGAACCACTACTAAAATTGCCTTTATCACGATGGATGGAGAAATCGTTGAAAAATGGGAAGTACCTACAGATAACACGAATGAAGGTCAAAATATTACATTCAATATTTCAAAAGCCATTGATGAAAAATTAATGGAATTAGGTGAGATGAAGGACAAATTAATAGGAATTGGAATGGGTGCGCCTGGGCCTGTAGACTACGAGAATGGAATCATTTTAAACGTGGTGAATTTAGGCTGGAGAGATAATTATCCATTAAAAGCAAGTCTCGAAACAGCTACCATGCTTCCAGCTACAATTGAAAATGATGCCAATTGTGCAGCCTTGGGTGAGATGTGGAAGGGTGCTGGAAATGGAGCTAAGGACCTTGTTTGCATTACGTTAGGTACAGGTGTTGGCGGTGGCGTTATTGCTAATGGTAACATCGTTCAGGGTGTGAACGGTGCAGCTGGAGAAATTGGCCATATTACTGCTATCCCTTTTGATGGTGCACCATGTAATTGTGGCAAGACTGGGTGTCTTGAAACAGTCGCATCAGCTACAGGTATTGTTCGCTTGGCGATGGAAGAGTTAAATAAGAGCGAATCAAAGGCTGAACTAAGGAATATTTTAATTAATAATGGAAAAATAACAGCTAAAGATGTGTTCGATACAGCCAAAAATGGGGATGTATTAGCTCTTGAAGTTTTGGATGTGGTGTCCTTTCACTTAGGCTTTGTTGCCGCTAATATTGCCAATACGTTAAATCCAGGTATGATTGTCCTTGGCGGTGGAGTTTCAAAAGCTGGGAGCATTCTATTAAATAAGGTAAAAGAATACTTTGTTAAATATGCTTTCTCGGCTGTCAGAGAATCCACAACCTTGTCTTTAGCAACATTAGGAAATGATGCTGGAGTCCTTGGGGCAGCATGGCTTATAAAGAATAAATTAAACCAATAGTAAACAATCATTTGAAAAGCCTGCAATCATGCAGGCTTTTTCTTATTATACATTCATTTCTTACAGTCATCCAACATATTTATTTATGATGGGAGGAGGGGGAAGAATGGAAATAACTATACGCTCCGGAGAGACATTATCCTTTTTTAGTCGCTTGTTTAAGGTGCCGATCAGCCTCATTGAAGATTCCAACCCTAATATAAGTCCAAATAACCTGAAATTGCGAGAAAAAGTTAAAATACCAGGATATATATTAATCCCCTATGTAATACAGGATGGGGATACCTTATTGGACATTGCAGCGGCTGTCGATCTACATGTAGATGCACTGCTCATCCTAAATCCAAGTATGGAGTCAGAACGTGTAAAAATGGGTGAGACCATATATGTACCAGAGAGGATTACTACTCCATTTACTACAGTGAAATCTGCTTGTACTTATCTCAGCCTTGTAAAAACAATTCATTCCCTTAAGAAGGCTTATCCTTTTATTTCAGTTAATATAATAGGTAAGAGTGTTCTTGGAAATTCAATTCATGAAATTAGAATAGGACGGGGTAAAAAGAAAATACATATGAATGCCTCGTTCCATGCTAATGAATGGATTACAACTATGGTTTTAATGAGCTTAGTCAATAATTATCTTCTCTCTTTAACTAATGGATCTATGATAAGAGGAGAAAAGACTTTTCATTCATATGAAGAAATAGAGTTATCTATTGTACCTATGGTCAACCCTGATGGAGTAGACCTCGTATTAAATGGGCCTCCTAGGGAGTTGAGGGAGGAAGTAATTCAAATGAATGAGGGAAGCGATGAATTCGTTCATTGGAAGGCCAATATTAGAGGGATTGACCTCAATAATCAGTTTCCTGCTAATTGGGACGTTTGTAAAAGAAATAAGACACCAAAATCCCCAGCTCCAAGGGATTTCCCAGGCCATTCACCATTAACTGAACCTGAAGCGATTGCGATGGCGAATTTAGCAAAAAATAGCTCCTTTGATTATATAATTGCCTTCCACACACAAGGAGAGGAATTTTACTGGGGGTATGAAGGTCTTGAGCCTTCAGTATCAGAAGAATTGGCCAAAGAGTTTGAGAGAGTAAGCGGATACCAAGCCATACGTTATGTTAATAGTCATGCAGGGTATAAGGATTGGTTTATCCAAGAGTTTAAACGCCCAGGTTTTACTATGGAGTTAGGAAAGGGGATCAATCCTCTTCCCCTATCGCAATTTCAAAAAATACTAAAGCCATCAGAGGCAATTTTTAAAGCTGCTCTGTCTTTTTCATTTTTATAGACACGATATACTTGTTTTATCTCTCCATACTGATTAAAATAAATTATCATCAATAAGACAATACGTTTAAAAAGCCGGGTATACGGCTTTTTTCCTATTTTGTCTTATAAGGTAGAAAACCTGAAACATTTTTCTGAAAAAAACGTACTAACATAAGAGAAGCATAAAGGGAGGGGGCAGTAGAATTAAATTGAACCATCTGATTAATAACAAGTATCCATTCTTCGTGTTACTATTAATTTTCTTGACCCTTCTATTAACTGCCTGTGCTGATAAACAGCAACCAAAACAAAAAACGAATGTAAAAAAAGAGACGCAAAAAGAAACGACTCCTTATGAGGAAGCTGATTGGAAATTACCAATCTCGATACCAGAAGGCGAGTTTTTCATGCTTGGTGGATGGCTTTCTGACACGGAGGTTCTTTATATTACGAATCTGGAGCAAACATCAAGCGTATATAGATATAACCTTTTATCTGGGAAAAGCAAGTTAATTTATAAAAGTGAGTACCCTATCGTTACTGTAAAAATAAGCCCTTCTAAGAAGAATATATTAATTCATTCCTCCCCTTCTTCATACGAGGGGGTGGTGACCATAATAGATAAAAATGGTAGTGAACAAATGAAACAGTCATTTGCGTCCTATGAATTAGACTTTGAGTGGAATTTATTTAATGAATCACAAATTCTTGTCACAAAATTTGATGAGGATTGGAAGTTTCAGTTATCGTTATTAGATACGAGTAAATTAAAAACAGTAGAGCTGTCCTTACCACAGCCTTTTATTAAGTGGATTGACGAAAAGAACGTTGCTTATTTAAATTGGGATGAAAATACTCCCTCCTTATTTGCTCCACTTATTATAAGAAGTATAGAAACAGGAAAAGAAAAAACAGTTTTACCAGAAGTAATACAATTTTCGACTTTTCCAGATCTGCTAATGACTGTTTCTGTTAAGAAAGACGATTCAACCGTGGCAGTTTATACATTTTTTGATAAAGAATTGAAAGAGAGCTTTACATTTTCAATCCCACAGCTAACTAAATTTTCAGATTGGTTAGTGCCTTTCTATGATTACTCAAAGAATAGAGGTCAATTTATAACCTTTGAGCCTCTCAGCTCGGGTGAGGTTGACTCCTATACAGAGGGATTTAAGCTCGTTTCTTATAATATTAAGAGGAAAAAGAGCGAACTAATTATGGAGCACCTTGATAATGAACCCATTCTTTTTTCTCCTTCAGGTAATGCCCTGTTATACGGGAATCGATTTGAGAAAATAATTGATTTAAAAACAAAAGAAATCTATGAATTGATAAAAGAATGACACACGAGAGTCATTCTTTTTGTTTTTTCAAGCAATATGATAAAATCACGTTGTTATAAATTCTAGGTAAAGAAGGTGCTTGTCCATGGCCATTGTAGATGTGACAGTGATTCCATTGGGTACGGAAACTCCAAGTGTCAGTAAATATGTAGCAAGTGTACAAAAGGTTTTAAAGAAGTATGAGAGTGCTGGAAAAATCCGCTTTCAACTTACACCGATGAATACTATTATTGAGGGGGAACTTCCTGTTCTATTTGAAGTAATCCAAGCCATGCACGAGGTTCCATTTGCAGAAGGGATCCAGAGGGTGGCTACAACGATTCGCATTGATGATCGGAGAGATGTGAAGCGAACAATGGAATATAAAGTAGACCGGGTTACAAGCCTCCTAAATGAGGAATAAAAAAAAGACTGTCAATGGACAGTCTTTTTTCAGGCCTTAAAAGGCATTAAGTGTTTTTTAATGAGTTCCAGTAGGAAAACCGTGTTGTAATACTGTCATTACTGTGAACCATCCGAAAACAAGAAAAGAAGCGATCCCCCAAAATGCACCTAAGAAATTTTTATTCTTTAGCGCGCTATATCCACCATATGCAGCAAGCAGGGTTACGATAGCGAAAATAATAACTAAACCCATGAAAAGTCCCCCCTTTTTGGTATAATGAGGCAATGTGCCTAACACTTTAAAGAAAATTATGTAACAATATTATATACATTCGTTTCCTATTTTATATTTTTTTCTTTCATTTGTCGAGAGCAAAAACAGCAATGTGTTTGCTGCAATTTTTCTCTCTTTATTAAATAGTGTAAAATAATTATATTGTATTGATTGGAGGAACTGGAAATGAAATGGCAACAACTTTCTTTAGGAAGTATACAAACAAACTGTACTATTGTTGAAAATTCAGATAAGTCATGCTTAATCTTTGACCCAGGTGGTGAAGGAAAGAAACTAATCCATTTACTGAACCAAAGAAAACTGAAACCTAGTGCGATCCTTTTAACGCATGCACATTTTGATCATATAGGGGCTGTAGATGAAGTGAGACAAGCATTCAATATTCCTGTTTATCTACATAAACAGGAAGAAAAATGGCTCGGTGATCCCACATTAAATGGTTCACAGTTTTTTATTCAGGTTGAATCAATTAAAGTAGCTCCTGCTGATCACCTCATTAAGGATGAGGGGCCACTGAAGATTGGTAATTTTGAGTTCGTCATTTTTCATACTCCTGGCCATTCACCGGGAAGTGTTTCTTATTTTTTTGAAAAAGAAGGATTTGTTATTTCGGGTGATGCTTTATTCCAAGGAAGTATCGGCCGTACAGACCTTCCAGGAGGCAATCAAGCACAGCTGTTAAAAAGCATACATGACAAGCTGCTAAGTTTACCTGAAGACACGTATGTTCTGTCTGGTCATGGACCTGTAACAACTATTATAGAAGAAATGGATAGTAACCCTTTTTTGAATGGTTTTTAGTTAGAAAGTGGAGAGAACAAAGAAAAACCCTTCTCGAAGGAGAAGGGTTTTTCTGGGGGATGTTCTATTCATATAACGGGAGGGGATATTGTTAAGCTACTAATCTTACAATATAATAACTTTAACACTATGTCAATAGTGTTAACCTAAAAGGAGTCTTTATGATTAGCTATTTACAACAATTAATTTCAACAGCACCAATGAATTTAATTTCCTATGCCGATTATATTTCAACTGCCCTTTACCATCCTGAATTCGGCTATTATATGAAAGACAAACAGAAAATTGGACGGAACGGAGACTTCATAACGACAAGTAACATTTCTGATATATATGGAAGGTTGATTGCTAAATGGTTTTCTCAGGTATGTGAGAGGAATGAATTCAACCCTGTGTTCTGTGAAATTGGTGCTGGTAATGGGCGTTTTGCTAGGGCTTTTTTAGAGGAATGGAACAAATCCATCCAAACACCAATCGAGTATATTATTGTGGAAAGTAGCACCTACCATCGCAAATTACAGAGGGAACTCCTAAGCAAAGATTTTTCCATTATCCAAGTAGAAAATCTTAATGAACTAGAGGCCTTTGAAGGAATGGTCTTTTCGAATGAACTTTTTGATGCACTTCCTGTCCATGTAATTGAAAAAGTTAATGGGGAACTATTTGAGGTGATGATTGGCTGTCAAAATGAAAGGTTGTTCGAGAAAAGGGTCCCATTATCCAATGCAGCCATTTATGCTTTTTTAGAGGACAATCAACTGAAGCTAAATGAAAACCAACGGCTAGAAGTTCCATTAATAATGGAGAATATGCTAAAGGAAATTTCAAAGACTTTACTTAAGGGACTGGTCGTTACCGCTGATTATGGCTATTTAAATGTCGAATGGATGGAGCCACAAAGGGCGAGGGGCAGTTTACGAGGCTATTATCAACATCAGATGATTGATGATGTGTTACTGAATCCAGGGGAAATGGACATAACTACCCACATCCATTTTGATTCACTTATTCGAAAAGGTGAGCATGTGAATCTGAAGCTGTTATCCAAGTTAAGACAGGATGAATTCTTATTAAAAGCTGGCATTCTTAAGGATTTAGAAAATCATTACGACCCTAATCCGTTCTCAGTGGTAAGTAAGCGAAATCGAGCCATCCGAAGTTTAATTTTGCCTTCTGGAATGAGTGCTTATTTTCAAATTGTTATTCAGCAAAAATCTCTGCAGCTAAGTGAAAATGATTTATTTAAAGAATAGGCTCTGCAAAATTTGCCTGTTGATTTCCGCTCCAGGCACTGCGCTTTCCGTGGGTGTTTCGGCGAGCCTCCTCGGCGCTTGCGCCTGCGGGGTCTCCCCTGAACCATACTCCCACAGGAGTCTTCGTGCCTTCCGCTCCAATCAACAGGGATATAAATCAACACTCTTCTTTAATATAGCCAAAGATAAAGAAAAAACGCCGGGGTTTCCGGCGTTTTCTCTTCTTAGTGTCCTCCGCCAAGCGGCATCATGAACGTTGTCCAATATGTAAAGCCGACGAAGAAAACTGTTAAATATGCTCCGAACACATACATATACATCCGCTCGGATAGTTTTAGATAGCTAAGCAGAACGAAGAATCCTGTTTGAGCTAAGAATAGCATTGCCGTCTTATCCATATCACCTAGATAAAACATAACGGTAAAAATACCAGTCCAGAAACCACAAACTCTGAACATGCGATCCATATGTACCCCTCCTTTTACCCTACGATACCATCATTACAATATTATAAAGTAAAAGGCGGTATAATGTAAATAATGGTTTCGAATTAGTTTGTAACAAGTGCCTGATAAGAACAAGTTTCACAGCCAGAAATCATATTTTCTTTTTCAACTAATTCAACTGAATTAAACAATGCGCCGAACATTCCTTTTAGGAATTCATGGTGCATACTGCATACAGTTTCAGTATGTTCTTCAGCTACTTCCTTGAAAGGACAGTTGAAAATTTGAAAATAAATTTTAGTCTTTTCACCATTTGCTTCAAATTCAGGATAAAAACCTGCAAGTGTAGCGGCACTTTTTAATATATTTAGCTTTTGATCGAATTCTAATTCCTCACTAAGCGATTTTTTTGCCATTTCTTGTTCAATAATTTCCGTACCAAATCGCTTTCCTGTTAAGAAGAGTGCTTGTTTACCAGCTTCACCTAATGAAATCATTGTTTGAATAGCCACTTTAGATAAAAGCATATAATCGCGATAAGGGAAGTGCAGTTGAATCACATCATCTGATAGACGATATAACCGGCTTGGCCTACCACCCTTACCTGTTTTCTTTGTTTCAGATGCTAACATGTTTACATCTTCTAATTTAGATAGGTGCAGTCTTGCAACATTTGGATGAATATTAAAATTTTCTGCTACTTCTTGGACTGTTACTTCTTGATGCCGTTTGGTAATGTATTGATAAATGTAATATCGTGTTGGATCTGACAAAACGTTTGTTATCTTCAATGTTTGTTCCATCTCTATTCACCTCGGACCCCCATAATTTATTCCATTATAATACAGCCATTATTACATGGGAATGAGGTTAACAATGTTAACACTATATGTTTAGAAAATGTTCACAATTACCGACTTTATATTGTAACAATATTAGAATATTTTTGTAGTTTTAAAAAAATATTTTAAAAATAAAGAAGGAAGAGCTAGAATCTTGTCGAATCTTAGTTAAAGAGAAAATTAAAAGGCGGTGGTACTCATTGCAAGTTCAATTGAACTATTAGCTAATCGAATCATCTCAGATGCTGCTAGGAATCAGGCAACGGATATTCACATTATTCCAAGAAAGAAAGACACACTCGTCCAAATTCGTTTGACCAACAAACTCATTCCTCGACTCTCCCTTCCAAAAGAAGAATGCGACAGATTAATTTCCCATTTTAAATTTACAGCCAATATGGATATCGGAGAAAGAAGGCGTCCGCAGAGCGGAGCTATTTTTTGTGAGGTAGACGGACAATTGATGGGCCTCAGGCTTTCCACTTTACCATCTTATAATAGAGAGAGCCTAGTCATCAGGCTTTTACCCCAACAAGAACAAATTCCCTTTCATCAACTCTCTTTATTTCCTTCTATGACTAGAAAGCTGTTAGCCCTTCTCAAACACGCTCATGGATTAATTATTTTCACAGGTCCCACGGGTTCTGGCAAAACGACAACCCTCTACTCTTTATTAAATGAAACGGCTCATTTATTCCATCGAAATGTGATTACACTTGAAGATCCTATTGAAAAAAATTATGATTCTGTCCTCCAGGTCCAGGTCAATGAAAAAGCAGGAGTTACATATGCTGCAGGATTAAAGGCTATTCTACGCCACGACCCAGACATTATTATGGTTGGTGAGATAAGGGATGCAGAAACTGCAAAGATAGCTGTACGTGCTGCTTTAACAGGTCATTTAGTCCTTTCTACCATGCATACCAGAGATACCAAGGGAGCCGTGTACCGTCTTCGAGAATTTGGTGTGAATTGGTTAGAAGTGGAACAGACACTTATTGCTGTTACTGCACAAAGACTTGTTGAGCTTACCTGTCCGTTTTGCGAGGGTGAGTGTTCTCCGAATTGTTATTCGTATGGAAGGTGGAAACGAGCAAGTGTATTTGAACTCTTGTCAGGAAGGAATTTACATTCCGTTATGAAAGTGGCAAGGGGAGAGGTGATGAATCCTAGGTACCGAACAATTAAGGATGTCATTAATAAAGGTATTGCATTAGGGTATATTCAAGAATCTGAATATGAACGACTGGTGTATGAAGATGAAACCACGTAAATGGTCGGTCAATGAACAAGCGAGCTTTCTAAAAAGAACGGGGGAATTACTAGCAAGGGGATACCCAATTGCAGAAGCAATTGAATCTATAGCATTACAATTACCTGCAAAACGAAAGGAGGAATTATATGATTGTTTAGTAGAGTTAAAAAAAGGATTACCATTTCATGAATCGTTAGACAATCTAGGATTTCACAAGGATTTAATTGGTTACGTTTATTATGCTGAGCAGCATGGCAGTTTTTCTGATGCGCTCTTAGAAGGTAGTAGTCTTGCTTTAATGAAGGGTAAAGACCTACATAAGCTTTTGAAATTACTTCAATATCCTCTGGTATTACTCTTTATTACAGGTTTCCTTTTTATTTTCGTGGAAAACACGCTACTCCCTAGATTTACCACTCTTTTTTCATCTCTTGGACTTGAAGAAAACTTTTTTACAAAGGTTATCTTCATGTTTGATCACTATTTCCCCATTTTTATTGGTAGTCTGCTTTTGACATTACTCCTAACATTTTTTTATTATTTTCTCATTTTCCGCAAATTCTCCATCTTGAAGCAAAGGTCGATGCTTGTTCGAATTCCAATCGCTGGCAAGCTCCTCAAATTACTGTACACCCATTACTTTTCCATCCAGTTAAGCTTTCTATTATCTGGTGGATTATCTGTATCGGAAGCCTTGGTACTATTTGAGAAAAACCTAAGACAGCCTTTTTATAGTCAAATCGCGGGAACGATTAAAGAAAATCTCGTAACAGGAGAAAAATTGGAGACCATCTTAACGTCCTTTTCATTTTTTGAAATGGAATTCTCCATGATTGTCAAACATGGACAAGATAATGGGAAATTAGAGCAGGAATTACTCTTCTTTAGTAAACATTGTCTCAACAGTATGGAAGAGATAATTGAAAAAAGCTTAAAGACGATTCAACCAATATTATATTTATTTATTGGATTTCTAGTTGTTTCAATGTATTTGGCTATTCTTTTACCTATGTTTCATCTATTAGATGGTATCTAAAAATGGAGGTTTATATGATGAATAATGAAAAAGGGTTTACACTTATTGAAATGATGATAGTTATGCTAGTAATTTCAATCCTGTTGATCATCACAATTCCAAATGTAGCAAAACATAATACTAATATAAATAATAAGGGTTGCGAGGCTTATGTGAAAATGGTCCAAGCACAAGTTCAAGCCTATGAAATGGATAAAAACAAGGTGCCAACACTGCAAGACCTTATAACCGAAGAGTATATAAAGAATGATGCAAAAGGATGTCCGAACGGAAAAACAGTGAGTATAGATTCAAGTGGAAATGTTACAGCAGTAGTAACACCGTAATGAACTGGAATCAAAAAGGATTCACCTTGATTGAATCACTTCTAGTCCTTTCCATTTTTATGATTATTTCCTCAGTCACAGTCTTCACCCTGAAACCTCAACACACTTTTATGGAAAAGGATTCCTTTTTCATCCAATTAAAAGCTGACCTGTATTATGCCCAGCAGTATGCCATATCGCACCAACATGAGGTATTAGTTCAATTTGTGCCTAAAGAATACAGGTATTATATGATTTACCGTGCAGAGGAAAGACCAATTATTGAAAGAGATTACTCACACAATGTAAATTTCACCGAAGGTACGATGCCTTTATCTTTTAAGTTCCTACCAGATGGTAATATAAACAAGTTTGGGAGCTTAATTTTGTACTATCGAAATAAAATCTATCGGTTGACCTTTTTAATTGGAGAGGGACGGTTTTATGTTTCAGAACAGTAAAGGATTTTTTTTACTGGAACTACTCTTATCACTGTCTGCGTTGTTAATGATAAGTATGTTTTTACTTCCCATTTTCATACAAGTAAGAGATCAATCACATCAAGTTGAAATAGAGAATATTTCACGAAAATATATGTATGAAGAATTGCAGGCAAGGATGATGGATCACAAAAATTTTAACAATTACTCAGTTGTTCAAGATGGAATTGAATATCAAATTATCTGGAAAGACTCCCTTGTAGATACCGGAAAGGTGGTGTGTGTTAAAGTTGAAAAGAATCCCTTTATACATGGAACTGAGACATGTGGAATATTCGAATGAAAAGGCATTTACGCTTATCGAAGTACTAATCGCTTTTTCGGTCTTTAGTATCATTATCTTTTTTATGCTGCCTATTTTTCAAATAACTCTCAATAATAAAGATACTCAAGTGCGATTACGGACTATGGAGTGGGAGGTCTTTTGCAGTCAAATAAAGAAAGAGATGCGCTTCTCTAGTAGTGCTCAAGTGTTATCTGGCCGCTTAATCCTAACCAAAGATACAGAAACGGTCCAATTTGAAAAATACGGTACGAACCTACGAAGACGAGTGAATTCTACAGGGAACGAAATTATACTTCAAAACGTGTCACAGTTGTCTCTAACAACGCTAAACAACGCAGTTAAAATTACGGTTGTTGATCTTTCAGGAAAAGTACACACAGTAACCATTTTTTCATTGGTAGATTGGAACAAGGGGTCATGAACAATAAGGAGAAAGGATTTACTTACCCGCTGACACTTTGTTTGCTTCTGTTTTTTTTAGTATTCCTCACCATGCATGTTGACCAATTACTAATGGAAAGGAAAATAGCACATGAAACAGCTGCTATTCAGCAGGAGGAATACTATTTTCTCTCTTCGGTAAAAAAGGTAGAAGCCATGTATCAAGCTGGGGAAACTCTTCCAGTAAAAGGAGGCTGGACGTATAGTAATGGAACGATGGAGTACCAAGCCGAAGCAACTATAGGTGGCATTCAAAAGGTTACCTTTAATTTGGTTTTAAATTCTGGAATAGCAGTTAGCGGCCGAGGTTCTTTTGATGTGGTTACTAAAAAACTAACTAAATGGATTGAAATAAAATAAATCGTTTGAAAAAAGCAATCCTGGACATACTTGTAACTGAGAACGGAAGTGTCCGTCTGGAGAAAGGCAGGTGCGTCCATGAAAACAAATGACTATGTCAAATACATGACCCAAACAATTGTAAAATATGCCGATCAACCAAGGGATGAAAGAAAAAGGCTCCGATATGAGCGAAAGCAAGGACGAGCATCTTTTTGGTATCGTTGGTTTGGAATCCTACCGTATATCCTCTATTTTCAAATGAAAAAGAGACGGAAATTATAGGAATACAATTGAAATATAAAAGGCTGACTCAATTACAAAAGAGTCAGCCTTTTATTCTTTGTTTAGGAAATAATGAAAAGGTACTAGTATGGATAAATGAACAAGTAGTCCGAATCTAGCTCCAGCGCCTAGCCCCTCGGGTCAAATAACCTTCGGCAAGAAAAGTCAAAAGGCGGACTTTTCCCGCCGAAGAACATTTGCCAGTCGGGGCTGAACGAGGCGCTTTCGCCTTTTGTATTTATATCGCCTTGTCAGTGAGGTAAAAGAGACCGCCATTGATAAAGGAGATATTAATTTTCGGTTCGTATTGCTCTTGAAGTGCTTTTTTTTCTGTCTCGTAATTTTCATTTTCTTCTTCTATTTCTTCATAAAAATGCTCCAACAGTTTTAAGTCTTGGTCCCACCGCTTTCGGGCTTCCTCCGCCCAGGAATGATCATCCTCATTAATCAGCGATGTTAAATAGTTTTCAATCCTTAGCATTCCACTTTTTGGTTTTACCAATGGTGATAAAGTAAAAGAGTAATCTGGGATTTTGGGTGTTAATGGTATGTGTTCTAGGCGGTCATGGAAATTCTCAACCATTTGACCATTAATAAGCTGTAAACCGATTGATTTATAAATATCACGCTTACGATCACATTGATAAGAAATTTTAACATTCATACACAGCCATGGCAGTAGCGGTGTTTGGTTATGAATCTGGGTATGTTTTTCGTAAAGTCTGATATAACTGGCCAAATTTTTGGTGGATTGAAAAATTTGGTGAAGCCTAGGTGAGCCAAAATGGATAATCTCACCCTTTATTTGCTCTGGAGCTATTTCTTTGTTTGTAATGAAGGTGAGCTGCATCGGATTAGGAATACCACCTGTTTTTTCCAGGTAGTGCCAGTAAAAAGGGCGGTTCATTAATTCTTTATCCAATTCAATTGTCAATTGTACGGTTAAGTATCCCGGTTTATTCTCGATAATTGGGCATTCATTTGCTACAAAGTAACTGATAAGAAAGTTATGAATTTCCTGCTGCTGCATGTGCCTCACCTTCCTTAATAGTTTGGGCAAATTCAATCATAGATGATAAATTTTCCATTTTAATTCTCATTTCACCTTCTGAAGCGGATTGTCCAAATATATCAATTAAATGATCCTCAATATTGCCAAATTCTAATTTCGTTAATATATCGTCCAGTTCACCAATGACCTTTTCAAACAGATTAATTTTTTCATAAAGAAGCTTTAATATATGCTCCTCAACTGTATTTTTGATGGCGAAGTTATAAATCATGACGTCCTTTTCTTGTCCTAAACGATGGATTCGTCCAATCCGTTGCTCCAGCCTCATAGGGTTCCATGGCAAATCAAAGTTAATAATATGATTACAAAATTGCAGATTAATTCCTTCACCGCCCGCTTCCGTTGCAATTAAGACTTGGGCATGCTTTTGAAACAGTTCGCGCATCCAATCCTTCTTCCCTCGTTTAAATCCCCCTCGAAAAGGGACAGAAGAAATTCCATGTTGCTTTAAATACCATTGCAGATACATCTGAGTCGCACGATATTCCGTAAAAATAATAACTTTATCATTCACTTTCTGAATTATCTCAAGGGCTTTTTCAGCTTTTGAATTTTTTTGTACCGCTTCCACTTTACTAATCAAAAAGTTTATTTGTTCTTCGAAGGCAGGAGTTGGGTCCTCCTTTTTTTGCAGCATGTTTTTTAAGGTGTAAAAAACAGATTCCCTGCTGCTACATGCTTCCCGCTGCAGAGTCATGACAGAGAAGGCACTTGTTGGAAGCCAATCACTTTCACTTTTTAGATTAGTAATTGAATCATATAAGTCCTTTTCTTGCGGAGAAAATTCAATGGGGATGGTTTCTACGTGCCTCTTTGTCCATTCAATTCCTGTATCAGCACGTCGATTACGAATCATCACCTTGTTTACTAATTCTTTTAAATGCTCATCATCATTTAAGGAACGTGCATCCCGTTTATATTTTTCGTAGAATGCGGTTTCGCTGCCTAAATGTCCCGGTTTTAAAAGTGAAACGAGGTTAAAGATTTCCTCAATTCTGTTTTGAATGGGAGTTGCGGTTAATAATAAACAAAATTTCTTTTTAAGGTTTTGAACAAACTCGTAGTTTTTTGTTTTATTATTTTTAAGTTTATGTGCTTCATCAATAATGATTAGGTCATAATCCAGCTTAGAAATAATATCTCGATGCGGGTTCCTCTTGGCTGTATCTATAGATGAGACGACCACATCACATTGTTCCCATACATAGCTTTTCCTTTGTGTAATAGCAGGGATGAAGAACTTGCTGTTCAATTCAATCGCCCATTGTGTTACTAAAGATGCGGGTACTAGAATAAGTACCTTTTTCACTAATCCACGAATCATGTATTCTTTTAAAATCAAGCCTGCTTCAATCGTCTTTCCAAGTCCCACTTCATCTGCAAGGATGGCCTTTCCATTCATGTTTTCAATCACTTGCTTAGCTGTTTCAAGCTGGTGAGGAAGCGGTGTTACATTTGGCAGATGCTTTGGAGCTTGCAAGCCTTCAAATTCAGGTATGACCAGATGTTTTTCAACCCCAATTGCTAGTTTAAATAGCTCCCAATTTCCCCAAGGCCCATCGTTATCAATTCTATGTAAAAAATCATCCTGCCAAGAGGAATCAAATTCAATTTTGACAGACATTTTTTCAGCTCCTTTTGTTGTAAAAAAGACTATTGCCCAATGTATCGTTTTAATGGTAGGATGAAAATAGCTTTGAATGTTTTAAATATTTTAATAAGGTAATTTATTTTAGTAGTATAATTAGTATGACCAAATAGGAAAATATTATAATTGCGAATGATAACAAGGGGAGAGACTACCTTTGTAGCGCCGAAGGAGCAAGCAGAAACTGTGAATCTCTCAGGCAAAAGAACTCTTGTTTGACGCAACTCTGGAGAGTGCTACCTTACTAGTGTAGCCACCAAAGGGGAAAGCCTTTTTTTCGGTAAACTTTCAGGTGCAAGGACAGAGACCTTCTTATGTTTTAGGGGAGGTTTCTGTCCTTTTTTATGTTTTTCAATTGAAGGGGGATTTAAAATGACTGAATTAAAACGTACTCCGCTTTTTGATGTATATAAGGAATTCGGAGGGAAAACCATCGATTTTGGTGGCTGGGAACTACCGGTTCAATTCTCTAGCATTAAAGAAGAACATGAAGCAGTCCGCAATCGTGCCGGATTGTTTGATGTGTCTCACATGGGAGAAATCGAAGTAAAGGGCTCTGACAGCCTAAACTATTTACAAAACATGATGACAAATGATATTTCAAAAATTAAAGATGGCGGTGCACAGTATACAGCCATGTGCTACGAAAATGGTGGAACGGTTGATGACTTGCTTGTTTATAAAATCGAGGACCATCATTACCTACTTGTTGTTAATGCATCAAATATTGATAAGGATTTCAAATGGCTTGAGGACCATTTATCAGGGGATGTAAGCATTGAAAATCTGTCTGAAAAAACAGCTCAGCTTGCTATACAGGGACCTCTTGCTGAACAAGTTTTACAAAAGCTTACTGATACAGATTTAAGTGGTATTGGCTTCTTTAAATTCCAGCGGGAAGTTAGCTTAGATGGTAAAAAAGCCCTCGTATCAAGAACAGGATACACAGGTGAAGATGGCTTCGAAGTGTACTGTGATGCCGCTGATGCCGAACAGCTTTGGAAAGACATCTTACAAGCAGGAAAAGAAGAGGGCGTTCTTCCATGTGGGTTAGGCGCACGCGATACTCTTCGTTTTGAGTCCGTTTTAGCTCTTTATGGGCAGGAGCTTTCACCAGAAATCTCTCCACTTGAAGCGGGAATTGCTTTCGCTGTTAAACTTAACAAAGAAGCTGATTTTATTGGTAAGGAAGCCTTAAAACAGCAGAAAGAGAAAGGCCTCTCTAGAAAGATAGTGGGGATTGAAATGATTGACCGTGGGATCCCACGTCATGGCTACCCTGTTTATAAAGGGGATGAGCTAATTGGAGAAGTAACAACTGGTACGCAATCACCTACATTAAAGAGAAATATCGGGCTTGCCCTTATTTCTACTGAATTTACTGGGCTAGATACTGAGGTTGAAGTAGAAATTCGCGGTAAACGCTTAAAGGCTACAGTCGTTCCAACACCTTTTTATAAAAAAGAAAAGAAATAACAGAGGGGGGCAAGGTTTATGAAACATCGCTATTTACCTATGACTGAACAAGATAAGAAGGCTATGCTTGAAACCATTGGTGTTTCTTCAATTGATGAATTGTTTAGCGATATTCCTGAGAAAGTAAAATTCAAGGGTGAATACAATATTAAACCGGCAAAGTCTGAAACTGCATTAATGAAAGAGCTATTCCAAATGGCCAGCCGTAATGCTGACTTAAAAAGAAATGTCTCTTTTCTAGGTGCTGGGGTATACGATCATTACATGCCTGTCATTGTAGATCATGTGATTTCTCGTTCCGAATTTTATACTGCCTACACTCCATACCAGCCAGAAATCTCACAAGGTGAATTACAAGCCATTTTTGAATTCCAAACGATGATTTGTGAATTAACAGGCATGGATGTAGCCAACTCTTCAATGTATGATGGTGGTACAGCACTGGCTGAGGCTGCGATGCTAAGCGCAGGTCATACAAAACGAAAGACTATTCTAGTGTCAAGTGCCGTTCATCCAGAGTCCCGTGAAGTTCTTAAAACATATGCAAAAGGTCAATACCTTGATGTCGTTGAAGTACCTGTAACAGATGGTGTAACAGATGTCGATGCTTTAAAAGGACTTGTGAATGCTGATGTTGCGGCTGTGATTGTTCAGTATCCAAACTTTTTTGGCAGAATTGAGCCGTTAAAAGAACTTGAAGAGATTATCCATGAAAATAAATCCATGTTTGTAGTGTCTAGCAACCCATTATCATTAGGTGTGTTAACACCTCCTGGAAAATTTGGCGCGGACATTGTGATTGGTGATGCACAACCATTTGGTATTGCAACAGCATTCGGGGGACCACACTGCGGTTACTTTGCAGTTACAACTAAATTAATGCGCAAGGTACCAGGACGTCTTGTTGGACAAACAACAGATGATCAAGGACGCCGCGGTTTTGTTTTAACGCTTCAAGCACGTGAACAGCATATCCGTCGTGATAAAGCGACATCAAATATTTGCTCTAACCAGGCATTGAATGCATTAGCAGCTTCGGTTGCAATGACTGCACTCGGTAAGAAGGGTGTACGTGAAATGGCAGCAGCAAATTTACAAAAGACTCATTATGCAAAAACTGCATTTAAAGAGGCTGGATTTGACATTGCTTATGACGGTCATTCATTTAATGAATTTGTTGTGAAATTAAATAAGCCAGTAAAAGAAATAAACCAAAAGCTGTTACAAAAAGGAATCATTGGCGGTTATGATTTAGGTCGTGACTATGCTGAACTTGCTAATCATATGTTGATTGCAGTCACTGAACAAAGATCTAAGGAAGAAATTGATACTCTTGTGAAAGAATTGGGGGATTTGCATGCATAATCAGGACCAGGCACTCATTTTTGAACTTAGTACACCAGGTCGAATCGGTTATAGCCTTCCAGAAATAGATGTACCTGAATTAGACCTTAGCAGTCTTCTTCCTGACGGTTATGTTCGTGAGGAAGAACCTGAACTTCCAGAAGCTTCTGAGCTTGATATTATGCGCCATTATACCGCGCTTTCTAGAAGAAATCATGGAGTGGATTCAGGTTTTTATCCTCTAGGTTCTTGTACGATGAAATATAATCCAAAAATTAATGAAAATGTGGCTCGATTTAATGGTTTTGCACATGTGCACCCATTACAAGACGAAAGCTCTGTTCAAGGAGCACTTGAGTTATTATACGACCTACAGCAACATTTAATTGAAATTACAGGAATGGATGAAGTGACACTTCAACCAGCCGCTGGTGCTCACGGAGAATGGACAGGATTAATGCTCATCCGTGCCTACCATGAGGCAAACGGTGATATGAAGCGTACAAAGGTCATCGTACCAGATTCTGCTCACGGTACAAACCCAGCATCCGCTACCATTGCTGGATTGGAGACAATTACAGTTAAATCAAATGAAAATGGTCTTGTTGATTTAGAGGATCTAAGAAGAGTAGTTGGCGAAGACACGGCAGCATTAATGTTAACAAATCCAAACACACTTGGACTTTTTGAGGAAAATATTCTTGAAATGGCTGAGATTGTTCATGGAGTGGGTGGAAAGCTGTATTACGATGGAGCTAACTTAAATGCCGTTTTATCTAAAGCTAGACCAGGGGATATGGGATTTGACGTGGTTCACTTAAATCTTCATAAAACTTTTACTGGCCCGCATGGCGGCGGTGGTCCTGGATCAGGTCCGGTTGGTGTTAAAGCAGATTTAATTCCGTATCTTCCAAAACCAATTATCGCCAAGCGCGGTGAAGAGTATGTGCTAGATTATGATCGTCCACAATCCATTGGACGTGTGAAGCCTTACTACGGTAACTTTGGTATCAATGTTCGTGCATACACATATATCCGCTCAATGGGCCCTGACGGCTTAAAGGCGGTAACGGAGTACGCAGTATTAAACGCGAACTATATGATGAGAAGGCTTGCTGAATACTATGATCTACCATTTGATAGACATTGTAAGCACGAGTTTGTTCTTAGCGGAAGACGTCAGAAAAAATTAGGTGTCCGTACACTCGATATTGCGAAACGTCTGCTTGATTTCGGCTACCATCCACCAACTATTTACTTCCCGTTAAATGTGGAAGAGTGTATCATGATTGAGCCAACTGAAACAGAATCAAAAGAGACTCTCGATTCATTTATCGATATCATGATCCAAATTGCGAAAGAGGCTGAGGTTAACCCAGAAATCGTTCAAGAGGCCCCACACACAACTGTTGTAGGCCGTATGGATGAAACAACAGCTGCGCGTAAACCAATTTTAAAATACCAAAGAGCATAATTAGGAGAACGGTCAGATTCCTTAATAGAATCTGACTTTCTTTTTGTTTTTGTGAAAAATAAATGGTTCCGGAATTGTTCCGGAACCATGAGTTTTATATTATTTTTTTGCTTTTACTTTACCAGACCATTTTTTAAATCCACCTTGCAGTTGGGTAAGGTCTCTATAGCCTTTACGATGTAAGAATTGAGCAGCACGTGCACTGCGCATTCCGCTTTGGCAATATAAGTAAACAGGCATATCCTGACGAATCTCTTGCATTCGCATTTTCATTTGCGACATTGGAATATTACGAGCACCTAAGATATGTCCACCTTCAAATTCGTTTGGCTCACGAACATCTATTAGCTGTGCCTTCCTATAGCCCGCACGGAAATCCTCTTCTGTTACCGTTTTAACAATCCTTTTCTGATAGAAAAAGGTAAAAACGGAGTAGATAATAACTGCTACAATAATGATTAATAAGGTATAAAGTGAATTCAACTTCTTTTTGCTCCTTTCAAGCTTTCCTGCACTAGTTTTTATTATATAAGTCATTCCACGAAAGATAAAGATGCATGGGAAAAAATCTTTACTTTTTCTCATACAATTATACCAGAAACATCTTATTTTGAATTCATATCAGATTTTGGTAGACTAAAGAACGAAATAATTTTACAAAATGAGGTTTTTATATGGAAAAAGAAGTATGGCGTTTTATAGATACAGGCAATCGTTCTCCATCATTTAATATGGCTTTGGATGAGGCTCTTCTTGATTGGCACAGTGAAGGGAAATTTCCCCCGGTGATTCGTTTTTATGGATGGAATCCTCCGACGTTATCCGTAGGTTATTTTCAGAAGGTTGAAAAGGAAATTGATATGGAGGCAGTAAAATTCCATAATCTTGGTTTTGTCAGAAGGCCAACAGGTGGCCGTGGTGTGCTACATGAACATGAACTTACATACAGTGTGATCGTTTCAGAAGACCACCCGGAAATGCCTAGTTCAGTTACTGAGGCGTACCGGGTTATTTCAGAGGGAATCTTGAAGGGATTTCACCATTTAGGTTTAGAGGCATATTTTGCTGTGCCAAAAACTTCAGAAGAACGAGAAGCATTGAAAAATCCACGTTCTGCTGTTTGCTTTGATGCACCAAGCTGGTATGAGCTTGTTGTGGAGGGAAGAAAGGTAGCAGGCAGTGCGCAAACAAGACAAAAGGGTGTTATTCTCCAGCACGGATCGATTCTGTTAGATTTAGACGAAGAGAAGCTGTTTAGTCTTTTTAAATATCCGAATGATCGGGTAAAAGAACGGATGAAGAAGGCCTTTAAGGATAAAGCGGTGGCTATTAATGCAATTAGTCCAAGAAGAATTACGCTGGAAGAAGCGAAGGAAGCATTCTATAAAGGGTTTGCTGAAGGGTTAAATATTGAGCTAGAATCCTATCAATTAACAGAGGAAGAGCTTGCCTACGTCCAAAAAATTGCAACTGAACGATATGAGAATGATGAGTGGAATTATAAACGATAATTTGAGGAAAGCGGCGATTGCCGCTTTTTTCCTTTTTAATAATACCTTTTTAAAAAAGTAGCAAGCCTCGAAATTTGTTGAAATTTCCTGTTTTTAGACGAAAACCGTAGAAAATCTTTCATTATCTCTTAAATCTAGTTATTTTTATGTTTGACAAAATAATTGTTTTTTGCCTCTAATACAATATATAGTGGCGCCGAAAATATTTTCGGTACTATATATAGATTTTTTAGTTGATTATTTCGGCAGAGCTGTGATACCTTATTTATATAAGAAAACTAGATATAGCAAAAGCAATCTAGATTAGACACAATAGGTAGATTTTATTTGAAGGAGTTGTTCTCATGTCTGTAGTTTTTAGACAAAAAATGAATATTGATTTTGAAAGGTTGAATGAGGATATCCACCTTTTCCCCCAGGTACACCCAGTAACCCCAGATATGAAAATAACTCACAAGGGTGTTTCGCGTTTGGTTATGTTGGACCGCTACACCTTTAAAGACACAGAAAAAATTACTCTCACAAACGGCGACTTTGTAGTTCTCACCATAAAAGAGGATCCAAAATTTCCTGCACGAGGTCTTGGGTACATCCAGGAGATTGATTGGGAAAATAAAAAAGCAAAAGTTTTAGTCGATGAAGAATTTAGAGGAGTGCTAGATGACCCGCAAGAAGCTAGTACAGGGGTAATTGTCCGTTCCTTAGACGTGATTGAAAAGCCCTTGGAGCTATTTTACGAGCAAATTGCGAAACGAAATGCAACTGGCCTAGCCTCGGTTGAAGAAACGGAAGAAAAGCGACAAGAATGGTATGAAAAGTTCTATCAAGAGCTTGTTTCAATGAATTTTATTCCTGCAGGTCGTGTGCTGTATGGAGCTGGAGCAAATACAGATGTGACATTCTTTAATTGTTACGTGATGCCTTTTGTACCAGACTCACGAGAAGGGATCTCTGATCACCGTAAACAGGTAATGGAGATCATGAGCCGAGGCGGCGGTGTTGGGACGAATGGATCGACTTTAAGACCGCGGAATACACTTGCAAGAGGCGTAAACGGTAAATCATCTGGTTCGGTATCATGGTTAGATGATATTGCAAAATTGACGCACTTGGTAGAACAAGGCGGGTCGCGCCGCGGTGCCCAGATGATCATGCTTTCGGACTGGCATCCAGACATTATTGAATTTATTATTTCTAAGATGCAGAACCCTAGAATTCTACGATTCTTAATTGAAAATACAAATGACGAAACAATCAAGAAACACGCTAGCGATAAGCTTAAGTTCACACCGCTTACCCTGCAGGAAACAGCTATGTATCAAGGTATTGTGAATTATAAGAACATCCCAGGCTATGGTGGTTTTGATGAGAAAATCATTGCTGACGCAGAAGAAAAATTAGTTACTGGCGGTAATTACACTGTCCATAACTCAGAGTTCTTGACTGGTGCGAATATTTCCGTCTGCCTAACAAAAGAATTTATGGAAGCTGTCGAAAATGATAGTGAATATGAACTTCGTTTCCCATATGTTGAACACTATGATCAAGATGAAATGAAAATTTACAATGAAGAATGGCATAAAGTCGGTGACGTGCGTGAGTGGGAAAGAATGGGCCATAAAGTTCGTGTCTATAAAAAAATTAAAGCAAAAGAACTTTGGAACCTTATTAATATTTGTGCAACTTACTCTGCAGAACCTGGAATTTTCTTCATCGATAATGCCAACGACATGACAAATGCTAAAGCATATGGTCAACAAGTTGTTGCAACAAATCCGTGTGGAGAACAACCACTTGCACCATTTTCTGTGTGTAACCTTGCTGCAGTAAATCTTGCTGAGATGGCAGATAAGGATACCAAAACAGTTGATTTTGAAAAGTTAAAGAAAACTGTTGCCGTAGGAGTACGGATGCAGGATAACGTAATTAATGCAACACCATACTTCCTAGAAGAAAACAAAAAGCAGGCTCTAGGTGAGCGCCGTGTTGGTCTAGGTGTGATGGGCTTACACGATTTATTAATCTATTGTGAAACCGAGTATGGTTCTGAAGAAGGTAATGTATTAGTTGATAAAGTATTTGAAACTATCGCTACAACTGCGTATAGAACATCAGTTGAATTAGCAACAGAGAAGGGAAGTTTCCCATTCTTAAAGGGTGAAACAACAGAAGAAACCAATCGATTGAGACAGGCATTTATTAATACAGGATTCATGAAAAAAATGCCTGAAGACGTTCGCCAAGCAATTTTAGAAAAAGGAATAAGAAATTCACATTTGCTAACCGTTGCTCCTACGGGATCCACTGGGACCATGGTTGGAGTGAGTACAGGACTTGAACCTTATTTCTCATTCTCTTATTTCCGTAGTGGACGTCTTGGGAAGTTTATCGAAGTAAATGCGGATATTGTTCAAGAATATTTGGAACAGCATCCTGAAGCCGATGCGAACAATCTTCCAAAATGGTTCATAACAGCAATGGAATTAGCACCAGAGGCACATGCTGATGTCCAATGCGTCATCCAACGCTGGATCGATAGCTCCATCAGTAAAACCGTTAATGCACCTAAAGGCTATAGCGTAGAACAAGTAGAAAAAGTGTATGAGAGATTATATAGCGGCGGTGCTAAAGGTGGAACTGTTTATGTAGATGGTTCCCGCGATTCTCAAGTACTAACCCTTAAAGCAGAAGAAAATACCAATGAGCAGTTATCGATGTTTGATGAAAAGCCAAAGCAGCATGTTGTTCTTGTTGACACTATTAGTGACTTGCGTTCAACAGACGTAACAATTGGTTCTGAGGTTGGCAACACGTGCCCAGTTTGCCGAAAAGGAAAAGTAAAAGAAATCGGCGGCTGTAATACATGTACAAACTGTAATGCTCAATTAAAATGTGGATTATAAAACAGTATTTCAAGAGGATGGAAAGTAAAATTTCCATCCTTTTTTCAAATGATAAATTATATTAGAATAACTTTGTAACCGAATCGTAATATTGCTGTTAAGTCGTTGTTATCATTTCCTTGTATAGTGTGATTATCAAATACATCACTCCAAGGAGGACAACATTATGCTAAAAAAACTAATCTCTGTTCTTGCGATTACAATTGGACTTAGCTCAGTGTTTGCTACTACGGGTGATAAAGCGGAAGCGGCATACTATCATACAAAAGCAATTTCAGTTGCCAAGGCAAACCTTGGTGTTCCATATAGATGGGGTGGAATTACTCCGGGCGGTTTCGACTGTTCTGGTTTAGTGAAGTATTCTTACTCAAAGGCTGGTAAAGTACTGCCAAGAACGGCAGCGGATATGTTTTACACAAAGGGATATCGTGTTAGTTATTTACAGCCTGGAGATTTATTGTTCTATGCACCAACAAAAGCTAGCAGACCCACACATGTAGCCATGTATATTGGTGCAGGGAAAATGATCATGGCTTCATCATCAAAGGGTGTTATTGTTACCTATACAAATAATACCTATTGGAACCCAAAATATATTGGTGCCAAGCGTATTTAAATAAAATAACTTCCCCAGAGTATCGGCATAAGTCGGTACTCTTTTTTTTATTTATGAAGAATGGAAATAATTGTTCCTACTCACTTTTCTTTAACTTCTCTTCTGTAGCTAATACTACTAAAAAAACACCTTAGAAAAGAGGGAGACCATGGAACCGTTTATGCCACAGTTAGTCTACATTGAACCGAAAGCATTAGAATACCCACTTGGTAGGGAGCTAAAAGAAAAATTTACAAAAATGGGACTAGAGATAAGAGAAACCACTTCACATAATCAGGTTAGAGGAATACCTGGAGACAATGAATTACAGCAATATCGAAATGCAAAATCTACACTGGTGGTTGGAATCAGAAGAACATTAAAATTTGATACATCAAAACCATCTGCTGAATATGCCATACCACTTGCGACAGGATGTATGGGGCATTGTCATTATTGTTATTTACAAACAACGCTCGGAAGTAAGCCATATATTCGAACATATGTTAATTTAGAAGAAATTTTTGAACAGGCTCAAAAATATATGGATGAACGAAAACCTGAAATTACCCGATTCGAAGCAGCCTGTACATCGGATATTGTTGGCTTAGATCACTTAACACATTCTCTTAAGAAAACCATTGAATTTATCGGACAAACAGAGTTCGGAGAACTACGCTTTGTGACCAAGTTTCATCACGTGGATCACCTTTTAGACGCGAAACATAATGGAAGAACCCGGTTTCGGTTTAGTGTAAATTCACGCTATGTCATTAAAAATTTTGAACCTGGAACATCCTCGTTTGAAGAACGATTGAAAGCAGCTAGAAAGGTAGCTAACGCTGGTTATCCTTTAGGGTTTATTGTAGCGCCAATCTATATGCATGAGGATTGGAAAGAAGGATATCGTGAATTATTCGAAAGATTAAGTGATGAGTTAGCAGGACTAGAAATTCCTAATCTTACATTTGAACTCATTCAACACAGATTTACAAAACCGGCCAAAAACGTAATAGCCAAACGGTACCCAAAAACAAAGCTCGAAATGGATGAAGGGAAGCGAAAGTATAAATGGGGACGCTATGGGATAGGAAAATATGTTTATCCAAATGAAGAGGCTAAAGACTTGGAATCCACTATCCGTCAGTATGTAGCTGAATATTTCCCTCAAGCAGAAGTCCAATATTTCACATAAAAAAATTTTAATCTTGTCCGCCGTACTATTTTTACATGTTTGCGCTTAAAGATGTAACAATGAGTACATCTTTAGGAGTGGCTGCCATGAAAATAGACGGCGTTTTTTCTGGAGGGGGCATAAAGGGGTTTGCTCTAATTGGCGCTTACGAAGAAATTGAAAGTAGAGGACTGCAGTTTGTAAGAGTAGCGGGTACAAGTGCAGGTTCCATTGTTGCTGCCTTAATCGCTGCTGGCTACACGAGTAAAGAAATATATCAATTAATGGATGAACTTGATTTAACACAATTACTCGATCCTCGAAAATTGGTTATTCCTTTTCCATTTGCAAAATGGTTGTTAGTTTATTGGAAGTTAGGACTATATAAAGGAAATGAACTTGAGAAATGGTTGAAAGAGAAGCTCGAAGCCAAAGGGTTAAGAACCTTTTCAGACCTACCACCGGATGCACTTAGAGTGATAGCATCAGACCTCTCAAATGGACAAATGGTTGTCCTTCCAAATGATTTACCGAAATTCGGGATTTCTCCTGGTTCTTTTTCCATTGCAAAAGCGATTAGAATGAGCTGTAGTGTTCCTTATTTTTTTGAACCCGTTCGATTACGATCAATGGATGGAGTAAACATTTTGGTAGATGGAGGAGTATTAAGCAATTTTCCTATGTGGCTATTCGATCAGGAAAATGTTCAAAAGATGAGGCCTGTTCTTGGCATTAAGTTAAGTGTTAGCGATTATGAGCACGAGAAGCATAAAATAAAAAATGGGATTCAACTATTTGGTGCATTATTTGAGACGATGAAGGATGCCCATGATTCAAGATACATCTCCAAAAAACATGTGAAGAACATTATCTTTATTCCTGCAGAAGGTGTTCTTTTAACTGAATTTCATCTTACTGAGGAAAAAAAACGGAGATTGATTGATGTAGGTCGGGAGCAGGCAAAGAATTTTTTGGATAAGTGGTGTTATTAGTAGCTGTAGAAAGAAAAAATCGAGTGTCTAAAAGGACGCTCGATTTTTCTTTTTCCCCTTTTTCCCGTCAATGACGGTTAAATGAGCAGGAGATTTCTTTTTTGTCTTGTTGCTTTTCTTTAATGTTGTTAACGTCCCAAGAGAAGAGCTTTTCATAGTAGCGTCTCCGCTCTTTTGCTGTAATCGTTTTTTTGATTTTTTCGCTGCTTTAAGAAATGCCCGCTGCTCTTTTTTCTGAGGGCTCGAAATTGAAAATTTACGAACAAGAAAATAAATAGCTAAACCGATCAATGCGATGATAGCAATTCTCTGAATGAAACCGGCAGGGTTAGCTGTAAATGAACCGAATAGGCCAACCAGAGCTAAAATGACAAGTCCACCAATGACAAAAAATGATGTCCGATTTTTCAAGAAAGCCACCTCCCTAAGAGCATCTTAAGCATTTTTTTCCTCTTTTAAACACTGTAGAATAAAAGATTTAGACAATTTCCTCACTTTTCATATCATATTCAGATTCTTTTTCTCTTTTTAATAATTCTTTAAAGGAAAGAATCGCAACTTCCACTTGGTCATCGTTTGGTTCTTTAGTCGTTAAAAGTTGTAACCAAAGACCTGGAAGGCCTAAGTACTTTAAAACAGGTATATCTCTTAGTTTGTTAGTAATTTGTAGGACTTCAAAAGCAATACCTAATACAACAGGTATCAAAAGAAGACGATCCACGACCCTTAACCAAAGTGGTGTTGTAGGTACCAGCATGTAGACAAATACACCAACAATGACTGTAAATAAGATGAAACTACTGCCACATCGGTAGTGAAGGCGGGAATGTGCCTGAACATTTTCAACCGTTAACTCAACACCTGCTTCGAAGGTATTAATTACTTTATGCTCTGCACCATGATATTGAAACACCCTCTTGATAAGAGGTGTAAGGGAAACAAAATATATATAACAAAGTAGCAACAATAGCTTAAAGAACCCTTCTACAAGGACTTGGGCAAAATCGGATGGAAAAATTGGCTTGGTTAGTACAGCCAAAAATACAGGTATTAATGTAAAAGCAAATTTTCCAAATAAGAATGAGAGGACCCCAATAACCGCTACCCCAAGATACATAGATAACTTTGAGACTTCTTTTTCCTTTATGGTCTCATCATCCTTTGGATCGACATCAAATCTCTCTGTGGAAAAGTTTAAGTGCTTTGACCCATTTGCACTTGCTTCAATAATTGCGATTATTCCACGAATAAATGGAATCTTTTTTAAGCTTGTTAGGTAAGGGTTTTCCTTACGAGGTAAATGAAAATATTCTACAGAACGATCTTTCCTGCGAATCGCGGTAACATAATGATGTTTACCGCCAAACATTACGCCTTCCACGACCGCTTGGCCGCCATAAACCGGTTTTTGAGATTTAGACATGGTTATTAACACCAACCTATAACAAAGTTGCACAATAGCAGAAAAAGATAAATCTGTTTGTACTTAAATGTATTCTACTAGAAAAATGAAAAAACCTCTAGGAATGACATAATTTTTACATTTAAAATCCGTAAAAAATTATTTTCATGCAAGGATTGGAATTCTAAAGGACATAATAATGAAGGAATTTCAGCTTTCTATTTATAAAGGAATATGAAGAAGTGAGTAATTTGATGAGAATTCAGTTCCAATTAACAAAAAATGTACGGGGGTTATGACACAATGGTTAAAGAAATAAAGAAGTCAGATTATCCAAAACCCATGTCTTTTGTTGCACTGGTTTTTTGGACAGGTTTATTTGGAGGAATTTTTTGGGGTACAATTGGTTATATTAGCTATTTTTTTAATTTTACAGATGTAGCCCCTAATGCCATACTGGAACCTTGGACATTGGGAGATTGGAAAAAAGGATGGCTAGGAACTGTTATTTCTATTTTTCTCATGGGTGTGTTATCAGTCATTGTTGCATATGTTTATTATTTTACCCTGAGAAAAGTTAAAGGTATATGGTTTGGATGGGGTTACGGGATTGTTTTATTCTTATTGATATTTTTTGTTCTTAATCCATTAATTCCAAGTATTAAACCACTTTTTGAATTAAGCAGGGACACGATTATTACTTCAGTATGTTTATTCAGCATATATGGGATTTTTATTGGATATTCCATCAATTATGAGTATGAACTTAGTAAAGTACAAGAGAAAGAGGCCACAACGTAAGTTTCGATTAGTCGGATTGGGTAGGTTGTGATAAAATATTTTTGTCCTCATTGAACAAAAGGAGAGTGGAGAGTAATGGAAAAAATAGAAAAACTAAGATCTTATTTTTCAACACATGGGATTGATGGGTTAGTAATAACCAGCCCATTTAATCGCCGCTACATATCAAATTTTACAGGCTCAGCTGGTGTAGTTTTAATTAGTGCGGATAAAGCTTTGTTTATTACTGATTTCCGCTATACCGAGCAGGCTTCTAAGCAATGCGAAGGTTTCGAGATTATTAAATTCTCTGGATCCATTCCAGAGGAAGTCGCACAGCAAGCAAAGAACTTAGGTATTCAAAAGCTTGGATTTGAAGAGGATTTTCTAACTTACTCTTCCTTTAAATTATATGAGAAAGAAATCGAAGCTGAACTTGTCCCGATTTCTGGTGTAATTGAAAAGTTACGCTTGATTAAGACTGATGCAGAGATTAAGATATTAAAGGTAGCAGCAGATATTGCTGATGCGGCTTTTAAACATATTTTAGACTTCATTCGTCCTGGAAAAACTGAATTAGAGGTATCGAATGAACTAGAGTTCTTTATGAGAAGAGCTGGTGCAACTTCATCATCATTTGATACGATTGTTGCTTCCGGGCATCGTTCAGCGCTTCCACATGGTGTTGCTAGCAACAAAGTGATTGAGGCGGGAGATGTTGTTACACTAGACTATGGTGCGTATTACAATGGATATGTTTCTGATATAACTAGGACAGTTGCTGTTGGAGAACCTGATGCAAAGCTAAAAGAAATTTATGAAATTGTTTTTGAAGCACAGGCTCGAGGTATGGCTGGAATTAAGCCTGGAATGACGGGTAAGCAAGCAGATGCACTAACAAGAGACTACATAACAGAAAAAGGTTATGGGGAATATTTTGGGCATTCAACTGGGCACGGTATAGGTCTTGAGGTACATGAAGGCCCTGGTCTTTCAACGAAATCAGATATTATTTTAGAACCAGGTATGGTTGTAACCTGTGAACCGGGTATTTATATCCCAGGCCTTGGCGGTGTTCGGATCGAGGACGATACATTGATTACTGCTACTCACAATGAGGCACTTACTCATTCTACAAAAGAACTAATTATATTGTAATGAATTTTAGGAGGAACTTACATGATTTCTGTTAACGATTTTAAAACAGGGTTAACAATTGAAGTAGATAACGGTCTATGGAGAGTTATTGATTTCCAACACGTAAAGCCAGGTAAAGGTGCCGCTTTTGTCCGTTCTAAACTACGTAACCTTCGTAATGGAGCAATTCAAGAAAAAACATTCCGTGCTGGTGAGAAAGTAGAAAAAGCGCAGATTGATAACCGCAAAATGCAATACCTTTATGCTAGCGGCGACCAACACGTATTTATGGATATGGAATCCTACGAACAAGTGGAACTACCTGCTAACAACATTGAGTATGAATTAAAGTTCTTAAAAGAAAACATGGAAGTTCACATCATGATGTTTGGTCATGAAACACTTGGAGTGGAATTGCCAAACACAGTTGTTTTAGAAGTTACTGAAACTGAACCAGGAATTAAAGGTGACACAGCTTCAGGCGGAACGAAGCCTGCTATCCTTGAAACAGGACTAAGCGTTCAAGTTCCATTCTTTATTAACCAAGGGGATAAATTAATTATCAATACAACTGAAGCATCTTATGTTTCAAGAGCATAATAAACGTAAAACTCGTAAGCCTTAGTCCGAAATATCGGATTAAGGCTTTTTTACTGGGATTCAAACAATCTTTAACAATTTCTCCATAGTTTCTGCTAAGTTTCTGCACATTTATTTTTTACATTAATGGTGTAGACAATATAAAGGAGAAGATGAACATGAACATGACGCATTATATGGGATTATTAGCAGACAATCAGCCGTGGAATTTAATTATCTTTATGGCCATTCCGGTTATATGTGCTGAAACTATAGCCATCACAGAACTCGGTATACTATTTACAAGAAATTTAGGTGGTACCTTAAGAAAAGTAAATAAGGTAGTTAGTATATTTGCAGGTTTATATTTCACAGGAATTTTCCTTTACTTAATGAAGACAGCCTATATCCCATTAACAATAAATGGTGAATGGAAGGGCTGGATTGATGTAGTTGCGGTTACCTTTTACCTTTTAGGAATCGTACCATTACTAGGTATGGCACTCCTTGATATGGGGATCATTTACAAAAATAGAACCGATGAACAAAAACTGAAAATCCATTCGTTTTTTGTGGGCATGTTCCTTGTTGTTGCACACGTAGCGATGATTTTCGGGATGGTTGATCCCTCTATTGGATCAAGCAGCCATTCCGGGCATGACATGATGAATATGTAGTCTGTTATCAAAGCGGAGCCTCTCTACCATTTGAATATATTATTTTTACTTTTACTATCATAAAAACTTCACTAAATAGTAAGAATTTACAACCGTTAGGCAAATTAGTTTTTGCTAAAATAAACTAGTAAATATATTCATGGAAGGGGTGAACTGATTATGAAACGAATCACATCTTTTTTGTTCCTCTTCATTTTAATTGCGATCGTAGCAGCGGGTTGTAGTTCAAAAATGGAAGACGTTACCCTCGATAAAAAGCATAAACCATTACCTGATTATGTATTGAATTCTTCAGAAAAGATTCAAGAGACATATGTTTTGGCTGCAACGTATCCGGAGGTAATAGCACAGGTACCATGCTATTGCGGATGTTTTGCCCAAGATGGTCATAAAAGTAATCTAGATTGTTATATTGATGAAATGGGTCCAGATAATGCTGTAAAAGAATGGGACTCCATGAGTATATCGTGAGACGTCTGTATAGATATCGCCCGGGAGGCGATCGAAATGCATCTTGACGGTAAAAGTCCTAAGAAGATTTATCAGTTGATTACAGAAAAATATAAAGACTTTGGGGAACCAACTCCAACACCTGAGCCAAAGTAAGGAGTAACCCATGAAAAAGATATTAATCGGAAGTTATATTTTGATTATTATTGGAATTATTGTCTGCATAAATAATAGTCACTTGTTTGAAGGGAATAGCTCCAAAGCTGTTACGGCGGGTGAAAAACTGTATAAAAAAAACTGTCTTGTTTGTCATGGAGAAACCGGTAGAGGTGAAGGGGCAAACGCAGGGACAGCCATTAACAGTCAGAAATTTTTAAGTTCCGTTTCTGATAAAGACTTGTATAATTATGTTAAATATGGACGCGAAGGTACAGGCATGCCTGCGTATGGACCAAGATTGTCAGAAAAACAGTTAACTAATCTGGTTGCTTTTATGAGAGATTGGCAAACAGAAGAAATGAAGTTTGATGTTCCTAAAACCATTGCAGGGGACCTAGAACGTGGAAAAACACAATATAATTTATATTGTCTTAATTGTCACGGTGAAGCGGGTGCTGGAAAATTAAAAATGGGAACAACATTAGCTAGTCCACAGTATTTAAAGTATACAAGCGATAAGCAAATTTGGATTAGCACGGCTTACGGCAGAAAGGAAACGCGTATGGGTCCGTCATTAAAGGGACTTGAAGGGGCTCGTCAGCTTAAAAAAGACGACATTACGGATATCGTGACATATATTCGGTCCCTTGAACAGAAATAAGAAAAGTAAAACCCTGAATCCGACTGGATCCAGGGTTTTACTTTTTTTAAAATAGAATTTCCTACGATAAATTGTAAAAATAACAAGGTTTAACAAAAAGTTCATTTTCCAACCGGATAGTAAAAAAGGATTAGGTTTATAGTACTCAATAGAGAGTCTATCTGTGAAATAGGGACTAGAAATTTTAGTCTACCAATCTAAATTATTGAGAATCTAATAAATGTGAACATTTTGTGGTGGTTTTTTGACGAAATCGCAACGATTTTAACCCTTTAACAAAATGTACAAAAGTGGTTCAACAACGAGGGGCTGATAACGATTATATTTATTTCAAAGAGGACTATAGTGGAAATTAATGCTACATCGTGATAAGAATTCCACTCAAGGAGGATAAATATGCTTAAGAAAAAATTATTCGCATTTTTCGTTATTGTATTATTTGTATCTAGTTACATGATCCCAAAGGCAAGTGCGGAAATGACATTTCAAGCGGAGAAGTTCCCATTTAAAGAAATGCAAATTCAAGTAATGCCTGAATTTGATTACCCTGAGGGATGGTCAAGAGATATTCCTTCCTTATTAGTAGGCCAGTACGGAACAATTACAAATAAGAGCGGCCAAGATTATGACGGAAAAATAGAAATTCCAGTACCAGCAATGGAAAAAGGATTTGAGGCCAATCTAGTAGCAGAATTTCCAGAAGAAAATAAGCCGGAAGTACAGCGGCCTTATGATGTGGATAAAGAAAAAGGAATTATTTCTTGGAAACCAGCAAAAGCAATAAAAAATAACGAAACATACAAATTTGTCATCGAATACTATACCAAATCCGTTGAAGTTAAAAACAAAAAAAGTTTTACATATGAACTTATTCATAAGGCTGATATTGAACTATTAGATGTCATCTTTTATGCTCCAATGAATGCGAAGGATATCCAACTTGAGCCGAAAGCAGATAATAATTCAAAAAGTGAATATGGTGAGGAACTCTATTACTACCAATATAAAAATGTAAAAGCCGGAGATAATTTGAAGTATTCCTTCTCATATAAGAAAGACGGGACAGAATCTACCATGGAGGCGATTAACAAACAACAGCCCCCAAATGATGAAAACCACAGTGGTGTGACTGCGACAGACCAAGTGAAAAGTGGAGGATCTAAAAACACAACACGTCCAATCATTGGAGTTGGAGGAGCATCAATCATTGGGATTGCGATCATTATTGCTGGTCTCTTTGTTTTCTTGGGGTTAAAGGGACATACACAATCGTCCAAAGCAGCAGCTAAGAGTTCAAAACATACTAAACAACAGCCGAAGAAAACGTCTGTCAAAAAAGAAGATAAGTCAACAAATGCTGAAGAAAAGAAAGAACTGCGTAAAAAGCTTTTAACCGGAAAGATAGACCAAGAAATGTACGAAGAAGAAATGAAAAAACTTATCTAATGAGGTGAGAGTGAATGAAGAAAAATACGATTGTTATGCTTGGCGGCTTTGTTATCGCTGCTGCCATCGTTTTCTTGCTTATGGCTGCAACACCTGGGTCAAGTGGAGTCGAATTAACGCTGAAGGAACTGCTGGCTACCCAGAATCAACATAAAGATGATTTTGTAACGGTAGAAGGGCTATTAATGGAAGACACCATTAAGTGGAATCCAGACAAAATTGAACTTAAGTTTGATGTAAAAGACAATGACGGTAATGTTATGCATGTGATTCATAACGGACCTAAACCAGATAACTTTTCTGAAGGTGTGATAACTATTCTTCAGGGAGCTCCAACAAAAAAAGACACTTTTGAAGCAGAAACAGTAAAAACAAGATGTCCTTCTAAATACGAAGGAAAAGATATGAAGGATTATGATCCTGAATCACATAAAGATAAGTTAAATCAACCACCGAAAGAAAAATAATAGGCTAACGTAAGAAGGTGACGAAATGTATTTATTTGCTAATGCAACAATTTATATAGGTTTAGCCATTGCCATTTATACACTCCTCATTCTAACATTGGGGATTAGTACAAAAAATCAAAGGTTCATAAATAGTGGTAAAGGTGGAGTGATTGCATTACTAGTTTGTTCATCACTAGCAATGATCTCCTTGTTCTACCTTTTAGCATCATCACAGTTCCAGTATGAATATGTTCATGATTATACAAGTAGTGAGCTTCCGATTATTTACAAGCTTACTGCCTTATGGGCAGGTAATGCTGGTTCATTATTACTTTGGACATTTTTCTTAACGCTTTACACTGTGATGATTGTCTTTTCAAGGAAAATGAGAGGAAATCCGATGGTACCCTATATTTCAGCCATTCTTATGGCAAATGCGGTATTCTTCTTCTTTATCCTTGGATTTGTAGCAAAACCATTCGTATTATTAAATGAAGTTCCGATTGAAGGTAAGGGCTTAAATCCAATGCTTCAGAACCCTGGGATGATTATTCATCCAGTTACGCTTTATCTTGGGTATGTTGGTCTTGCTATCCCATTCGCTTTTGCAATGGCAGCATTGATTTTAAAGAATGTTGATGATTTTTGGATTAAGATGACAAGACGTTGGACGATTATTGCCTGGTTATTTTTAAGTCTTGGGAATATTTTCGGGGGACAATGGGCGTATGTTGAGCTTGGATGGGGTGGTTACTGGGCATGGGATCCAGTAGAAAATGCCTCCTTTATGCCATGGTTAACGGCCACTGCCTTCCTTCATTCCGTGATGATTCAAGAACGAAAAAACATGCTGAAAATATGGAATATCAGCTTAATCATTGTTTCATATGCACTAACATTATTTGGTACATTCCTAGTCCGAAGCGGTGTCCTAACATCTGTTCATGCATTTGCCAATTCAAACCTAGGATTATACTTTTTAATTTTCATGGGGATTGCTGTTATTCTAGCCCTTTATGTGTTAATGAGTCGTTACAACCTGTTAAAACGTAGTGCAGGTGAATTTAATTCTTTTGTTTCAAAAGAAAGTAGTTTCCTAGTTAACAATCTTTTACTTGTTGGTGCAGCTTTTGCTGTATTCTGGGGAACCATTTTCCCATTAGTATCAGAAGCAATTCGCGGAACAAAGGTGACAGTGGGCCTACCATTCTTTAATAAAGTAGAGGCACCAATATTATTATCCATGATGTTTGTTATGGCTGTTTGTCCAATGCTTGCTTGGCAGCGTTCTACTGTAAAAAACCTTAGGAAAAACTTCTTAATTCCATCCATACTTGCTGTTGTTGGTATGATTCTAATGGTTGTTTTAGGGATCCAAAAGGCATGGGCTGTCATAGGATATGGGGTTATTATTCTATTACTAGTTACTCATTACTTAGAGTTTTATAGAGGTGTGAAAGCTAGACGGAAAATGACGAAAGAAGCACCTCTTGTAGCACTTTATAGATTAATGATACGTAATCGCCGCCGCTATGGAGGATATATTGTTCACCTTGGCATCGCATTCATTACGATGGGGATTATCGGTTCACAAAACTATGATTTAGAGACAATGAAAACAGTAGCACTAGGTCAGTCTATTGAGTTAAAGGACTATCGCATTAACTATGATCGCCTGGACCAGAAAAAAGAAGGAATTAACGATATTGTCTATGCAGATGTTACCGTGTTTAGGAATGGTAAGAAGCTTGGCACATTCCAACCGGAAAAAGTATTTTATGGTAACTGGGAGCAGCCATCATCTGAGGTAGCTATTATTTCATCGGTTAAGGAAGATTTATATATCGTCCTTAGTGCATGGGAAGATGATGGAAAGGCTACATTTGTTGTAAAAGTAAACCCAATGATGAACTGGTTATGGTTTGGTTCCTTTATGATTGTTATTGGTGCACTTTTCGCCATTTGGAATGGAAAATATCAAAATGTCACTCCAAGATACACAGGAGTACGAAGAGAGGTGTCTTAATATGAGAAACAAACTTTATATAGGGCTCCTCATCCTTGCGTTTATCTTTCAAGGTTCATTCATCCGAGTGGAAGCAGCAAAACAAATTGACTATAAATCTGCAGAGTTTAAAGCAGTTGCCCAGCAATTTGCCTGTACATGCGGCTGTGGGCAGGATCATTATGAATGTGACCCCAATACTTGCAGTCTCACTACCGATTTTAAAAAGGATTTAGTAGAGATGATGAACAAGGGCTGGGATAAAGATAAAATCCGTGAATATTATGTCAATATTTACGGTGAAGAGATCTTGACGTCACCGGAAAAAAGCGGATTTAGTTTAACTGCTTGGATTCTACCCTTTGTTGTGTTAGGAGCAGCAGCAATCGCAGTATTTATGATCATTCGTAAATGGGTGAAAAAAAGAGGAACTGAAGAAGTTGTCTCTGAATACGAGGACACAAGTGATGAAGTTGAAGGAGAAATCCTTTCTTCCATGATCGATGAAGAACGCAAAAAGTATCTTTAGGATGTGAACAAAATGCAGGATATTTCAATCATCTCGATGATTTTTACAGCAGCAATAGCGCTGACTTGTCTATTTTTAATATTGTCACCATTATTTAAGTGGGATGCGTATATAGCTATTAGCACAAAAACTCAGGATATAGGGACAACCAAAGAAGCTCTTTTGACCACTCTTAACGAGATAGAATTTGAATACAAGATGGATAAAATATCGCACACTGATTATAAGGTTTTAAAGAGACAATACGAAACAGAAGTTGCAAGTATCATGAAGGAAGAAGAACAATTGATTGATAAAAGTGTTGATGTTGATTTAATGGCAGAAGTAGAAAAAGAAATCGAGGAACAAATGCAAAGCTATAAAAATAAAAAGGGGGAAGGAAAGTGATCAAGAAAATCACAGTCTTCTTCCTTGGACTGATGCTGCTACTACCGTTCCACGGTTTGGCGGCATCTGATTCAAAGGTTACCGTTGATATGCATTATATTGTGGTCAGTCCAGCTGAAGATGGATCAACCAATATGATGAATATGGTGAACTATTCTAATACGTCTGGTGAGGAGTATAAAGGGATTGGGCAAGGTGAGTCAGTATTAAATGTCTCCATTCCAAAAGGAGCCAAAGATCTAAATTTTCTAGATAACAAGATTGCTTTTAAAGAAGTTGATAAAGGCTTTATTACAACCACACCGGTTCCAGCAAATCAAACAATGGTCCTTCCATATAGCTATAGAATGCCAAAGGGAGAAGAAATCAATATAACAGCAGATTACTCTGTTCAAATGATGCAGATTCTTGTGCCAGAAGGTATGGGAAGCATTGAAGTAAAGGGCATAGAGGCAACGAGCCAAGGGCTCTTCAAATTTGATGACCAAAATTATTTTGGCTATAGCATAGAAGGTATTAAAGCAAACCAAACATTCACAATGGTGTACAACAAAGATGTTCAGCCACCATCGGATAAAACGGCTAAGAGTCAAAATGCAAGTGAAAATGCAAACAATAGTTCAGTCACACACACTGCACCTGCTTTTCATAATCCAGGTCATTTAAGGATGTGGGCACAGTCTCCATTACATCGTTTTAATCCTCACGTCTTTCTAATCATTATTGGTGCTATTTTAATTGCGGGCATTTCTTACTATGCTTACTTTAGAAGAAAAGCGAGATTAGAAGAAGAACGACTAGGCGCTGATAAAGAAGAAAAAGCCTTTAAGCAGCTAATGGCTAAGCAAAAGGCTATTCTAGATAAGATTATCGAGTTAGAAGAGACCTTTGGTGATGGAAAGCTATCAGAGAACGACTATCACGCAAAGCTTGCTGCTTATAAACAGCATTTAGTCCAAGTGAAATTAAATTTACGTAACTATGTTGAATAGCAGCTGGAATGGGAGGGACCGCAATTGATTGACATAAAGAAGCTAACGAAGCAAGCTGACAATAAACTGATCTTACGTGGGATAGACCTCTCGATAAAAAAAGGGGAAACAGTTGCCATACTAGGACCTAACGGTGCTGGTAAAAGTACGCTTTTAAAGGTGCTAGCAACATTAATAAAACCAACATCTGGATTGGTTAAAATAAATGGTTTAGATCTCAAAAAGGACCATATCGAGATAAAAAAAACATTGGGTTATTTACCCCATTCCAGTCTGCTATACGATCATTATTCTCCACTTGAAAATTTAGTTTTCTTTGGGAATATTTACGGAGTTAAGAATGTGGAGGAGAAAGCCATTCAACTGGTTAAAGAAGTAGGATTATCCTTCTTTTTGAATGAGCCGGTTAAGAACTTTTCCCGCGGTATGTTACAAAGGATTGCCATTGCACGAGCCATTGTTCATGACCCAGAAGTTCTCCTGTTAGATGAACCACACACAGGGTTAGATCAAGGTGCTATAACAATTCTTAATAATGTAATCCTTTCTATGAAGGATAAAGGTGCGACCACATTAATGGTTACGCATGATTTTAAACAAGCAGCCGAGATTTGTGATCGAATTATTATTGTTAAAAATGGGAAGATCGTCGATGACTTTAAAATGGAGAGACATAATTTAGGGTACGTTTCCGAAAAATACGAGCTTCAAGTGGAGGGAGTCTCATGAACTTATTTCGTACAGCCCTCTTACTAGCAAAAAAAGATCTGTATTCTGAATTAAAAACAAAGCAAATTCTAGTAACACAAATAATATTTGCGGGACTTGTGATTGTCGTTTTCAGCTTTGCCTTTGATCCTGCTAATAATACAACAAAGGCTGTCATCCCAGGGGTGGTTTGGGTCATTATCGTATTTGCCGGCATTTTAGGCCTTAACCGGTCCTTTATCTCGGAGCAGCGAAATGATACGATTCAAGGATTATTTGTTGCACCGATGGAGGCAGCAAGTATTTATTTAGGAAAATTTCTTGCGAATTTTATCATGATCCTTGTGGTTGAACTAGTTTCGATACCGTTTCTATTTTTATTATTTGATTTTAAATTTTTTGGAAGTATTCCATATTTCATTTTAGTAGTTTTCCTAGGAAGCTTCGGATTTATAGCAATCGGCACATTCTTGGCTGCGCTTTCTGCCAATTCAAAAAGCAGTGAAATGCTACTGCCGTTACTATTATTCCCGATTACTACTCCGATATTAATTGGTGTGGTTCAAGCAACTCGAATTATCTTAACGAATATGGAGAAGTTTTCTAGTGCTTTAGCGTGGATCCAATTGGTTACCGCGTATGATGTGATATTCTTTGTGATTTGTATATTATTAATTGATTATGTTTTGGAGGTTTAAATGATGAGTATGAATCTCGAACGAGAGAAAGCGATACTTCCTGAGGCTCAGTTGGCTGATACTAAAAAACGTAATGTATCCCGTATTTTGTTTGTCGGCACAGTGATCTCCATGTTAGTTTCCCTATATTTTATTTTTATTTTTGCAGCAGAAGAAACAACCATGCATGCAGCGCAAAAAATCTTTTATTTTCATGTAAGTTCAGCGTGGCTAGCCTTTATGGCGTTTTTTGTGACATTCGTGTTCAGTATTTTGTTTTTAATCAAGCGGAAAAGAATTTTTGATACTTACGCCTATGTATCCGCAGAGATTGGTGTTGTTTTCACCATTATTGTTTTGACAACAGGACCTATTTGGGCAAGATCAGCCTGGAACACCTGGTGGGTGTGGGAACCAAGATTAATTACAACTTTAATCCTATTTTTTATCTATATTGCCTACATTATGATTCGACAAATGGATGGAGTGTGGGATAAAAAAGCACGACTAGCATCTGTATTTGGAATCATAGGGTTCGCCGATGTTCCGATCGTATTCTTTGCTATTCGCTGGTGGCAAACGAAATTTCACCCAATTGTTTTTGGTGAGGGGCCTTCCCAAAAAGGTGGCGGAATTGAGGACAGTATGCTTGTAGCGTTACTTATCACAATTACTGCGTTCACTATTTTTTATGCCTACCTTCTTCATAAAGGTGTTTCCTTTGAAAATATGAAAATTAAAGTAGAACGTTATAAAGAAAAATTAAGAGAACAATTAGAAAACTAGGAGGAATCTAAAATGAACTATGAATATATGTTGGGTGCCTATTCCGTAGCATGGGTTGTAATTTTTGCGTATATGCTTATTGTTGGTAAAAGACATACGAAGCTGAAGAAGGAAATAGAGTTCTTAAAACAACTAGAAAAATAAGCAAGGGGAGCAGGAGGAAACAAGATGAACAAACGAGTCATCAAATTGCTCGTCATGATTCTAATTATCGGGATGTTTGCTTTCTTTGCTTATAGTCTGGTAACAAAAGGGAAACACACCGATGTAGGCGATAAGGCTTATAATTTTGAACTTCCAAACCTAGATGGCAGCAATACCAAGCTAGCGGATTATAAGGGTGAAGTAGTTATTTTGAATTATTTTGCCAGCTGGTGTGCTCCTTGTAAAGACGAATTCCCAGAGTTAGAAGCTTTCCAAAAAGATTATGGTGATCAATATAATCTTCTTATGATTAATCGTGGAGAGACACAGGATAAGATTAAGAAAGTAACAGAAAACAATAAAGCAGGAATGAATTACCTATTTGATTATAATGCTAAGGTGTCAAAATTATATAATGTAACTGGGCAGCCTGAGACGTTTGTTATTGATAAACAAGGAGTAATCAGAGAGCACTTTAATGGACCCGTTACAGAAATGCAATTGTATAATTGGGCAAAGAAATATAATAACTAAAGAGAGGATTGACCCATCATATGATGGTGTCAACCTCTTTTTTTATATAGTTCGATAGTGAAACTCTGCTGATATGATTGCTTTTATTTTAATTTGTCCAGGTTCCAAAGGAGTGGTACTCATAGCTTTCACCATTGTTTCCGGTTGATAAGAATAAGGGTGAATAGGACTGCTGCCTTCCACGATTAAAATAGGGGTGGGTATTAATGTAACGTTAATCGAGTCGGCAATTGTCTTTGCTTTCCCAATCGCATTGTTGACTGCCATAACTAAGGCGCGTTGATAATAAGGATCTTTATTATTTACTGTAAATTGAATGTTTGATACATAATTAACCCCATTTTGTACAGCGTTGTCTACCACCTTTCCGATCATGGTTAAATCTTCTATTTTCACCTGTAAAATATGTGTTACCTTGTATCCTTTAAAAATTTGTTTCCCTTGTTCATAGTCGTAATCAGATTCGATTCGGTAATCAAATGTTTGTATATGTGTTTGGGGAATTCCAAGTTCCACTAAAGATTGAATGACCTTTGTACTTTGAATGGCATTTTGCTGCTGTGCGGGTATTAAATCCTTGCCTTCCGTAATAACGCCTAAGTTAACAGAAGCTAAGTCGGGCTGAACCACCAATTCTCCCTCCCCAGTAACTTTTATTAAATGCTGCCCTTTATGGTGGCCTCCACCCCGGTTAGGCTGCTGATAGTGATACACATTAATTTCCTCCTCAACATTACGCTTTCCTATAAAATACTCCTTCCTCTTCTGAAATGTTCCTATTTAGTAGGGCAATCCTTTTAATTCCACCTGTTCTAGTAAACCTAGTAAAAAAATAGAATGAAATGACAGATTTGAAAGTCATAATGTGTCCAAGCAGGCATACATTTTAAATAATGAGAAAGGCAAATCAAGGAGGAACCAGTCATGGAAGGAATCCTAAATTTTTTACCCAAAAATATTGCAGATCTAATTAACCAAATCCCTCCTGAGCAAAAAGAAGAACTTGAAGAAATTCGCATTCGTATAAATCGTCCAATTGAAATGACCTTAAAGGGAGCACCCAAATTTCTAACCTACATTATACAACCTGAGGATGCGTTTCACCTGATGAATAAAATAAGCCATTTTTCAATTTATACACTTGAGGAAGAACTTAAGCGGGGTTATATAACTGTTTCTGGAGGACACCGAATTGGGTTGGCTGGAAAGGTGATTCTTGAGGAGGGAAAAGTAAAGGCGATTAGGGATATTTCCTCTTTTAACATTAGGATTGCAAGAGAAAAGGTAGGTATTGCTGAGCCTATTGTGCCTTTTATTTTTAAAAACAGCTGGATGCATACCATGATTATAGGACCGCCGCAAACAGGGAAAACGACACTGCTTCGTGATATAGCAAGAATCATATCATCTGGTAATTGGTCAAAGGGAATAGAGGCTTGTAAGGTTGGAATTGTTGATGAACGTAGTGAGATCGCTGGATGTGTAAATGGAGTGCCGCAATTAACGTTTGGTCACCGGCTTGATGTTCTGGATGCCTGTCCAAAGGCTGAAGGAATGATGATGCTCATTCGTTCAATGAGTCCAGATGTCTTAATCGTTGACGAAATTGGCCGTAAAGAGGATGCCGAAGCGATCCAGGAGGCAGTACATGCTGGAATCAAATTAATCATGACCACACACGGGACGAGCATTGAGGAGATTAGAAAACGTCCCTCTTTAAAGGAGATTATTGATCAGGACATATTTCAACGATTTATCGTCCTTAGCAGGGCATCAGGACCAGGTACGATTACCCATATTTTAGATTCTAGCGGGAAAGAACTAACGCAAAAAGTGAGAGTGACATAAATGATTAAGCTATTAGGGGCTATTATCATAATTGTTGCTACTACTTGGACAGGATTTGAGGCTGCAAAGCATTTAAGTGAGCGGCCGAGACAGCTTAGAGCACTAAGGTCGGCGTTGCAGTCACTTGAAGCAGAAATCATGTATGGACACACACCATTGCATGAAGCATCAAGGAGATTAGCTGAACAACTTACTAACCCACTTTCCACCTTTTTTGACTCATTTGCAAAGAAACTTACAGACACAGAAACAACTGTTAAAGAAGCTTGGGAAACAAGTTTAAAAGAGGTTTGGAAGGCAACAGCCTTAAAACAGGGAGAATTTGAAATTATGAAGCAGTTTGGGGAGACCCTTGGTCGTCATGATCGCTTTTCCCAACAAAAACATATTATGCTAACTCTTTCCCATCTTGAAAGAGAAGAAGCGGATGCCATCGACCGGCAAGCTAAATATGAAAAAATGGTAAAGAGCCTAGGATTTTTGTCGGGATTGTTACTAATTATTTTATTATTTTAGGGGGAAAAGCAATGGGTTTAGAAGTGGATATTATTTTTAAAATAGCTGGTGTGGGGATAGTAGTGGCCTTCTTGCATACCGTACTTGATCAGGTGGGCAAAAAAGAGTACGCACAATGGGTTACCTTATTTGGTTTTATTTATATTTTATTTCAGGTTGCATCTATTGTTGATGACCTGTTCCAGAAAATAAAATCGGTTTTCTTGTTTCAATAGAGAGGGGGGCTTTGCTATTGAAATCATTAAAATTGTCGGTGTAGCTCTCATTGCGACCTTTCTTGCTCTCATCATTAAGGAGCAAAAGCCAAACTTTGCCTTCCTTTTAATTGTGTTTGTCGGCTGTGTCATTTTTCTTTTTTTAGTTGATAAAATCTATGAAATCATTCATATGCTTGAAAAATTAGCAGTGAATGCACATGTAAATCTCGTTTATGTTGAAACCATTCTCAAAATCATTGGTATTGCTTATATTGCAGAATTTGCTACTCAAATAACAAAGGATGCGGGTCAAGGAGCAATCGCCTCTAAGATTGAATTAGCAGGAAAAGTAATCATTCTCGCGATGGCGATTCCTATATTAACCGTTTTAATTGAAACCATTATTAAATTAATTCCGAGCTAATCACAGTCTTTTAATGAGGTGTTTATAAAATGAAGCAGAGGCTGCAGATTATTCCTATTATCATTATTGTATTCTTTTTTTTACTCACTCCAAGTGTCCAAGCTGCTGAAGAACCGAAAGCTAACACGTCCTCTCTTTCTCCACAGGAGCTTGTTGATGCTCAACTGGAAACCTTAGATTTAGAGGAGTTAAAACAATTTTGGGAGGACATTACTGATAAGTATGGTGGGTTTCTCCCAGAAAGTCAGAAGGGAAGCTTATATGATTTCATAAAAGGAGATAAGAAATTTTCCTTTAAGCAATGGGGTCAGGGGATCTTGAAATTCGCTTTTCAAGAATTTGTAGCAAATGGGAAATTGCTCGGTTCGTTAATTATGTTAACCATATTTAGTATGTTCCTGCAATCTATGCAAAACGCGTTTGAGAAAAGTGCGATTAGTAAGGTTGCCTATTCCATTGTTTATATGGTACTTGTCATCCTTGCGCTTAATAGTTTTCATATTGCTATCAGCTACACAAATGAAGCGATTGGGACTATGACGTCGTTTATCCTGGCACTTGTTCCTCTTTTGCTAGCATTAATTGCTGCTTCTGGAGGACTTATATCGGCAGCATTTTTTCATCCTGTGATTCTATTTCTAATGAATATGAGTGGTTTATTCATGCAATATATCATTCTTCCACTTTTATTCTTAGCAACATTGTTAAGTATCGTAAGTACAATGTCCGAACAATACAAAGTTTCGCAGTTAGCTCAGTTACTGAGAAATTGGAGTATCGGATTAATGGGTCTGTTCTTAACCGTGTTTTTGGGTGTGATCTCGGTTCAAGGTGCATCTGCTGCAGTAACGGATGGAGTAACAATAAGGACGGCAAAATTTGTTACCGGTAATTTCATTCCCGTTATTGGCAGAATGTTTACGGACGCAACAGATACGGTTGTAAGTGCTTCTGTTCTTTTAAAAAATACTGTTGGGATTGCAGGAGTAGCTATTTTGCTCATTATCGTTGCTTTCCCAGCGATAAAAATATTAATGATTGCTTTCATTTATAAATTCGCAGCTGCCATTCTTCAACCATTAGGCGGGGGTCCAATCATTAAATGTTTGGATATTATCAGTAAAAGTGTCATTTATGTTTTTGCTGCATTAGGGATTGTTTCACTGATGTTCTTTTTAAGTATTACAGTCATTGTCGCGGCTGGAAATCTAACAATGATGATGAGATAGGGGGGAGCAAAAATGGAGTTTTTAACAGAGTGGGTAACGAATATTATTTTATTTATCCTGTTAGCAACGGTAATTGATATGCTCCTTCCTAATTCAGGTCTGCAAAAGTATACGAAGATGGTTACAGGTTTACTCTTAATTGCTATTATTCTCACCCCCATCTTTAAACTAATCTCCAAAGACTTTGAGACAACATTGGCATCGATCCCTTCATATCAAGCACCGGGTGAAAAAAATATGAAAAATTTAATAGATTTAAAGAAAAAAGAAATACAAGCTTCCCAACATGCATATATTTTAGAAGAAATGGCTGTCCAGCTAAAAAAGGACGTTAAGGAGGAGTTGATGGAACAATACGGATTGGAGATAGCAAAAGTTGATATAGCAATAAATGAAGAAAGCGACCAAGCATTCCCTGAAAACCTCCAAAAGGTTATGGTTCTTCTGAGACAACCGGAAAATGGCGTACAGACAGTCGAAGCGATAAAACAAATCGAAATAAACACAGAAAAACCTCTTCCATCAAAAGGATCAAATGAAGAAACAGAAAAGATTGCCTCATTTCTTTCGCAAAAATGGAATGTAACTGAAGAAACAGTGGAAGTTTCGATTGAAGGGGGGATTAAAAAGAAGAATGGATAACAAACAAGGACCATTTTCATGGCTCAAAAAAATACTTAAATTAGATGAAAAAACAGAAAAGAAACCAAGTAAATACCAATATATGCTTCTCGTTCTTTGTATTGGTGCAGCGTTTATGCTTGTGGGGAACATAGTCTTCAAAACCGATACAAGTCCTACAGATATTCCAGCATCAACAAATACAAAGGCAGAGACGGAGGATGTCCCTACATTTGGCTTGAAAAAGAGCTCCGGTAATAAGGCCATAGCTGAATATGAAGAAAAGTATGAGGATCAGCTAAAGAAGGCAATTCAAGAAATGTTAGGCGTGAATGATGTTACTGTCGTGGTGAATATTGATTCAACTGATAAGAAGGTTTTAGAGAAAAATAGAGTCTCAAAATCACAAACAACGGATGAAACTGATCGTGAAGGTGGACAACGGAAAGTACAGGAATCCTCAACGGATGAGCAACTTGTTATTATACGCGATGGGGAAAATGAAGGACCAATTGTAGTAGAAACGAAAAAACCTGAAATTCGCGGTGTACTTGTTGTTGCAAAGGGTGCTGACAATATTCAGGTGAAAAAATGGATTGTAGAAGCAGTCACAAGGGCGTTAGGAGTGCCAAGCCACCGTGTCGCCGTTATGCCTAAAAAATAAGAGGGGGATTTTAAATGTTATTAAAGAAACAAACAGTATGGTTATTAACAATGTTAAGCTTAGTGGTTGTCCTTTCGGTGTATTACATTACTTCACCAGAGCAAAAATCTAATGATCTTGCGGCTGTGCAGCAAAATGCCAAAGATCAAATGGATCAAAAGCAGGCTAATTCAAAAACTGAAGCTAAGGATGGAAAAACAATTGTATCAACTGTTGCAGGTGATGATGCATTTGAGGAACTTCGCATGAAGCTTGATGACCTAAGAAGCCAAATGCAAGAAGATTTAACTACTCAATTAGCTTCCACTGATCTTCCAGCAGATGAGCGTAGTAAGGTGAAAGATCAAATGGATAGATTAAACCAAACTGCTCAAAAAGAAGAAATTCTTGAAACATTAATTAGAACGATGGGTTATGAAGATGCTTTAGTTAGAGCCGATGGAGAGCAAGTAAGAGTAACAGTAAAATCTAAGAAAAAGCCTTCAGCATCTGAAGCAAATAAAATTATTCAACAGGTAAAGAAAGAAATTGGAGAGACCAATTACGTAGCGGTGGAATTCCAGCCATCAAAATAGTAGATAGACTTTAAAAGGAAAGTCCATGGCTTTCCTTTTTTATTGTTTGACTATGTAAAAGTTAATTATGTAATTTTTTACACTCTGTTGATTGGAGCGGAAGGCACGAAGACTCCTGCGGGAGTAGTTGGTCACGGGAGACCCCGCAGGAGTGCGCGACGAGGAGGCTCCCGGACCACCCCGCGGAAAGCGAAGTGCCTGGAGCGGAAATCAACAGGCAAGTTTAAGATGGGTTATGTTTAATTATAAATTAATTAGGGAAAAATACTCATTTGAGGTTAATCAAATTGTTAAAATTCCCTTTTTCATCTAAAAAGATTAAGATAAAAGATGAATGGGACTAAGAGAAATGTTTCGAGGAAATGATTTAGCTTATTGAACTTTTACTAAGTATTATCGTATAGTATTAGTAGCTAGTCCTAATTAAAGTGTTACAAGGGGTGTTACTCAAATGTTAAAAGTACAAGAAATTCGTGAATTAATTAAATTGGTAGACCAGTCCAGCATTGATGAATTTGTATATGAAAATGAAGGCTCAAAAATTCAAATGAAGAAAAATGCTGCAACGGTGGTAACGACAGTTCAACCAGTTCTACAAGCTGCGACTGCACCTGTTCAAACAGCACCAGCACCAGTTGCTGTACCTGCTGCCGTAACAGAAACAAAACAAGAAGCACCGAAAGTGGAAGCGACAAACCAAGCTGATACATCCAATCTACATAAAATTACATCACCTATGGTAGGTACTTTTTATGCTTCTCCAACACCAGATGCAGATATTTATGTAAAAGCAGGAGATAAGGTTTCAAAGGATTCAATTGTATGTATTGTTGAAGCAATGAAATTATTTAATGAAATTGAAGCTGAAGTAAATGGCGAAATTGTTGAAATACTAGTTAAAAATGGTCAATTAGTAGAATACGGACAGCCTTTATTTTTAGTAAAGCCTGAATAAGGAGCGATAACAGGATGATAAAAAAACTGTTAATTGCAAACAGAGGAGAAATTGCAGTAAGAATTATTCGGGCCTGCCGAGAAATGGGTATTGAATCAGTTGCTGTTTTCTCAGAAGCAGACCGTGAAGCATTACATGTTCAATTGGCAGATGAAGCCTATTGTATTGGACCTAAAACATCAAAAGATAGTTATTTGAACGTAACAAATCTTATCAGTGTAGCAAAACTGACTGCCTGCGATGCGATCCACCCAGGGTATGGATTCTTGGCGGAAAATGCCGATTTTGCAGAGCTTTGCAGAGAATGTAATATCATTTTTGTCGGGCCAAGTCCAGAGGCAATTACTAAAATGGGAACGAAGGATATTGCAAGGGAAACTATGCGAGAAGCTGGAGTACCAATCGTTCCAGGTTCAACTGGAATAATTAATGAAATCGAGGAAGCTCTGGAACTTGTCGAGAGAATTCAATATCCAGTTATTATTAAAGCAACAGCCGGTGGAGGCGGTAAAGGAATCCGCGTCGCCAAAAACGAACAAGAGTTAATTAAGGGCATTTCGATTACCCAACAGGAAGCAATGACAGCTTTCGGTAATCCAGGTGTTTATATTGAAAAATATATTGAGGATTTCCGGCATGTAGAAATTCAAGTCCTAGCTGATACCTACGGCAACACGATTCATTTAGGAGAACGTGACTGCACGATCCAACGCCGACTGCAAAAACTTCTTGAAGAATCACCTTCACCAGCACTTGATGGTGAAATTCGTGAAGAAATGGGTAATGCAGCAGTAAAAGCTGCGAAAGCAGTTGATTATTCCGGTGCTGGCACGGTAGAATTTATATATGACTACCGCAATCGTAAGTTTTATTTTATGGAAATGAACACGAGGATTCAGGTTGAGCATCCCGTAACAGAAATGGTCACTGGAATAGACCTCATTAAAGAACAAATTCGTGTGGCACAAGGCGAGAAGCTAACAGTAAATCAACAGGATGTTACATTTACTGGCTGGGCAATTGAGTGCCGGATTAATGCAGAAAATCCGGAAAAGAACTTTATGCCTTCTGCTGGTAAAATTAATATGTACCTACCGCCTGGCGGATTAGGTGTTCGTATTGATTCAGCGGCATATCCAGGGTATACTATTCCGCCTTATTATGATTCCATGATTGCGAAAGTTATCACATATGGCAGCACTAGGGAAGAGGCAATTTCCAGAATGAAACGTGCATTGAGTGAGTTTGTTGTAGAGGGAATCCATACAACGATTCCATTCCACTTAAAGTTACTTGATCATGAAACATTCGTTGACGGACAATTCAATACGAAATTCCTAGAATTGCATGATGTGATGAAGACTATCTAATATCTGGAGGTGTTACGAATGAGCGAATTTAGTGTTTTAGAAATGGACCAAGGAAATAACGGTCATGGTAAAATTGAAATTGCTCCTGAAGTGATTGAAGTAATTGCCGGTATTGCTGCTGCTGAAGTAGAAGGTGTTGCGGGCATGAGAGGCAACTTTGCAACAGGGGTTGTAGAACGATTAGGCAAGAAAAATCACGGTAAAGGTGTTAAGGTCGAACTGACCGAAACAGGGATTAAAGTAGATGTATACTGCATGATGAAGTTTGGGGTATCCATCCCTTCTGTTGCTGGTAAAGTCCAAGACAATATTCGTCAAGCATTACTAAATATGACTGCTTTAGATGCTGAAGAAGTGAACATTCATGTAGTTGGGATTCAATTTGAAAACCAAAAGCATGAGCCAGAAGTAGATCAAGAAGTATAACCTACAAAAACCAAAGGAGAGATTCCTTTGGTTTTTCTATTTATCTAACTATTCTAAAAAAATGTGGGAATTTGAAAAATATAATCCTTACAGTGCGAATCCAATTTAGTTATGCTATTATCTTTTTATGTGAAAACTATCTTGAAGTTGAATTCCTGTACTATGTATGAAAAATAGACAAAAATTATTTAATATATCTAAAGGAGTTAACGTTATAATGAAAAGAAGAACAGCAAGGGAAAAAGCGCTACAGGCTCTGTTTCAAATCGATGTAAGCAATACTGATCCATCATTAGCGATTGAACATGTATTAGAGGGGGAAATGGGAGACGAATACTTATCAAACCTAGTTATAGGAGTAGTAGAACACAAAGAAGAAATTGACAAGCTAATAATCGAAAACCTAGAAAAGTGGTCTATGGACCGTTTGGCAACAGTGGATCGAAACTTATTGAGAATTGCTACGTATGAATTAAAGTTTTATCGAAATGAAGTTCCTGAAAATGTTATTTTAGATGAAGCCATTGAGATAGCTAAAATTTACGGGGATGACCAATCAAGCAAATTTATTAATGGAGTTCTTTCAAAGGTGAAACAAACGCTTCTTGCCAATTAATTGATTGGTTTCACTCCTAGCATAGGGAGAGTTGAAAATGACAGCCACAATTATTAATGGAAAAGAGATCGCCGAGAAAAAAAGAGTAGAAATTGCTGAAGAGGTTAAATGGATAAAAAGGCAAGGGGTCACACCCGGGTTAGCGGTTATCCTTGTCGGTAATGACCATGCTTCTCGAACATATGTAACAAATAAAGAAAAGGCTTGTAAACAGCTAGGGATGAAATCACTATTAATTGAAATGCATGAGGAGGTTTCAGAAGAAGAACTTCTTCTAAAGATTAGTGAGTTAAACGAAGATCCTGAAGTACATGGAATCTTAGTTCAATTGCCTCTTCCTAAACATATCGATGAAAAAAAGGTGATTGAATCCATTTCTCCATTAAAAGATGTGGATGGGTTTCATCCTATAAATATTGGCAGGATGATGACAGGACAGAATGCTTTCCTCCCTTGTACACCATATGGGATTATGGTTTTACTTGAAGAGGCGGGCATATCCATTCCAGGAAAACATGTTGTGGTTGTAGGGCGGAGTAATATCGTAGGTAAGCCTGTAGGTCAATTATTCTTAAATCAGCATGCAACAGTCACATACTGTCATTCAAAGACCAGGGACTTAAAGTTACATACCAATCAAGCAGATATCCTTGTTGCTGCAGTTGGCATTCCAAACTTCATAAAGGCTGAACATGTTAAAGATAATGCAGTTGTTATCGATGTAGGGATTAACAGGAATGAGGCAGGTAAGCTTTGTGGAGATGTTGCTTTTGATGAAGTAAGTAAAAAAGCAGGATATATTACTCCAGTTCCAAAGGGAGTAGGCCCCATGACGATTACCATGCTAATGTACAATACCTTAAAGTCAGCCGCTGAAAGTCTAAACCGAAATAAGTAGGTGTTTGTCCTTATCTTTTATTCCTTTTGTTCTTTTTAAGTCAATCTTTCTGACAAAAAAAAGAGCAAAATGTATAATGGATAAGGACAATTTCAGCTAATCAGCCGAAAAGAGGATTAGAAATGCAGGAACAAAGATATTTATCTGTGAATGCTTTAACCAAATACATAAAAAGAAAATTTGATGCAGATCCCCATTTGCGAGATATTCATGTAAGAGGGGAGATTTCAAATTTTAAACAACATTCGAGTGGACATATGTATTTTACATTAAAGGATGAGAAAGCTCGGATTCTTGCGGTGATGTTCTCCAGTCAATCCCGTCTTATGAAATTTGCTCCTGAAAACGGGATGAAGGTAATCGTAAAGGGAGATATTTCTGTATACGAACCAAGCGGACAATATCAAATTTATATTAAGGAAATGCGCCCAGAAGGTATTGGGGAATTGTTTTTAGCCTATGAGCAGTTAAAACAGCGTCTTGATGCAGAAGGCTTATTCGCAGCTGAAACCAAAAAGCCTATACCGATGTATCCAAGAACAGTTGGTGTAATTACTTCCCCAACAGGTGCTGCAATTAGAGATGTCATTACAACCATTAAACGACGCTATCCCATTGCAAATATTCTCGTTTTCCCAGCACTTGTGCAAGGTGAAAATGCGGCTCCTTCCATTGTTAAGGCAATTGAAAAGGCAAATACCATGAACGAAATTGATGTATTAATTGTTGGACGTGGCGGAGGCTCAATTGAGGAGTTATGGGCATTCAATGAAGAAATAACAGCACGTGCGATTTTTTTATCTAAAATCCCAATTATATCTGCTGTTGGTCATGAAACAGACTTCACCATTGCCGATTTTGTTGCTGATTTGCGGGCTCCTACTCCTACAGGTGCTGCGGAGCTTGCGGTTCCACATATTGATGAATTAATGGACAGAATACTTCAGCGGCAAACCCGACTGCTTCGTGCCATGAAGGGGAAATTTCAATTTGAAAATGAACGATTACATCGTGCAAAAAAATCCTATGCTTTTCGTTACCCACATCGTTTATATGAACAGAAATTGGAACAGGTTGACAAATTAACAGAGATGCTTGTTCGTGGGACCTCGAGATTATCATTAATAAAAAAAGGTCAGTATGAACTTCTACATAAACGGCTACAACGAAACCATCCAAGAGAAATGATTCTTGAATCAACGAGCCGTTTGGAGCGTTCTCAAAAAGAAATGGACCGCTCTATGATGCAAATATTAACAACGAAAAAAAATGATTTTAACCGGGTGTTATCGACCTTACAAGCATTAAGTCCATTAAAAATCATGGAACGTGGGTATAGTTTGGCTTATTCGGAGGATAACCGTTTGGTGAAAAGTGTAAAACAGGTAAGTGTGAATGAACTGGTACAAATCCAATTAACTGATGGTAGTCTTTTCTGTAAAGTGGAGAATATAAAGGGGAGCGAAAAAAGTGACAAATGAAAAAAAGTTATCCTTTGAAGATGCAATGACAAAGTTAGAACAAATCGTAGATAAACTTGAAGAAGGAGATGTACCTTTGGAAGAGGCGATTCTTTTTTATAAAGAGGGGATGGAATTATCTAAGCTTTGTCATGATAAATTGAAAAGTGTGGAAGAGCAACTTACTCAAATCATTACGGAGGATGGACGTAAAGAGAATTTTTCTATTGAAGGGGAGGAATAAGACTTGGAAACTAGGGCTTTAGAAACATTTGCGCAAGAGTATAAACAACTACTTGAAGATGAGCTTCGAAGGCTGGTTGAAAAGCTTAAGGCTCCTCCTATTATTAAGGAATCAATGATTTATTCTCTAGAAGCAGGAGGCAAAAGAATTCGCCCTTTATTATTGTTTGCTACCTTAGACGCGTTTGGAATGAATCCTAAAAAAGGGCTGTTAGCTGCCGCTGCAATTGAAATGATTCATACCTATTCCTTAATCCACGATGATCTACCAAGTATGGATAATGATGACTTAAGAAGAGGAAAACCGACCAATCATAAGGTCTTCGGCGACGCCATCGCGATTTTAGCTGGAGATGCCTTATTAACTTATAGTTTTGAAGTAATAAGTCAGCTTCCAACCGACGTTTTCTCAGCCGCTACAAAGCTTAAATTAGTTGTTGAATTGGCAAAAGCATCTGGAACGGAAGGGATGGTCGGTGGACAAGTGGCAGACATGGAAGGGGAAGCCAAATCACTTACCCTTCAAGAGCTGGAGTACATACATATTCATAAAACAGGTAAGCTGCTTGGATTTAGTGTCTTGGCTGGAGGGATTATGGCAGGTGCTAATCAAGAACAGCTTCATAACCTATCAAGGTTTGCCCATCATCTGGGACTTGCCTTTCAAATTCAAGACGATATCCTCGATTTAGTTGGGAATGAAGAAATAATTGGTAAACCTGTAGGAAGTGATACTACCAATCTAAAAAGTACATATCCTCAATTGTTAACCATGGAAGGTGCAAGAACAGCGCTGAAAGACCAAATCACCTCAGCGAAGGAAAATCTGGAGAGGACAGGCTTAAATACCCAACTGCTAAGAGAAATCACTGATTTAGTAGCATCTAGGGATCACTAACAAAGGCTATTTGAGGCAATGAACTAAGTGTGTTATAATTATTTTCAATGTAGAAAACGTTGACAATGCCGTTATCACTTAGTGTTAGCGGCTATTTTTTCAGGAAAAGTGTTATGATAAATAATAAGATATTAAAACTGATGTATAGATAGAAAAAGTATGAAAGTGAGTGGTCCAAAAATGGATCTGTTATCAATAAAAGACCCATCCTTTTTAAAAGGATTGACAAATAAAGAGTTGGAGGCTTTAAGTCAGGATATTCGTCAATTCTTGGTCGAAAAGCTGTCTGTGACTGGAGGCCATATTGGACCAAATTTAGGTGTAGTTGAACTAACAATTGCTTTACATAAATGTTTTGACAGTCCAAGGGATAAGATTATTTGGGATGTAGGACATCAGTCCTATGTTCATAAAATCTTAACCGGCAGAGCATGTGAATTTGATACTTTACGTCAATATAAAGGCCTATGTGGGTTTCCAAAACGGATTGAAAGTGAACATGACGTTTGGGAGACAGGACATAGTTCAACCTCACTATCTGCAGCTATGGGAATGGCGATTGCCAGGGATATAAAAAAGGAAAACTCCTTTGTTATTCCTGTGATTGGTGATGGTGCCTTAACTGGTGGAATGGCATTAGAAGCTTTAAACCACATTGGCCATGAAAAAAAGGATATGATCGTTATATTGAATGATAACGAAATGTCCATTGCGCCTAATGTTGGGGCATTGCATAATATCCTTGGTCAATTGAGAACAGCAGGGAAATATCAATGGGTGAAAGACGAACTAGAAGTGATATTGAAAAAAGTTCCCGCTGTTGGTGGTGTTCTTGCAGCCACTGCTGAACGCGTAAAAGATAGTCTTAAATATTTATTTGTTTCTGGTATGTTTTTTGAAGAACTTGGTTTTACTTATTTAGGACCAATTGATGGTCATAACTTTGATGACTTATTTGAAAACCTTGCCTATGCGAAAAAAACAGAAGGCCCTGTACTCCTTCATGTGATTACGAAGAAGGGGAAGGGATATAAGCCTGCAGAAAGCGATAAGACGGGTACTTGGCATGGTACAGGCCCATATAAAATGGATACAGGTGATTTTGTAAAGCCGGCGAAAGCACAGCCACCAGCATGGAGCAGTTTGGTTAGTGAGACCGTTCGAAAACTCGCTCGAGTGGACGATAGAATTGTGGCCATTACCCCCGCAATGCCTGTTGGATCAAAGCTTGAAGGTTTTGCTAGTGAGTTTCCTGATCGAATGTTTGATGTAGGGATTGCTGAGCAACATGCTGCTACGGTTGCTGCAGGATTGGCTACGCAAAATATGAAGCCTTTTCTAGCTATTTATTCCACTTTCTTACAGCGAGCATACGACCAGGTTGTACATGATATTTGCCGCCAAAACTTAAACGTATTTATTGGAATAGACCGGGCAGGTTTAGTAGGCGCAGATGGTGAAACACACCAGGGCGTATTTGATATTGCTTTTCTAAGGCATGTACCTAATATCGTTTTAATGATGCCGAAGGACGAAAACGAAGGTCAACATATGGTTTATACAGCGTTAAATTATGATGATGGACCTATTGCGATGAGATTTCCACGTGGAAATGGTGTAGGGGTACCAATGGATGAGGAATTCAAGAAGATCCCTATTGGCACTTGGGAGGTCTTAAAAGAAGGTGATGATGCGGCTATTTTAACCTTCGGAACAACGATTCCAATGGCGATGGAAGCGGCTAAGATTCTTGAAAAGCGAGGAATCTTTGTAAAAGTCATTAATGCTCGGTTCATAAAACCTCTTGATGAAAAGATGCTACTAGGTTTGTTAGAAAAAAATATCCCTCTCCTTACCGTGGAAGAAGCGGTATTACAAGGTGGATTTGGAAGTTCCGTTCTTGAATTTGCGCATGACCAAGGCTTTGCTCAGGCATTAATAGACCGAATCGGTATTCCAGACCAATTTATTGAACATGGGGATGTAGGGTTACTATTGGAAGAAATAGGATTAACTACTGAAGAAGTGGTCAAAAAAGTGTCTACAATGGCAAGGAAAAAACAGCAAAGGGCATAAATAATGAAAAATAAAGAACGATTAGATGTATTACTCGTGGAGCGAGGTTTAATTGAGACACGAGAAAAAGCAAAAAGAGCGATTATGGCAGGGCTTGTATACACAAATGAAGAGCGGTTGGATAAACCTGGTGAAAAAGTGAAGGTGGACATTCCTCTAAATATCAAAGGAAATACGATGCCATACGTCAGTCGAGGCGGGTTGAAACTTGAAAAGGCACTAAAAGTATTCGATGTAAGTGTAACAGGAAAGGTTCTGCTTGATATCGGTGCTTCTACAGGCGGTTTTACAGATTGCGCTTTACAAAATGGGGCAAAAATGTCATATGCGCTTGACGTAGGCTACAATCAGCTTGCTTGGAAGCTTAGACAGGATGAACGTGTTGTGGTTATGGAACGGACAAACTTTCGTTATGTAACTCCCTCAGATCTCGCTGGGGAAATGCCGAATTTTGCTTCTATTGACGTGTCTTTTATTTCCTTAACTCTAATTTTACCAGTATTAAAAACACTACTGATCCCAGGTAGTGATATTATTGCGCTTATTAAGCCTCAATTTGAAGCAGGCCGTGATCAGGTCGGTAAAAAAGGAATTGTTCGTGACGAGAAGGTTCATTTACAAGTCATTGAAAAAATCATTCATTTTTCCGTTAAAGAAGGATATATAGTAACTAATCTTTCCTATTCACCAATTACAGGTGGCGATGGGAATATTGAATTTTTACTACACTTAAAATGGGAAGGTGAGCGGGAACTCGGTGAAAGTAATCTCCCTATCGGACCAATGGATATCGTAAAACAGGCTCATCTAGAATTTAAAACGAAACAGACACCAGAAGGATAGGCAATTGCTTATCCTTTTATGTATATGAATGTATTTTTATAAAGGATTTTCATGTACAACTTTAGGAAAATGGGCTAACATATGAAATATATACGACATTTTAGTACAGAATACTCTGATGTTTTTAAAGACTATGGGGTGAAAGAATGAATAAAGGTCAACGTCATATTAAAATTAGAGAAATTATTGCCAGCAACGATATTGAGACTCAGGATGATTTGGTCGATGAGCTGAAAAATGCTGGTTACAATGTGACACAAGCCACCGTTTCACGTGATATTAAAGAACTTCATTTAGTAAAGGTTCCATTGATTGATGGGCGTTATAAATACAGCCTTCCAGCGGATCAGCGTTTTAATCCATTGCAAAAGTTAAAAAGATCTTTAATTGATGCTTTTGTAAGAATCGATCCTGCGGGGCATTTACTGGTTATGAAATGTTTGCCAGGTAATGCTATGGCAATTGGTGCCCTCATTGACAATCTGGATTGGGAAGAAATATTAGGAACGATCTGTGGTGACGATACAATGTTAATTATTTGTCGAACACCAGAAGATACAGAAGTCATTACAAATCGGTTCCTTGACATGCTTTAATTGGGGGAGAGTTCGTTGTTAGCAGAACTATCAATAAAAAACTTTGCGATAATCGAATCCCTTTCCATTTCCTTTGAAAAGGGATTAACTGTATTAACCGGAGAAACAGGCGCAGGAAAATCTATAATCATTGATGCCATCCATTTATTGGTGGGCGGCAGAGGATCCGCTGAATTTGTGCGTCATGGTGAGGAGAAGGCTGAAATAGAGGGGCTTTTTCAACTAGATGATCCAAATCATCCAATTATTTCGAAATCATTAGAATTTGGTATAGAAATTGAAGAAGGTATGGTGGTTCTAAGACGAGACATATCACGAACCGGAAAAAGTGTTTGTCGAATCAATGGAAAGCTTGTTACCATATCAACCCTTCGTGAAATAGGTTCCACTCTTGTAGATATTCATGGGCAACATGAACATCAAGAGTTAATGGATGAAACGATACATTTATCATTGCTCGATCAGTTTGGTTCCGAGGAAATTGCAGGTTCACATGCAGAATATCTAGATGTCTTTCGAAGGTACGAGCAAACACTTCAAAAGCTAAAGTCATTAAGTGAGAATGATCAACAAACTGCACACCGACTAGATTTGATTCAATTTCAATTAGACGAAATTCAAAAAGCCAATCTAAAACTTCATGAAGATGAAGAGCTTTCAGAAGAAAGAAGAAAGTTAGGGAATTTTGAAAGGACGTTTGAGGCCATCCAATCGAGTTATACGGCCTTGCATGGGGAGCAGCGAGGACTAGACTGGCTAAGTATGGTCATGGGATACCTAGAAGATGCTGCGGCGCTAGACACAACGTATAAAGATATATTTGAAGCTGTTTCGAATAGCTATTACCAGCTAGAAGATGCTGCGAGAACTTTACGAAATGAACTGGATGGGTTAGAATACGATCCGCAAAGGTTAAATGAAATTGAGGATCGACTAAATGAAATTAACCAGTTAAAACGTAAATATGGTAAAACGATTAATGATATTGTTGAATATGCAGCAAAGATTGAAGAAGAAATTGAAACCTTACAGAACAAAGAAACTCATATTTCTGAATTAGAAAAAGAATTATCTTCCATCAAAAAAGATCTGATTCTTGAGGCTAAGCAGTTATCTGAAATCCGTCATAAGTGGGCAGATAAACTTACGAAGCTTATTCATAAGGAATTGAAGGAATTATACATGGCCAAGACTATATTTGAAATGCGGTTTGAAACGGATTTTGAGCATTTCTCTAAAACAGGAGTGGACCATGTGGAATTTTATATTTCGACTAACCCTGGTGAGCCACTGAAGCCTTTGTCACGGGTTGCTTCAGGGGGAGAATTATCAAGGATTATGTTGGCCCTCAAGAGTATTTTTTCTCAACACCAAGGTGTTACCTCTATTATTTTTGATGAGGTAGATACCGGTGTCAGCGGAAGAGTAGCTCAATCCATCGCAGAAAAGATTTACAAGGTAGCATCTGGTTCACAAGTTTTATGTATTTCTCATTTACCTCAAGTAGCTGCCATGGCAGATACTCATTTGTTTATTTCAAAGGTTATTACTGGAGGAAGAACAAAAACTTATGTAACATCATTGAATGTTGAAGAGAAGATTAAAGAAATTGGCAGAATGATTTCTGGAGCGGAAATTACCGATCTTACGAAGAAACACGCTGAAGAATTAATATTTTTAGCAGGTGAAAATAAAAAAACTTGAAAAGCTATCCAATAAGGGTAGCTTTTTTATGTTAAACCGAGTTATAAATGCTTGTCAAGGAGGCAAAATTAAAGATGTAGCCATTTCTTCAAAGTTGTGAAAAGAAGCGAGGAGAGTGAAAAATTTGAAGTTAGACATAATTAGAAAGATTATTGGTGGAATTCTCCTTGTTTCATTAATTAGCCTTATCTTTTTTCAGCCTATACAGCAGTACATTGCAATACCAAAAACCATTACAGTTTTTGAAGGTCAAGATTACACGTTTAAAAAGGCTGCCCCGGTATCAGCCGCTATACAATCTCGCAACTCAAATATCACACTTGCTCAGGAAAAACATGCAGTATCGGTAAAGGCAACAGAAAAAGGGAAAAACGAAATGCTTCTAGAATTTGCTGGTATCCCTATAAAAAAGGTCGATGTACATGTTTTAAAGGATTTTCGTGTCATTCCCGGTGGTCAATCAATTGGTGTAAAACTAAATACAGTAGGTGTCTTAGTGGTCGGACACCATTTAATCAATACAGCAAATGGAAAAAAATCACCTGGTGATATTGCAGGAATCAAAGTTGGAGACATTATTACAGAAATAAATGGGAACAAAATTGAAAAAATGACAGATGTTGCACCTTTTGTTCAAACAGCTGGACAGGATGGAAAAGCTCTTGATATGGTTATTAGTAGAGAAAGTGGGAAATTTACGACAAAACTTACTCCTTTAAAAGATAAAGGAGAAAACACTTATAAGCTTGGTTTATATATCAGGGATTCAGCAGCAGGAATTGGGACCATGACCTTTGTTCATCCACAATCTAAAAAATATGGTGCCCTAGGACATGTCATCTCAGACATGGATACAAAAAAGCCAATTGTCGTTGAAGATGGACAAATTGTCCGTTCTACCGTTACCTCTATTGAGAAGGGAAGTAATGGGGATCCAGGAGAAAAACTTGCACGTTTCTCTTCTGATCGTGAAATTGTTGGAAATATCCAAAAAAACAGTCCCTTTGGTATTTTTGGAGAGCTAAATAAAGATTTAAAAAATGGAATCATGGATAAACCGCTGCCAATAGCATTATCCCATCAGGTGAAAGAAGGACCTGCAAAAATCTTAACAGTGGTCAACGATGACCGAGTAGAAGAATTTAACATAGAGATAGTTAGTACAATTCCGCAAAAGTTTCCAGCAACTAAGGGCATGGTGATAAAAGTAACGGACCCTAAGCTTCTTGAAAAGACCGGAGGAATCGTGCAAGGAATGAGTGGAAGTCCGATTATTCAAGATGGAAAGCTTGTTGGTGCCGTAACACATGTCTTTGTGAATGATCCTACCTCTGGATATGGTGTTCATATTGAGTGGATGCTAAATGAAGCTGGAATTAACATATACGAAACACCAAAGAATAAAGCAAGTTAAATTAGAAAATAATCGTTCTCTTCCGCGATTATATATAGTGTCACCCTTCTTGAGCGAAATAGGTAATCCTCCTATTTTGCTTCTTCTTTTGTTCAGGCTGTGTTAAAGAACTGTGTTGATATTTACACCCTGTTGATTGGAGTGGAAGGCACGAAGACTCCTGTGGGAGTGTGGTTCAGGGGAGACCCCGCAGGCGCAAGCGCCGAGGAGGCTCGCCGAAACACCCACGAACCGCTCGTGCCTGGAGCGGAAATCAACAGACAAGTTTAACAGTGCCTTGTTTAAAAATTTTTCGACAAAAATCTGTTAATTGTTGGAAAATATGCGAATTTAGTCGAATAGGCGAGAAAAACAGAGAAAAGATAAGATTTTATCACTATTTTAAGAAATATTAAAAAAATGAGAGGAATTTTTGTTGCATTGTCGAATTTGTAATTTAGAATAGAATTTAGAGACTACAGACATTAAGAAAAATGAAATAGAGAATTGAACAGATTGAGGGAGGAACTGGAATTGAAGAAAATCAAAGTTTGTGTCGTTGATGATAATAGGGAATTAGTTGGATTATTAGAGGACTACATTTCGTCCCAAGATGATATGGAAGTTGAAGGGATTGCTCATAATGGACAAGAATGCTTGGAGATGTTAGCTTCTGTTGATCCAGATGTTCTTGTTTTGGATATTATTATGCCGCATCTTGATGGTTTGGCTGTCCTTGAACGCCTGCGTGAACTAAAAAAAGGATCACTTCCAAATGTAATCATGCTGACTGCCTTTGGACAGGAAGATGTAACAAAAAAAGCTGTTGAACTGGGAGCGTCTTATTTTATTTTGAAACCATTTGATATGGAGAACTTAGGCAGCCATATTCGTCAGGTAAGTGGTAATGCAAGTGCATTTACCCGTAAAATGCCAACAACCAGTTATCGTTCTCACTCTGAGCAAAAGCCAAAAAATTTAGATGCAAGTATTACTAGTATTATTCATGAAATTGGTGTTCCGGCGCATATTAAGGGATATTTATATTTGCGGGAAGCAATTTCCATGGTATATAACGATATCGAGTTATTAGGATCCATTACAAAAGTATTGTACCCAGACATCGCAAAAAAATATAACACAACAGCAAGTCGTGTTGAACGTGCCATTCGTCATGCCATTGAAGTGGCTTGGAGTCGCGGCAATATCGACTCCATTTCTTCATTGTTTGGCTATACAGTCAGTATGTCAAAGGCAAAGCCGACCAATAGTGAATTTATTGCCATGGTTGCAGATAAACTTCGTTTGGAGCATAAGGCTTCTTGAAGGGGTGAGGAATAACCTTACCTAAGCCCAACCATAAGAAAGACCAATGAATGTTCATTGGTCTTTTATTTATGATTAGAAAGCACTCCCTAATTTTTTGGAAATCTGATAATATAAAGAATGCATGAACTAGCCTTCATATTACATACGTTTTTGGTGCTGAAAGGATGTAAAACCTCTTGTTTGAAACATTACTGTTGAATTTCCTATTTATACTTTTACCAGTTGTCATTTTTTTAATCTTCTTTGAAAATAGGCCCAATTCTTTCAACAAAATAATCCTTATTTTTCTGTCAACAGTAACTATGGTTCTTTGTATGACCATCCCAATTAAATTGAAAGTTGGATTTAATGTTGATTTGCGGTACATTCCAATTATTATTGTCTCCCTTTTTGGAGGTTACAAAAAGGTATTTCCTTTATATGTAGTATTAAATATATATCGTTATTATTTAGGTGGAGATGGAATCCTTCAATCATTTATATATTCTACGGGTGTATTTATTCTTTTACCTGCTTTTAGTAAACGGTTTATTCAATTAAGTTCTAAAAGGAGAATTTCTTCTGCAGCATTGGTTTCATTCCTGAATGTAGGGGTGTATCTCATAAGCTTAAGTTTTTATTTTAATTCTTTAAATAGGGAATTTTGGACTCTTACATTTTATACCCTGACAACCTACACAGGAATGATGATCATCATTATGGTCTTAATAGAGCAAATAATTACAAATTCAAAAAATCGAGAAAGATTTTTACAATCAGAACGATTAAATGTTGTCAGTGAATTATCTGCTAGTGTTTCTCATGAAATAAGAAACCCGCTTACGGTAACAAGTGGTTTTCTCCAACTTCTAAGTGAATCCAAAACAATCAATCATGAGGAACGAAGATATGTTGAATTATCATTGCAAGAATTAAATCGAGCCGAAAGGATTGTTAGTAACTATCTCTCTCTTGCTAAGCCACAATCAGAAAATATGGTTTACTCTGACTTTAGAGAAGAGGCAGATTATATAAAGGATCTAATCATTCCTTATGCGACCATGCATCAAGTGGAAGTCCAATTCTGTTTTAATAACACACTAAAAAAGAGATATGATAAAAACCAAATACAGCAATGTTTAATAAATTTATTAAAAAACGGAATTGAAGCTATGAAGGATAAAGGTGGCACGCTAATCATTGATATTTTTGAACAAAAGCAAAATATAGTTTTTGAAATTTCAGATACTGGGATTGGAATGACAAAGGAAGAAATTTTACGGTTAGGGAAACCGTACTATTCTACGAAGGAAGAAGGAACTGGTCTTGGAATGTTAATGGTATATAGTACCGTTAATAAGCTGAAGGGGAAAATTGAGGTGGAAAGTGAGAAAGGGAGAGGTACTATTTTTCTTATAACGATACCAGTTTAAGCCTTCATCCTATGAATGAAGGCATTTATTTATTAATATGCTATAAAGGAAGTATCTACTTATTTTCTTGTTTCTTTTCCAATTCCATTAGTTTTTGGATTAGAATATGCTGTGGCATATGCATAAGCTGTTCTAGTGGAACGTTTAGCTGCTTAGAAAGTTTAATGGCTGTTTCTGGGGATAATTGTAACGGTTTCATTATAAAGTTCCTCCATTTTTTGAAGTTGGGAAGTGAAAATATGACACAAATTTTTGCGCATCGTGGTTATTCGGCTTCTTTTGCTGAGAATACAATGGGCGCCTTTTATGAAGCAGAAAAGGCTGGAGCAGATGGTATAGAACTCGATGTTCAATTAACAAAAGACGGCGAGATTGTCGTTATTCACGATGAAAAAGTGGATAGAACCACAAGTGGTACTGGATTTGTTAAAGATTTTTTATATAAAGAAATTAGAAATCTAAATGCTAATCATAAGGGTCTTAAAAAAGAACCGATTCCATCCCTAATTGAAGTACTGGAGTGGATGCGGACAAACAAGCTTGTATGTAACATTGAACTAAAGAATGGGTTGATTCCGTATGAAGGAATGGAAGAAAAAGTCGTTCAGCTTGTTCGAAGGTATGGATTAGCTGATCGAATTATTATTTCCTCCTTTAATCACTATAGTATAGTCTATAGTTACAGGATAGCCCCAGAAATTGAAACAGCACCTCTATTTATTGAAGGGATTTATATGCCATGGATTTATTCACAATCGATTAGAGCAAGAGGGATTCACCCTAAACACTCATCGATGTCGGATAATATCATCATGAATACTATGGATAACGGGATTGCTGTGAGACCGTATACGGTCAATAAGGACGTAGATATGCACCGTTTCTTTAATATTAATTGCACGGCTATTATTACTGATGATCCTGTGAAGGCGCTTCGAATAAGGAAACAATATGAAAAGAGACCATAATGGCCTCTTTTTTATTTTTTAAATTTCGGTTGTACTTTATTTCTTTTACGATCTCTATGGAAGATAAAGCCAGCTACAAATCCTAGACCTCCGATAAAGAAAAGTAAGCCCACGATAAATTGTAGGAGTAAAAATGGAAAGGGGGCTTGGAGAATACCAAATGTCATATCACGCATTAATTTAATCCCTAAAGCGGCAAAAATTCCTGGAATGACTAAAATAGCAAGGGCGATAATCCGTTTCATACATAAATCCTTCCAAAGTTTAATTTTAATTAATGTTCTACCTCAACAAAATATTAGTACATAGATAAAATTTGTCAAGGCATGTGTTTGGTAATAAAATAAAACATGAAGAAAATTGCATGGGTTTGTTAGAATTAAATGAAAAAAATTTCTTTTTTCAAAGGGGTATTAATCATGCAAAACGTGATGATTGTTGGCGCTGGAAAAGGCGGTACTGCAATCTTAAAAATTCTGAAAGAATCTGAGGTGCTAAGGGTTGCAGTAGTAATTGACCGTAACGAGGATGCACCGGGCATTTTATTAGCCAAAAAAGAGGGCATTCAAACAGGGACAAGCTGGAAGCCTTTTATAACAGAGAATATAGATATAATTATCGAAGTGACGGGAAATGACGCGGTCTTTCAAGAGTTAAGAGATACAAAGAATAAGAAGACAGTATTGATTCCGGGGAGCGTGGCTTTCCTAGTTTCACAGCTTATGGAAGAAAAAGAAGAATTGGTGCAAAAACACCAAAATGAATCTTATCAACAGGAATTGATTTTCAATGCAACGAACGATGGGATGCTTGTAATTGATAATCATGGAAAAGTCATTTTGTTTAACAAGCGTGCTGAAGAAATAATGGGGGTGAAGAAAGATCAGGCAATTGGCAAGAACGTAGTGGATGTAATCCCTACAACTCGCCTCCCTTTGATTCTTGAGAGTAGGAGAATAGAGGCAAACCAGGAAATGGTGTTAAGTAATGAAAGAAAAATTATTACGACACGTATTCCAATTATTGAAGAAAATGGAACATTAATAGGGGCTTTCGCTGTTTTTAAAGATATAACTGAGGTGGTTAATCTAGCGGAAGAAATCACTGATTTAAAGGAAATTCAAACAATGCTTCAAGCTATTATTCACTCTAGTGACGATGCCATTTCCGTTGTTGATGAAAATGGACGAGGTATCCTGATCAATCCTGCTTACACTCGTATTACCGGACTAACACAAGAGCAAGTAATTGGTAAACCTGCGACTGCAGATATTTCTGAAGGAGAAAGTATGCATATGAAGGTACTTCAAACCAGAAGAGCGGTCCGTGGTACCCCAATGAGAGTTGGCCCAAATAAACGAGAAGTGATTGTAAACGTTGCACCAATTATTGTTAAGGGAAAATTAAAGGGCAGCGTTGGGGTTATCCATGACATGTCTGAAATTAAATCTCTGAATCGGGAATTAAATCGTGCTAGACAGTTGATTCGTAAATTGGAGGCAAAATATACCTTCGAGGATATTATCGGTCATTCAGAAGAAATGATGCTGGCGATTGAGCAAGCGAAGCTTGGAGCGAAAACACCTGCAACAGTCCTCCTTAGAGGAGAGTCAGGGACAGGGAAAGAATTATTCGCCCATGCTATACATAATGCGAGTGATCGAAAATACAACAAGTTTATTCGTGTGAACTGTGCTGCCATTTCTGAAACGTTATTGGAGAGCGAGTTATTTGGTTATGAAGAAGGTGCTTTTTCTGGGGCGGTAAGAGGTGGAAAAAAAGGCTTTTTTGAAGAAGCGAATAATGGAAGTATTTTTCTTGATGAAATTGGTGAGCTTTCTGCCAATACACAAGCAAAGCTGTTAAGGGTACTGCAGGAAAATGAAATTACTCGTGTAGGTGGAACGAAGCCTATTTCTATTAATGTCAGAGTCATTGCGGCCACCAATGTTAATTTAGAAAAAGGTATTGCCAGTGGTTCCTTTAGGGAAGACTTATACTATCGTTTGAATCGAATGCCTATTCATATTCCGCCGTTAAGAAAACGAAAGAAAGAAATTCCTGTTCTCTGTGCGAGGTTAATTTTAAAAATTAATCGTGATTATGGTAGGAATGTTGAAGGAGTTACTCCTGCAGCGTTATTTCAGTTAATGGGATATGATTGGCCAGGGAATGTTCGGGAATTAGAAAATATACTTGGCAGAGCTATTATTTTTATGAAATACAATGAGACATTAATTGATGTACATCATTTACCTGAATTACAAAATAAAAAAGGTACGGTCCACTCCCAAACAAATTCTAAAGAATCTTTCACATTAGGACAATCCTTATCGGATCTATTAGAGGATTATGAGGCGAAGATTATCCAACAAACACTTACCCGATTAAATGGCAATAAAACCGTAACGGCAAAAACGTTAGGTTTATCAGTAAGGAATTTATATTACAAGCTTGATAAATACAATATTGAAAAAAATAGCATGCAATAATTTTCATAGTATGAAAATTATTGCAGAGTGATTTTAAGTAAAATGAAGCGTTTTCATATTTAAAAGTTGGCACGAAACTTGCATATTATTAAAATGGAGTTGCAGGAAAAGGAGAAAGGGTTGATAACAACTTGTTGCTAGACTCATTAATTGAAAAAGCAACCCGGGAAGGCACTAATACGGTTGCAGTTGCTGCCGCAGAGGATGTAGAGGTTATTGAAGCAATTTTAGATGCAGTCAATCGAAACCTCGCTCGTTTTATCCTGTTCGGCGACCAAAATAAAATAAAATCTTTACTAGAAATGAAAAAGTATGATGATCGGGGAAATAACTCGTTAAAAATCGTTCATACAAATTCAACAATGGATTCAGCTGCATTAGCTGTTAAGGCTGTCTTTCAAAAAGAAGCCGATGTTTTGATGAAAGGGAATCTCCCTACTAATTTCATTTTAAAAGCTGTCTTAAATAAGGAATTTGGTTTGAGAACGGGAAATGTGCTATCACATGTTGCTTTTTTTGAGATTCCAGGATATGAGCGGTTTACCATTGTTACCGATGCTGCTATGAATATTGCACCTGATCTCCAACAAAAAGCACAAATTATTAATAACGCTGTTTCTTTAGCAAAATGTATAGGAATTGAAACACCAAAGGTTGCTCCATTAGCTGCTGTAGAAGTGGTAAATCCAGCGATGCAGGCAACAGTTGACGCAGCCTCACTAACCATGATGAATAAGCGTGGTCAAATTCCTGGCTGCATCGTTGATGGCCCTCTTGCCTTAGATAATGCAGTTTCGGTTTCAGCGGCAGAACATAAAGGAATCCAGAGTGAAGTTGCCGGCCACGCTGATATTCTGTTGGTTCCGACAATTGAGGTTGGTAATGTATTATATAAATCATTAATTTATTTTGCTAAAGCGAAGGTGGGGGCTGTTATTGCTGGGGCTAAGGCGCCAATTGTTTTAACATCACGAGCAGACTCAGCAGAAAGTAAGCTTTATTCACTCGCATTAGCGTTATGTTGTGTTGCAAAATAGAGATTCTTAAAATTCGAGGAGGAATACGAACATGGAAATTTTCAAGTATTTAGAGACTTATGATTATGAGCAAGTGGTGTTTTGCCAAGATAAACAATCTGGGTTAAAAGCAATTATTGCCATTCATGATACTACACTTGGACCTGCTTTGGGTGGGACACGCATGTGGACATATGAGTCAGAGGATGCAGCAATTGAAGATGCACTTCGATTAGCAAAAGGGATGACTTATAAAAATGCTGCAGCAGGATTAAATCTTGGTGGAGGAAAAACAGTTATCATTGGTGATCCTCGAAAAGATAAGAACGAAGAAATGTTCCGAGCTTTTGGACGTTACATTCAAGGGCTAAATGGAAGATATATTACTGCTGAAGATGTTGGTACAACTGTTGCTGATATGGATTTAATTCATGAAGAGACAGATTATGTTACAGGTATCTCTCCAGCATTTGGTTCTTCAGGTAACCCATCACCTGTAACTGCTTATGGTGTATATAGAGGAATGAAGGCAGCAGCAAAAGCAGCTTTCGATTCAGATTCTCTTGAAGGAAAAGTAATTGCCGTACAGGGTGTTGGGAATGTCGCTTATAACCTATGCCGCCACTTGCACGAAGAAGGGGCAAAGTTAATTGTAACTGATATTAACAAAGAAGCAGTTCAACGTGCGGTTGAAGAATTTGGAGCTCGTGCAGTTGATCCTAATGAAATTTATAGTGTTGAATGTGATATCTATGCACCATGTGCATTAGGTGCAACAATCAATGACGATACAATTCCACAATTAAAAGCGAAAGTAATTGCTGGAGCTGCAAATAATCAATTAAAAGAAACTCGTCATGGTGATCTTATTCATGAATTGGGCATTATTTATGCACCTGACTATGTAATCAATGCGGGTGGAGTCATTAACGTTGCAGATGAACTTTATGGATATAACCGTGAACGGGCATTAAAGAAAGTTGAGCAGCTTTATACAAGTATTGAAAAGGTAATCGAAATTTCCAAACGCGATGGTATTCCAACTTATCTGGCTGCCGATCGTATGGTTGAAGAGAGAATTGAAAGAATGCGTAATTCAAGAAGCCAGTTCCTTCAGAACGGACATCACATTTTAAGTCGCAGAATCTCAAGATAAACACATTCGTGGAATAAGATTAGGGGCAGAACGCTGAATACGATATTCAGCGTCTTTGCCTTTAGATAGATGTCTAAAATGGAGGTAACAACGTGCTAGATAAAGAATATCGAATTCTCATCATCAACCCAGGCTCAACATCCACTAAGATCGGAGTCTTCGATAACGAAGTTTCAATTTTTGAAAAAACCATTCGTCATGATGCAGAAGAAATTATTTCCTATACTAATATTATTGATCAATATGAATTTAGAAAAAATACGATTTTGGAAACACTGGATAAAGAAGGAATAAATATCTCTAAATTATCCGCCGTTTGCGGTCGTGGTGGATTGCTTCGCCCTATTGAAGGGGGCACCTATGCTGTTAATGATCGAATGCTTGAAGACCTGCGGGCTGGTTTTTCAGGTCAGCATGCATCAAACTTGGGTGGAATTATTGCCTATGAAATTGCATCAGGATTAAATATTCCATCCTTTATTGTAGATCCTGTCGTTGTAGATGAACTCGATCAGATTGCTAGAATTTCCGGCTTCTCATTGATTGAAAGAAAGAGTATTTTTCATGCGTTAAATCAAAAAGCAGTCGCTCGAAGAGTAGCAAAGGATCTTGGGAAAAAGTACACAGATTTGAACTTAATAGTTACCCATATGGGAGGCGGTATCACCGTTGGTATACATAAACAGGGGAGAGTAGTTGATGTGAACAACGGTCTACACGGGGATGGGCCATTTAGTCCTGAACGTGCCGGAACAGTGCCTGCAGGTGATTTAGTTGCCCTTTGTTTCTCAGGAGAACATTATCGTGAAGAGATAATGAAAAAACTTGTTGGGCAGGGTGGCTTAGTAGGTTACCTTGGAACAAACGATGCCATAAAAGTAGAACAGCGAATTGAAGCTGGAGACCAAGAGGCGAAGCTGGTTTATGATGCTATGGCCTATCAAGTGGCAAAAGAGATTGGTGCCGCAAGTGCAGTACTATCAGGAAAAGTAGATGCAATTATTTTAACGGGCGGTCTTGCATATGGAAAAGGCTTTGTGAAATCTATCACCGATCGGATTAATTGGATTGCGGACGTCATTGTCCAACCAGGTGAGAATGAACTCCAAGCGCTTGCAGAAGGAGCCCTTCGAGTCCTTCGCGGAGAAGAAGAAGTGAAAACGTACCCAGAAAATTTTTCAACAGCAAAAATCTAGGGAAAATGGGGAGGAAATACAATTGGCACAAGAATACGATTTAGTCATTCTTGGCGGGGGAACTGGCGGTTATGTTGCTGCCATTCGCGCCTCACAGCTCGGACTAAAAACAGCTATAGTAGAAAAAGGAAAGCTTGGTGGGACTTGTCTGCATCAAGGGTGTATCCCAAGTAAGGCACTACTTCGTAGCGCAGAAGTCTTTGCTACAGCCAAACATAGCGAAAACTTTGGAGTAGTTACTGGCGATGTGTCTGTTGATTTTGGAAGAGTACAGGAAAGAAAAAATAAAATTATTGACCAGCTTCATAAAGGTGTTCAACATCTTATGAAACAAGGCAAGGTTGATGTTTTTCATGGAATAGGCCGCATCTTAGGTCCATCTATTTTTTCACCAATGCCTGGAACGATTTCGGTTGAGATGAACAATGGTGACGACAATGAAATGTTACTTCCTAAAAACGTGATTGTAGCAACTGGTTCAAGACCTAGAACACTTCCAGGACTTGAAATTGATGGAGAATATGTAATGTCTTCAGATGAAGCGCTACAGCTTGAAGCACTTCCAAGTTCAATTGTTATTGTCGGCGGTGGTGTCATCGGAATTGAATGGGCATCTATGCTTTCTGATTTCGGAGTAGAAGTGACGGTTATTGAGTATGCTGATCGAATTATTCCGACTGAAGATAAAGAAATCTCCAAAGAGATGCAACGTTTAATGAAGAAAAAAGGAGTTAAACTGGTAACTAGTGCGAAAGTACTTCCAGAAACACTCGTAAAGGATAATGGTGTGCGCATAAGCGCTGAAGTGAAAGGTGAACAGAAGGAATTTAAGGCTGAAAAACTTCTTGTATCTGTGGGACGTCAAGCGAATACGGAAGGAATCGGACTTGAGAATACCGAAATTCAAGTTGAAAAAGGCTTTGTTGTTACAAATGAATTTTTCCAAACGAAGGAATCACATATTTATGCCATTGGTGATGTAATTGGTGGTTTACAGTTAGCACACGTTGCTTCTCACGAGGGTATAGTTGCTGTTGAGCATATCGCTGGCAAGGATCCGTCACCATTTGACTATAATCTAGTTTCAAAATGTATTTACAGTAATCCAGAAGTTTCTAGTGTAGGAATAACAGAGGAACAAGCAAAGGAAAATGGGCATAAAGTGAAAATTGGAAAGTTTTCCTTTAAGGCGATTGGGAAGGCCCTTGTTTTTGGAGAATCAGATGGATTTGTAAAAATTGTTGCTGATGAAGAGACCAATGATATTCTAGGGGTGCATATGATTGGTCCACATGTGACAGATATGATTTCGGAGGCAGGACTCGCTATGGTATTAGATGCGACACCGTGGGAAATTGCTCATACCATTCATCCACATCCAAGTCTTTCAGAGGCAATTGGTGAAGCCGCACTAGCGGTTGACGGGAAGGCAATACATTCATAAGTAAGTTAAGGTTATTTAGCGAACAAATGGGAGGTAAGAAATAAATGACTGAAAATCGTCATGAAGCTTTAGGATTAAGCGATGGAAAAGTTTTAGAAATGTATGAAACAATGCTTCTAGCCCGTCGTATTGATGAACGGATGTGGTTATTGAATCGTGCTGGTAAAATACCATTTGTCATCTCATGTCAAGGACAGGAAGCAGCACAAGTAGGAGCTGCATTTGCACTCGATCGAGAAAAGGATTATGTTCTTCCGTATTATCGTGATATGGGTGTAGTGTTAACGTTTGGTATGACACCAAGAGAACTAATGCTTTCAGGATTTGCGAAAGCGGAAGATCCAAATTCAGGCGGACGACAAATGCCAGGTCACTTTGGGCAAAAGAAGAACCGAATTGTAACAGGATCTTCTCCAGTTACTACTCAGGTTCCACATGCAGTAGGAATTGCACTTGCAGGGAAAATGGAAAGAAAAGATCTTGTTACGTTTGTAACATTTGGTGAAGGATCATCCAACCAAGGTGACTTCCATGAAGGGGCTAACTTTGCGGGCGTGCATAAACTTCCAGTCATTTTCATGTGTGAAAATAATAAATATGCCATTTCTGTGCCAATTGAGAAACAATTAGCATGTGAAAAGGTATCTGACCGTGCAATCGGCTATGGTATGCCAGGAATCACTGTTGACGGAAATGATCCATTAGAAGTTTATAAAGCAGTGAAAGAGGCTGCCGATCGTGGCCGTCGTGGAGAAGGGCCAACGCTTGTTGAAACAGTTTCTTACCGTCTTACTCCACACTCATCTGATGATGATGACCGTTCTTACCGGGCACCTGATGAAGTAGCAAAAGCAAAAACGCAAGATCCGATTATTACATTTGGTGCGTATTTAAAGGAAACAGGTATCTTGAATGATGAGTTGGAAAAAGAAATAAACGACCGCGTGATGAAGCTGGTGAATGAAGCTACAGATTATGCTGAAAATGCGCCTTATGCTGCACCAGAAGAAGCGTTGAAGTATGTTTATGCACAGGAGTAAGGGGGATATAACATGGCGATTATTTCATATATTGATTCAATAACTATGGCCATTCGGGAAGAAATGGAACGGGATCCTAAGGTTTTTGTATTAGGCGAAGATGTAGGGGTAAAAGGCGGCGTGTTTAAAGCTACACAAGGCCTGTATGAACAATTTGGCGAGGAACGCGTCATCGATGCACCTCTTGCTGAATCTGCCATTGCAGGGGTTGGAATTGGTGCAGCAATGTACGGAATGCGCCCAATTGCCGAAATGCAATTTGCTGATTTCATCATGCCTGCTGTCAATCAAATTATTTCAGAAGCAGCGAAAGTCCGTTATCGTTCGAATAATGATTGGAGCTGTCCAATTGTTATACGTGCTCCTTATGGCGGCGGCGTTCACGGTGCGTTGTACCATTCTCAATCAGTTGAGGCTGTATTTGCTAATCAACCGGGATTGAAAATTGTAATGCCGTCTACACCATATGATGCGAAAGGCTTGTTAAAGGCAGCCATTCGTGATAATGACCCGGTTTTATTTTTCGAGCACAAAAGGGCTTATCGTTTAATTAAGGGAGAGGTCCCTACAAATGATTACACATTGCCAATCGGAAAAGCTGATGTGAAGCGTGACGGAGATGACATTACCGTTATTACCTACGGTCTATGTGTACATTTTGCCCTCCAAGCGGCTGAAAAATTAGCGAAGGATGGAATCTCTGCACATATTCTTGATTTGAGAACAGTATACCCTCTTGATAAAGAAGCTATTATTGAAGCAGCTTCAAAAACAGGTAAAGTCTTGCTTGTTACCGAGGATACAAAAGAAGGCAGTATTATGAGTGAAGTATCAGCTATTATTGCCGAAAATTGCTTGTTTGAATTAGATGCTCCAATAATGCGTCTAGCTGGACCTGAGGTACCAGCCATGCCATATGCTCCAACAATGGAAAAATTCTTTATGGTAAACCCTGATAAAGTCGAAAAAGCAATGAGAGAACTAGCCGAGTATTAAGGAGGTACGGAATAGTGGTAATTGAACAAATTAAAATGCCTCAGCTAGGGGAGAGTGTAACCGAGGGTACGATCAGTAAGTGGTTAGTATCTGTTGGTGATAAAGTAAATAAATACGATCCCCTTGCAGAGGTTATGACAGATAAAGTAAATGCAGAAGTCCCATCCTCCTTTACAGGTGTGATTAAAGAACTAATTGCTAACGAAGAAGATACCCTAGCGGTTGGAGAAATCATTTGTACAATTGAAGTTGAGGGTGGCGAAAGTCCTCAGGCTAAAACAGAAGCCGTAGCTCCAGCATCATCCGGCAGTGCGGAAACTACAGCTCCAGATGACCAAGGAAACAAAGCGCGTTATTCTCCAGCAGTTTTAAAAATATCTCAAGAACATGGAATTGACCTAACGCAAGTGTCAGGCACCGGTGCAGGTGGAAGAATCACAAGAAAAGATTTACTGAAATTGATTGAATCTGGAAATATCCCTGTTGCTGGCCAAAGGATGGAAGCTGTAAAAGTAGAAGCAGTTGTTCAGCCTGAACCTCAAAAGCAAGAGGTTTCACAACCTGTATCTACATCCACACCAAAGACACCATCTGCACAACCGGTTCATATTCCAGTGGAAGCTGGTGACATAGAAATCCCGGTTACTGGCATTCGAAAAGCAATTGCTGCCAATATGCTTCGCAGCAAGCATGAAGCGCCACATGCTTGGACTATGATGGAAGTGGATGCAACCAATTTGGTTGACTATCGTAATTCTCTTAAAGATGAGTTTAAGAAAAAAGAAGGCTTTAATCTAACATTCTTTGCTTTCTTTGTAAAAGCTGTAGCCCAAGCATTAAAAGAGTTCCCACAAATAAATTCTATGTGGGCGGGAGAAAAAATCATTCAGAAGAAAGACATTAATATTTCGATTGCCGTTGCAACAGATGATGCCTTATTCGTACCTGTCATTAAAAATGCAGATGAAAAAACGATTAAAGGAATTGCCCGTGAAATTTCGGAGCTTGCAGTTAAGGTAAGAACCGGAAAATTACGATCTGAAGATATGCAGGGTGGAACATTCACAGTGAATAACACAGGATCATTTGGATCTGTTCAATCCATGGGAATTATCAATTATCCGCAAGCTGCCATTCTTCAAGTGGAATCCATTGTTAAGCGACCTGTAGTGATGAATAATGGAATGATTGCTGTGCGTGACATGGTTAATCTATGTATGTCTCTTGACCACAGAGTACTTGACGGCCTTGTTTGCGGACGTTTCTTACAACGTGTGAAGGAAATTCTTGAAAATACATCAAAATCTACAACTTCCATTTATTAATAACAATAACCGTTGCCAAATTGATGGCGACGGTTATTTGTTTAGTTGCCTGAATTCTGTTTGTACCATAAAATAGTATTTAGTAGAATTAATTGAATTTTATTTCAATTATGTTTATGGAAGGGGGATGAGGAGTTTGGAAAAAATAAAGAATCAGTCTTTTCCATTTATGTCGAAAGATGAATGGAAAGAAAAAGCAGAAAAATCGTTAAAAGGAAGAACCGTTGAGTCCTTACAAACGGCTACATATGAAGGAATTATTTTGAAACCGCTTTATTCTCAGGAAGATGAACAGGCAGTTCCAGATTATCCAGGTGGCACAGATTATAGAAGAGGGATTCATCCACTCGGATATTTGACTAATGAATGGAGAGTAGCACAGCGTTTAACCTATCAAACATTGGATGAATTGAAAGAAAAGCTCAAGCAAAACTTTGATAAAGGGCAAACTGCCATTTCTTTTGAAGTATCAAAGTCTTTATTTGAAGAGAATGAAACGCTTGAAACTATTCTTGGAGAATACAGTCATCAACACCCCTTCTCCATTAACGCCAAGGGTCTCCACCCTAAATTACTTGCATCTCTAGAAACAATTGGAGAGAAAAAAGGAACCAGCGACACGATTTGTGGTTATATTGGTTCTGATCCAGTTGCTCTTTTTGCTGAAGAAGGCAGTATTTCAGAAGAGTTTTTCAATGAATGGATGGCGACCATTGTCCAATCAAGTGTGAAATTACCTAATCTTAGAACCATATTAATTAATACATCGCCATATCATAATGGTGGAGCAAATGCTGTTCAAGAGCTTGGTATTGCATTGGCTGAAGGAATCTATTATCTTGAAAAGCTTCAGGAAGCTGGAATGGAACTGGAAGATATTTTTTCCAAAATGATTTTTCAATTCTCTATTGGCGGCCACTTTTTTATGGAAATGGCCAAACTCCGGGCAGCAAGAATTCTATGGAATCGTGTGGCTGAAGTTTATGGAACTAAAGTGAATAATCAAGGGATGCATATCTCTGCGGAAACTTCTAGATTCACAAAAACTATACAGGACCCCCATGTCAACCTCCTACGGGCAGGTAATGAGGCTTTTGCAGCAGTTATTGGGGGCGTACAATATTTACATGTGGATCCTTTCAATAATCTTTCGGGTTCCACTTCCGCTTCGGAAAGAATGGCAAGGAACACACAACTCCTACTTAAAGAAGAAGCTCAGTTAAAACAAGTGATTGATCCTGCTGGTGGTTCTTGGTATGTCGAACACTTAACCAATGAACTTGCCGAGAAATCTTGGGAATTCTTTCAACAAATTGAAGCCCATGACGGCATCATTGAGGGATTAAAATCAAACTGGCTGCAGAAAGAAATAGCGACAGTGTATGATAAAAGAAATAAGGATTGTCAGACAAGGAAGCAAAGTATGATTGGCACGAATGTTTATGCCAATCTTGATGAAAACGTTCCTAATCTTAAATCTCAAAATAAAGAATCATATGTATTAAAAAAGGGAAATTCATTAATAAATATTACTGCTATTCCTCAACGAAGACTGTCAGAGTCATTTGAAGAATTGCGAAATAAGGCAAGGAGTTATGAAGAAACAGCAGGCTATAAGCCATCTGTAGGCATGATTTGTCTTGGCGAGTTAAAAGAGCATAAGGCAAGGCTGGATTTTATGAAAGGTTTTCTAGCTGCGGGTGGGGTGAAAGCAGTTGAAAGTGATTCTATTGTTTCTTTTGAGAATGCTAGATCATTTGTTTCTACTCTTCCTGTTACGAAATGTTTTTGCATCTGTGGTACAAATGAACAGTATGAAAGGGGCGGGCATGAGATTTTAACTAGCCTAAGAACGGAATTCCCCGATCGAGTATTTTACCTTGCTGGGCTCCCTGAAAAAGACAAGCAGTCCAAGTGGACGGCTGAAGGAATTAAGCAGTTTATTCATATGAAAAGCAATTGTTATGAAACTCTCGATGCCATTTTTAACGAGTTGGAGGTGAGCACGGTTGAAGAAACAAAAGCCTGATTTTCAAAACATTTCTTTATTTAGCAATCAAACATTCATGACCAAGGAAGAATGGCAGGAGAGCGCACAGACAGAAATGGATGTTTCCATTGATGATTTACTTTTTGAAACAAATGAACAAATTAGTTTAAAGCCTCTTTATACAAAAGAAGATCGTAAAGATCTTGAACAAATTGGCCACCTGCCTGGGCTCCCCCCTTACACAAGGGGTCCCTATCCAACGATGTATGTCAATCGACCATGGACAGTCAGACAGTATGCAGGATTTTCAACCGCCGAGGAAAGTAATGCTTTTTACCGCCGTAACTTAGCAATGGGTCAAAAGGGACTTTCGGTTGCATTTGATTTAGCCACCCACCGTGGCTACGATTCTGACCATCCACGTGTGGTCGGTGATGTGGGAAAAGCAGGGGTAGCTATTGATTCTATCCTTGATATGAAGACACTTTTTGATGGGATACCTTTAGACCAAATGTCGGTATCCATGACCATGAACGGGGCGGTCTTGCCGATTCTCGCTTTTTTTATTGTAACAGCCGAAGAACAAGGTGTAAGTCAGGAGAAGCTCGCTGGAACTATTCAAAATGACATTTTAAAAGAATATATGGTTCGAAATACATATATATATCCGCCAGAAATGTCAATGAAGATTATAGCTGATATTTTTGAATATACATCAAAATACATGCCAAAGTTTAATAGTATCAGTATCTCAGGTTACCATATGCAAGAAGCAGGAGCGCCTGCAGATTTAGAGTTAGCTTATACACTGGCAGATGGTTTGGAATATGTACGAACAGGCCTAAAATCAGGTATTGAAATAGATTCATTTGCTCCAAGGTTGTCCTTTTTCTGGGCCGTTGGGATGAATTATTTCATGGAAGTGGCCAAAATGCGGGCAGCGAGATTAATTTGGGCAAAAATGATGAAATCATTCAATCCTAAAAATGAAAAATCTTTAGCATTAAGGACACATTCGCAAACATCTGGTTGGAGCTTAACAGAGCAAGATCCGTTTAATAATGTTACTCGTACTCTAGTTGAAGCTCATGCGGCAGCAATGGGGCATACTCAATCACTGCATACAAATGCCTTGGACGAAGCCATTGCATTACCAACGGATTTTTCTGCACGTATCGCTCGTAATACCCAATTGTTCTTACAGGAAGAAACAGGAATAACACAGGTGATCGATCCATGGGCAGGCTCCTATTATGTTGAAAAGCTTACCGATGAATTAGTTAAACGTGCTTGGACACATATTGAAGAGATTGAACAACTTGGCGGGATGGCCAAAGCGATTGAAACGGGCTTGCCGAAAATGCGAATTGAAGAAGCGGCAGCTAGAAGACAGGCTCAAATTGATTCAGGTAAGGAAACGATTATAGGCGTCAATCGTTACCGTCTTGAAAAGGAAGAAGCAATTGATATTTTAGATATTGATAATACGGCAGTCCGCCTAAAACAAATTGAAAAATTACAGGGATTAAAAGCAAGCCGCGATGACCATAAAGTGAAGGCAGCCCTAGATGCGTTAACAATCGCAGCGGAAACTGGTAAACAAAACCTATTAGAGCTGGCAGTAAAAGCAGCAAGGGTAAGAGCAACCTTGGGAGAAATCTCTGATGCTATTGAAAAGGTTGCTAGCCGACATAAAGCAGTGATTCGCTCAATTAGCGGAGTGTATAGTACTGCTTTTAGCAATGAGGAAGAGATTGTAGAAGTTCAAAAAATGACAGATGAATTCCTTGAAAATGAAGGAAGACGGCCCAGAATACTCATTGCTAAAATGGGTCAGGATGGACATGATCGCGGTGCCAAGGTAATTGCGACCGCCTTCGCTGACCTTGGTTTTGATGTCGATATTAGTCCGTTATTCCAAACACCAGAAGAAACGGCAATGCAGGCAGTAGAAAACGATGTTCATGTGGTTGGAATGAGTTCACTTGCTGCAGGGCATAAAACGTTACTTCCTCAATTAGTGGAGGAGTTAAAAAAATTAGGAAGAGAAGATATTTTGGTGGTAATTGGCGGAGTCATTCCTGCTCAGGATTACCAATTTCTATATGATCACGGTGCTTCAGCCATTTTTGGTCCAGGAACTATTATTCCAGTGGCTGCTCAAAAGGTTATAAAGGAGATTTATGCACAACTCGGTTATGAGGAAGTGTCACAATAATGACTTCTGATAAAAAACCGGAATGGAGCGATCCAAACGAACCTGATAAATGCTCAAGTATTGTAAGAAAAGGTCAAGAGCAGGAAGGTCAACCAGCATCCATTCAAAAAAATATCCGCTTTCAGAAACGCAAAATCTCAGATCTCTCAACGGATGAACTTTATGAGGGTGTAGTAAAGGGTGACAGGAGTCTATTAGCTAGAGCCATCACACTTGTTGAAAGTAATGCCGACCAGCATTTTCAAAAAGCCCAGGAGCTTCTGCAAAAACTCTTGCCCAAAAGCGGTAAGTCTATTAGGATCGGAATTACAGGTGTCCCAGGGGCAGGAAAAAGCACATTTATTGAGGCCTTCGGGATGTACCTTTGTAATTTGGGACATCGTGTTGCCGTTTTAGCCATTGATCCAAGTTCAAAGTTAAGTGGTGGAAGCATCCTTGGAGATAAGACGAGGATGGAACACCTATCCAAAAACCCGAAAGCCTTTATCCGACCTTCACCCACAGCAGGGAAGCTAGGCGGCGTTCATCGAAAAACGAGAGAAGCCATGTTGCTGTGTGAGGCTGCCGGATTTGATGTGATCTTAATTGAAACCGTTGGTGTGGGACAAAGTGAAGTTATCATTAGAGATATGGTAGATTTTTTTATGCTGCTCGTCCTGACAGGTGCTGGAGATGAACTTCAAGGAATGAAGAAGGGAATTATGGAGCTTGCGGATGCAGTCATTGTCCATAAAGCAGATGGAGACAATAAACGAAGAGCAGAACAGACCAAACATGAATATAACCGGATTCTGCACTTTCTTCAGCCAGCTACTAAAGGTTGGACAACAAAAGCTTATACCTGTTCATCGGTAAACGGGGAAGGCATTAATGAGATTTGGGGCCTGATTCAAAAATTCGAAGAGACTGGAAAAGGGACAGGCGTTTTTACAGAACGAAGAAAGGGACAGCAAAGAGACTGGATCTATTCATTAATTTCTGACCAGCTTCATTACAGCTTCTTTCACCATCCAGTTGTAAAACAAAAGCTCCCACAATTAGAGAATGAAGTAATGGCTGGGACAAAGACAGCTGCTTCCGCTGTAGGAACCTTGTTTGATGTTTTTTTATCAGGAAAAGAAAAATAGCTGCTGACCTTTTGCAGCTTTTTTATTGCAGTTCGCTTGGAAAAAACACATTTTAACTGTTATGATGTAGTTATGAACAAACAAGAAGGAGTGAATGTAAGTGAGTATGAATTTCAACTTTTTTATGAATGATGTTGTTAACCAGGCACGACAAGAAATTGTGTCAGCTGGATATAAGGAATTAAAATCCCCAACTGAAGTGGAAGAAGCATTTGCACAAAAGGGTACAACTTTAGTGATGATTAATTCTGTTTGTGGTTGTGCAGGTGGGGTTGCTCGTCCAGCTGCTGCACATGCCCTTCATTACGATAAACGTCCGGATCATTTAGTTACTGTGTTTGCCGGGCAAGATAAGGAAGCAACTGAGACAGCTAGAAGCTATTTCACTGGCTACCCTCCTTCCTCTCCATCTTTTGCCCTATTAAAGGATGGGGAAATTATTACAATGGTCGAGAGACACCAAATTGAGGGCTTTGACCCTGCATCAGTCGTTGCAAAGCTTCAAAATGAATTTGAAAAGCATTGTGAAGAACTATAAAGTATACATTCGTTAAGAGGCCAATTCATTATGATTTGGCTCTTTTTTATTGTCGAAACACAGAATTTCGTGTATATTTATTAATTAAATCGTAACTTTAATCATTTTAAAGGGAGTTTTGACCATGAAAGAATTTTTAAATAACTATTCAGAAACTATTCAAAGCAAGTTATGGGATATAAGTGACAAGCTATATCATCACCCAGAACTGGGTGATCAAGAATACGAATCAATGAAACTCTTAGTAGAGTTTTTGGAGGGGCACCATTTTACTGTTGAAAAAGGAATTGTAGATCGACCTACAGCCTTTAAAGCTGTTTATGACAGTAAGAAGGAGGGACCAACAATCGCATATCTTTCTGAATATGATGCGTTGCCGGAGATTGGGCATGGATGTGGGCATAATTTAATTGGAACGATGAGTGCGGGAGCAGGGGTTCTCTTAAGTAAAGTAGTAGATGAAATTGGAGGCCGTGTGGTAGTTTTAGGCACACCAGCAGAAGAAACGAATGGAGCAAAGGTTCCGATGGCTGAACAAGGAATTTTTGATGACATTGATGCTGCGATGATTTTGCACCCGGCAGATGAATCGTATGAGAGCGGGGACTCTTTAGCTATGGATGCCATCCAATTTGACTTCCGTGGCAGAACAAGTCATGCTGCTGCGTTTCCTGAAAAGGGGATCAATGCACTGGATGCCGTCATTCAATTATTTAACGGGATCAATGCCCTTCGTCAACATGTAACATCTGACGTAAGAATTCATGGAATTATTAAGGAGGGTGGGGTTGCAGCCAATATTGTCCCAGATAAAGCAGTTGCTCAATTCTATGTTCGTGCAAAGGACCGTACCTATTTAAACGAAGTTGTTCAAAAGGTAATCAGTATCGCTAAAGGTGCATCTATGATGACTGGTGCAGATGTGCATATTGAAAATTATGAATTGAGCTATGACAATATGGTCACGAATCATACTTTATCCCAGCTTTTTTCAAATAATCTATTATCCACCGGTGTTAAGAAGGTTGAGAAAGCTAAAGATTCTTACGGTTCCATTGACATGGGAAATGTGAGTCATGTGGTTCCAGCTATTCATCCTTATATTGGTCTCGATTCACCTGGGTTAATTGCTCATACAAGAGAGTTTGCAGATTTAACCATCACAGACAACTCTCATCAGATTCTGGCAAGAGGTGCACTGGCCCTTGCTATGACGGGCTATGATTTAATTACCAATAAAGAGGAATTTGAAAAAATGAAGAATGAATTCCGTCAAAATGTATTAAGATAAGACTGACAAAAAAGTACCTCTGTTCGTTTAGAGGTACTTTTTGTTTTTGACTGTGTTAAAGAACAGTGTTGATTTTTACACCCTGTTGATTGGAGCGGAAGGCACGAAGACTCCTGTGGGAGTATGGTTCAGGGGAGACCCCGCAGGCGCATGCGCCGAGGAGGCTCGCCGAAACACCCACGAACCGCTTGTGCCTGGAGCGGAAATCAACAGGCAAGTTTAACAGAGTCTTGTTTTTAATATATCTAAATTTTTAGAATATTTTTATATTAAAATAATATCTTTTCAAATGCATACGCATGTGTTATTATTCGTTTTGTTGAATAAAAATTCAAATACGAATCAAAAACATATGTAAACTAAACAGGGGGAAACAACATGAAAAAGTCTATTTTATTATTATCCATTATTTTTACATTAGTAGTTTTGTCTGCATGCGGACAAAGCAATAAGGATGGGGCAACAAGCGGAGACAAAAAGGTATTAACAATGGCAACATCTGCTGACTTTGCACCATTTGAATCAAGAGATAAAGCAGGAAAAATTATTGGTTTCGATATCGATTTAGCTAAAGCGATTGCTGATGAATTAGGGTATAAGCTTGAAATTAAAGACATGAAATTTGATGGTTTAATCGGTGCATTACAAGCAAAGCGTGTAGATATGGTTCTTGCTGGTATGTCAGCTACAGAAAAACGCCAAAAGAATGTAGATTTCTCTACTGCTTATAACCACTCTGGGGAAATGTTTATTACAAAAAAAGACTCTACTGTTAAAACAGTCGATGACCTTAAAGGAAAAACAGTTGCCGTACAGCTTGGTACGATTCAAGAAGAAGGTGCCAAAAAAATACAAGAAAAAATTGATTTCACTCTTAAGCCATTAGATAACTCAACTACGTTAATTCAAGAGCTATTATCAGACCGCGTTCAAGTTGCTTATTTAGATAAATCAGTTGCAACTGGATATATTAAGGAACAAGGACTAGCAGGATTTGATGATCCAACATCTAGTTCTCCAGGTATGGCTGTTGCATTCCCAAAAGGCAGTGAACTGAAAGAGGATGTTAATAAAGCTCTTAAAAAGTTAGAAGAAAACGGAAAACTTCAAGAATTAAAGGATAAGTGGTTAAAAGACCAGCAGTAATTTTCACAACAGGAATATAAACAAAATATTGAAGTGAGGTGTAAGGCATGAATTTGGATTTTAGCCAAATTGTGCCTTATATTCCTTTTATCTTAGAAGGAATATGGGTTACATTAAAATTTGTTATTATATCTATTGTTTTTGGATTTGTCCTCGGGACAATTATAGCTTTACTTAAAATTTCACGTATAAAGGTATTAAATTGGTTCGGCGATTTTTATACATCTATTTTCCGTGGGACACCTTTGATTTTGCAATTAATGTTGATTTATTTTGCGATTCCACAATTAACAGGCTATGATATTTCACCATTTTTATCATCAATATTAGCCTTTGGATTAAACTCTTCAGCCTATGTCTCTGAAATCATTCGCGCAGGAATCCAAGCGGTTGATAAAGGACAAACAGAAGCAGCCCAGGCACTTGGTGTTCCATATAGTCTGATGATGAAGGATCTTATTTTACCGCAAGCCTTAAAAAATATCTTACCAGCACTTATGAATGAATTTATTACTTTAACAAAAGAATCTGCTATCGTTTCAACCATTGGTTATTTAGATTTAATGCGACGTGCCCAAGTTGTGGGAGCGGATACGTATCGAAACTTCGAACCATTAATATTTGTTGGATTAATTTATTGGGTATTAGTCATGGTGCTAACGTTAATTGGTAAGCGGGTTGAAAGGAGGATGAAATATAGTGATTAAAGTTGAAAACCTCCATAAAAAATTCGGGGAAAATGAAGTATTAAAAAATATAAATACTAGTATTAATAGTGGAGAAGTGGTGTCCATTATTGGTCCATCAGGTTCTGGTAAATCCACTTTTCTTCGCTGCTTAAATTTGCTAGAAACACCAACGCAAGGGAAAGTATGGATCAATGGCCAAGAGATTACCGATTCTAAAACAAACATCATGAAGGTTCGTGAGCAAATCGGTATGGTTTTTCAACACTTTTACTTGTTTCCTCATAAGACAGTATTAGAGAATTTAACATATGCCCCGATGAAAGTAAAAGGGGAAAGTCGAGAGACTGCAGAGAAAAAAGCTCGGGAACTACTTGCTAAAGTGGGCCTTAGTGAAAAAGAGTCAGCTTATCCAAATAACCTTTCTGGCGGACAGAAGCAACGGGTTGCCATTGCGCGGGCTCTTGCAATGGAACCGCAATTAATGTTATTTGATGAGCCTACGTCAGCACTTGACCCTGAAATGGTTAAGGAAGTACTAAATGTAATGAAGGACCTTGCACAGTCAGGAATGACCATGGCAATCGTCACACACGAAATGGGATTTGCAAGAGAGGTTTCTGATCGAATTATGTTTCTTGATGAAGGGGTGCTCTTAGAGGAAGGCACGCCGGATGAGTTCTTTACTAGTCCTCGCACAGGCAGAGCAAAGGACTTTTTAGAAAAAGTACTTTAGTGCTTAAAACGATGATTACTTGCAAAACATGCTTAAATAGGGATATGTTAAAGATGATCTTAAAGATCATCTTTTATTTTTTTTTAAGGAGAACTGTAATGAAATTTCGCATTGGGTATCGGACACTAAAAACGGCTGTTGGCACGGCTATTGCCATTCTTATTGCTCAACAGCTGGGATTACATAATTTCGCTTCTGCAGGCATTCTAACAATCCTTTGTATCCAAGTGACCAAAAGGAGATCGCTTCGAACAGCATGGGATCGTTTTTTGGCTTGTGTATTAGCAATGCCCTTCTCTGCCGTTTTTTTTGAGGGGATCTCCTATCATCCGATTGTTATTGGTGTGATGCTGTTTTTCTTTATCCCTACCATTGTCATGTTAAAAGCGAAGGATGGTGTGGTTACAAGCAGTGTCATTATTTTACATATATATATGGCCCAAAAGATTTCAATGGATATATTTTTCAATGAACTTGGTGTTATTGTGATCGGAATAGGCGTGGCCCTCGTTATGAATCTTTATATGCCTAGTGTTGATAGTAAACTGAAAAATTATCAAGTTAAAGTGGAGGAAGACTTTAAAATTATTCTTTGTGAAATGGTTCGGTATTTACGAACGGGTGATAGTACTTGGGATGGAAAAGAAATTACCGAATGTTCCCGCCTGCTTGAAGAAGCAAAAACGTTGGCATTTAGAGATGTGGAAAATCATTTCTTACGGGAAGATACCACTTATTTTCACTATTTTAAAATGAGAGAAAAACAGTTTGAAATTATTGAACGTGTGCTACCAATGGTTACCTCACTTACAAGAACGGTGAAGCAAGGAAAAATGGTCGCTGAATTTCTTGAGGAGCTTTCTCTGAATATCCATCCTGGAAACACTGCTCATATTTATATTGAGAAACTAAGAGAAATGAAGAAAGAATTTGAAGAGATGGAGCTGCCAAAAACGAGAGAAGAATTCGAAACGCGTGCCGCATTGCTGCAACTAGTAAATGAGATGAATGAGTATCTAATCATCAAAAGCTCTTTTAAAGCAAAGAAAACCAGGATGCATGAAAAAAAGAAAATCGAAGCAAACTAGGTAAAAAAAGGCAGGTGGCAGTTTTGATTAAACTCTTATCGCCGATCCTGATTGCTTTTTTCATCTCACCCATTTGGCCATTAGGGTCAAATCCAATGCCAGGTGATCCTTTTGTTATTGTGAATAAAAGTAGAAATGAACTGGCCTTTATTAATGAGAATAAAGTCCAAACAGTGGTTAGTGTAGGGACAGGAAAGACACAGGAGTTAACCCCCGAGGGTCTTTTTACCATTACCGTTAAGGCAAAAGAACCTTATTTCCGAAAAGAGAATATCCCAGGGGGTGACCCTAAAAATCCACTAGGGGCCAGATGGATTGGCTTTGACGCTAAGGGGACAGATGGCAGAACCTATGGGATACATGGAACCAACCAGCCAGCTTCCATAGGCAAGTATGTCTCACAAGGCTGTATTCGCACCCAAAATGAAGTTGTTACCTCGTTATTTCCGTTAATTCCGTTAGGAACAAAAATATTAGTCGTGTCCTCTAAAAAAACATTTGAGGCTCTAGCACAAGAACAAGGTGCAATTAAATGAGGAAAGGGACTGTTCGTTTTCGAACAGTCCCTTTTATATGTTTATGACAAGAAGGTGCCGATTCCGATTAGGAGGGTGGAAGCAAGCATCGCAAAGAGCATCAAATAAACAATAATTTTTCTTGTTTTCTTTTTAGTCAATTTAGGTACCTCCCTTATTGCATTTGGCTATATTCCTATTTTACAGGGAAAAGCCCAAATGAACAACGGAACAACTAAGTAATTTAGGAAGGATTTATGAACTTTTTACCGAATAAGAGTAATTGTCGAATTTATTTTAATATTGGAACAGAGGGGTATATATGATTAAAAAAGTCGACCATATTGGAATTGCCGTTAAATCTCTTGAGAATACACTACCATTTTATACAGATGTGTTAGAGCTCACTTTATTAGGAATAGAAGAGGTTGAGAGCCAAAAAGTAAAAGTTGCTTTTTTACAAGCAGGTGGAACAAAACTCGAACTCCTTGAGCCGACATCTGAGGAAAGTCCGATTGCTAAATTTATTGAAAAGTGTGGAGAAGGTATTCACCATGTGGCTTTGGGCGTGGAATCGATTGAAGAAAGAATCATTGAAATGAAAGAAAAGGGTATTCAGATGATTGATCAACAGCCAAGACTTGGAGCAGGCGGGGCACAGATAGCCTTTATGCATCCAAAATCGTCTACCGGTGTTTTGTATGAGTTATGCGAAAAGAAAGGGATGAAGGGGTAAATGTTAGACATCTACGAAAAAATAAGTGAACTATACGATAAGCGCAGAGAAGTGGAGCTCGGTGGCGGGGATGAGCGAATTGACAAACAGCATGAGAAAGGAAAACTAACGGCTAGAGAACGAATCGAACTCTTAGTTGATAAAGGGACGTTTGTCGAGCTGAACCCGTTTATCGAACATCGGACGAATGACTTTGGTCTGGATGAACAAAAAGGACCTGGTGATGGCGTTGTAACTGGCTTTGGGAAAGTCAATGGCCGTCCAATCTATTTATTTTCACAGGATTTTACGGTGTTTGGCGGCGCTCTAGGTGAAATGCATGCGAAAAAAATTGCGAACGTTATGGATTTAGCAGCTAAAAATGGTACGCCTTTTGTGGGGCTTAATGATTCTGGTGGAGCAAGAATTCAAGAAGGGGTCGTTTCACTTGATGGGTATGGTCATATCTTTTATCGAAACGCTATTTATTCAGGTGTCATCCCGCAAATCTCCGTAATAATGGGACCGTGTGCTGGTGGCGCTGTTTATTCTCCAGCTATTACGGATTTCGTATTTATGGTTGAAAAAACAAGCCAAATGTTCATCACTGGGCCGAAGGTAATTGAAACAGTAACCGGTGAGAAAATCTCTGCCGAAGACTTAGGTGGGGCAAATGTTCATAATTCGATCAGTGGGAATGCCCATTTCCAAGCAAACTCTGAAGAAGAGGTCTTACAAAATGTGCGCAAGCTATTAAGCTATCTCCCTCAGAACAATGAGGAAAAATCGCCAAAACAGGAAGTGGAGCATGAAAATGATTACCGTCCAGATTTAACGGATGTGATTCCATTTGACGCGGTTCGCCCGTATGATGTTCGTAAGGTGATTGAACAAGTGACAGATGCAGACTCTTTTATGGAAATACAAAAGGATTTTGCTAAAAATATAGTCGTTGGCTTTGCTAGAATCAAAGGGGAATCAGTAGGGCTTGTTTGCAACCAGCCAAAGGTGATGGCTGGTGGATTAGATATTGACTCTTCAGATAAAGCCGCCCGCTTTATTAGAACGTGCGATTCTTTCAATATCCCAATTATTACATTTGAAGATGTTACTGGTTTCTTCCCAGGTGTTAAACAAGAGCATGGAGGAATCATTCGCCATGGTGCAAAGATATTGTTCGCCTATTCAGAAGCGACTGTACCGAAGCTAACGGTAATTTTAAGAAAAGCATATGGCGGGGCTTATGTGGCTTTAAATAGCAAGTCGATCGGTGCTGACTTGGTGTTTGCTTGGCCAAATGCTGAAATTGCGGTCATGGGTCCTCAAGGTGCAGCTAATATTATCTTTGCTAAGGAGATTAATAACAGCGAGAATCCTGAGCTGACACGCCAGCAAAAAATCGATGAATACCGCGAAAAGTTTGCCAATCCATATGTTGCTGCCAGCAGGGGAATGGTGGATGATGTCATTGATCCTCGTGAAACTAGAATTAAAATTATTCAGGCTTTAGAGATGCTGAGAAATAAAAAAGAGTCACGTCCATATAAAAAACACGGGAATATCCCGCTTTAATATTAATCAGATGCTCTTTCATTTGATGATATCCGTAAGAAAGAGGTATACTGAAATAGAAAAAGTGTAAAGCGCCTTGCTTAGGCGCTTTATTCTTGACGATTGTAAGTACATATATTGGAGGGTCAATCAAATGGTGAATCAAGAACGTCTTTTGAATGAATTTTTAGAGCTTGTGCAAATTGACTCAGAAACGAAATTTGAGACTGAAATTGCAAAGGTATTAAAACAAAAGTTTTCTGATTTAGGTCTTGAAGTTTTTGAAGATGATACCACATCTGTAACAGGACATGGTGCAGGGAACTTAGTTTGTACGCTTCCAGCAACTAAAGAGGGAGTAGATCCAATTTACTTTACTTGCCATATGGACACAGTTACACCTGCAAAAGGGGTAAAGCCTTCTATTAAAGATGGTTACGTGGTTACTGATGGCACGACGATTCTAGGCGCAGACGATAAAACTGGTATTTCTGTTATGCTTGAAACCATCCGTCTTTTAAAAGAACAAAATCTACCGCACGGATTAATTCAATTCGTTATTACGGTAGGGGAAGAGTCCGGTTTAGTAGGGGCAAAAGCACTTGACCCTTCATTATTGAAGGCAAAGTATGGCTATGCTCTTGATAGCGATGGCTTAGTTGGGAATGTGGTTGTAGCTGCTCCAACACAAGCAAAAGTAAAGACAGTGATTTACGGAAAAACAGCCCATGCAGGTGTTGCTCCTGAAAAAGGTATTTCTGCCATTACGATTGCAGCAAAATCCATTGCTAAAATGCCGTTAGGCAGAATTGACCATGAAACGACTGCTAATATTGGTCGTTTTGAAGGTGGGCAGGCAACCAATATCGTATGTGACCGTGTGGATATCTTAGCAGAAGCACGTTCACTTATACCTGAAAAAATGCAGACACAGGTAGGCAAGATGAAGGAAGCATTTGAAACAGTTGCTGCTGAAATGGGCGGCAGAGCAGAAGTAGATGTGGAAGTTATGTACCCTGGTTTCAAATTTGGAGAAGGCGATCTTGTGGTTGAGATTGCTCGTAAAGCAGCAGCAAAAATTGGTCGTAGCTGTGAACTTCAGCATAGTGGTGGAGGCAGCGACGCTAACGTGATAGCTGGGTTCGGAATTCCAACGGTAAACCTTGCTGTTGGCTATGAAGAAATCCATACAACAAATGAGCGCATGCCACTTGAGGAATTATACAAGCTGGCAGAAATGACGCTTGCTATAATTGATGAAGTAACTAATCAATAACCAATCAATAAGAAAAGTTTAAAGGAGGGTCTTAGACTCTCCTTTTTGCTATACTAGACCTATTAATGGTTTAAGGATGATTAACATGAAGGAAATGTATCCAAAGAACGGACGAGTCATTTTACATGTGGATATGAACAGCTTTTATGCGTCCGTTGAGATGGCCTATGATCCTAACTTAAAAGGAAAGCCTGTAGCGATTGCAGGAAATGTGGAGGAGCGACGGGGAATTATTGTGACCTGCAGTTATGAAGCAAGAAAATTTGGTGTTAAAACAACGATGCCGCTGTGGGAAGCAAAAAAACTATGTCCCCAGTTAATCGTAATGAAACCTAATTTTGAGAGGTACCGGGCGGCATCTATTGGGATGTTTGATATTCTCAGACAGTATACCGAAATGGTGGAACCTGTTTCGATAGATGAAGGCTATTTAGATATAACAGAGAGCTTTGAATTTGGCAGTCCGATTGACATTGCTAAAAGTATTCAAAAAAGAGTTCTAGAACAACTGGATTTGCCGTGCAGTATCGGCATTGCTCCGAATAAATTTTTGGCAAAAATGGCTTCTGATATGAAAAAACCGATGGGCATTACGATTCTTCGTAAGCGTGATATTCCGAAGATTTTGTGGCCATTAAATACAAATGAAATGCATGGTGTCGGAAAAAAAACAGCAGAAAAGTTAACGACCATCGCTATACACACGATTGGGGATTTAGCGAAAGGCAATGAAATTCAACTTAAATCCCTTCTTGGTATTAACGGAATTCGGATCAAAGAAAGAGCCAACGGTATCGACAAAAGGCCAGTTGATCCAGGATCTATTGAGGAGTTTAAAAGCATCGGTAATTCGACCACACTTCCTCGAGATGTTAGTAACCAGCATGAGCTTTATCGTGTGTTAGATTCACTGGCAGAAACCGTTTCTGTTAGGTTAAAGCGAAAAAATGTTCTTACAACTACTTTGGGTATTACGATTCGGTATAAGGACAGACGAACGATTACAAGAAGTAAAAAACTTCCTAACCCTATCAATCATAAAGAGGAACTTTCTGTCTTTGCAAAACAGCTCTTTCTAAAATCTTGGAATGGAGACCCCGTTCGTTTATTAGGGATTACTGGCAATGATTTAGTGGATCAAGACCAAGCATATAAGCAGTTAGATTTATTTTCCTTTGAAAACGACGCGAAAAAAGAGCCACTGCTTAAAACACTTTCTAGTCTACGAGAGAAATATGGAAAAAATATAATTGAAAATGCTGGTTCCCATAATGTAGATCTTTCACATAATGTAGGGACGGGGACAAGCTTCAATAAAGATTTCTTACGTACATTTCCTATAAAAAATAAAGAAGAAGACTAAAAAGCTCCACTTTGCTAGGAAACAAAGTGGAGCTTTTAATTGTTTTATTCTTATTTACAAATATCTACGTCTAAATCTGTAACAGGCCACCAGAAGAAGCCATCTTTTTCTAACAGTTCATCTGCAGCTTGTGGTCCCATTGAACCTGAAGCGTAATTAGGGAATTCAGCCTTGGTTCCTTCCCACACTTCCGAAATCTTATCTACAAATGCCCAAGAATAGGCTACTTCATCCCAATGCGTAAAGTTGGTCGCATCGCCGCGCATGCAATCGTAAAGCAGCTTCTCATAGCCTTCAGGAGTATTCATAGCATTAATTCCTGTGTTAGCAAAGCTTAGCTTTACTTCTTGTGCGTCTAAATGGCCTCCAGCCTTTTTGGCATTAAGGTGAAGGGTAATTCCCTCTTCCGGCTGGATATGAATAACAAGAAGGTTTGGATTCAACATTTTTTCCGTCTGATAGTATAAATTCATTGGAATGTCTTTAAATTGAACGACAATCTTTGTTGATTTTGCTGCCATTCGTTTACCTGTTCGAATATAAAACGGAACACCAGCCCAGCGGAAGTTATCAATCATCACTTTCCCTGCGACAAAGGTCTCTGTGTTCGATTCCTTGTCTACCATTTGTTCATCACGATAGGCTGGAACATTCTTATCAGCCATCATTCCCTCACCATATTGTCCGCGGACAAAGTAATCATTTACTTCGTCACCCACAACCGTTCTGAGTGAACGAAATACCCTTACTTTTTCGGAACGAATTTCATCCGTTGTCAATTTGATTGGAGGCTCCATCGCAAGCAAGGCTACCATTTGCATCATATGGTTTTGCAACATATCACGTAAAGCCCCGCTTGTTTCATAATAACGTCCTCGTTCTTCGACACCAAGTGTCTCGCTAGACGTAATTTGGATATTAGATATATATCGGTTATTCCACAGCGGCTCGAAAATGGCATTGGCAAATCGTATGACTTCAATATTCCGAACCATTTCTTTTCCAAGATAGTGGTCAATTCGATACACTTCTTCTTCAGAAAAGGCAGTTCTAATTTGTTTATTTAACTCTTTGGCAGATTCTAAATCATGTCCAAACGGTTTTTCAATGACTAAGCGCTTGTAGCCTTTTACATTGGTTAACCCATCTGATTTTAAATGGAGAGCGATTGGTCCAAAGAATTCTGGTGCCATCGCAAGGTAAAAGATGCGATTTCCTTCCAGTTGATAATTCTCATCAATCTCATGTGCCAATTTATTTAATTCTGCGTATGAGTTTGAATCAGCTACATCGTGTGATTGATAATAAAAATGAGAGGCAAATTCATCGAGATTATCCTGATCGCCTAAAGCAGACAATACTGAATCCTTTACAGATTTTTGAAAATCATCATTTGATAATGATCTTCTTGCTACCCCAACGACAGCAAATTTATCTAATCTTCCTTTCTTAAATAATCGGTAAAGAGAAGGAAACAATTTTCTGTGTGCTAAATCACCGGTTGCTCCGAAGATCATAATTAATGAATTCATATTTTGTTCCACGGGTTAAAGACCTCTTTCCTAATAGCATGAGTGTGCATATGTAGTCTAATTACAATTCCTTCATTCAAGTATTTAATTTAGCTGTTTTTATTAGGTTTCGCAAATATATTGATTTGCATGTAAGCGATATGTCTTTCTTTTATTAGTTGAGCTAAGAAGAAATCCAAACCAGTTTATGTTATATTATCAATATTGGCTTAAGGAACGGTAAGAAAGGGGAAATAACACTTGGATTTGTTTTTTTTAGGTACGGGGGCAGGAATGCCGGCGAAACTCAGAAATGTCACATCTATAGCCTTGAAATTGCTCGAGGAACGGGGGGCAGTATGGTTATTTGATGTGGGTGAGGCGACACAGCATCAAATTTTACACACATCCTTAAAACCGCGGCGGATTGAAAAAATTTTTATTACTCATTTACATGGTGATCATATTTATGGGTTACCTGGTTTGTTATCCAGTCGTTCGTTTCAAGGCGGGGAGTCAGAGGTTACGGTTTATGGACCAAAAGGAATTAAAGAATATATTGAGATAAGTCTGTCCTTAAGTCAGACCTATTTAAAATATCCCTTGAGTATCATCGAAATTAGCGAAGGAATTATTTTTGAAGATGACCAGTTTATTGTAGAAGCTCGTCTGCTTGAACATGGGATTCCTTCGTATGGATATAGAATTATGGAGAAGGACAGACCAGGGACCTTACTTGCTGATAAGCTAATCGAAGCGGGTGTTCAACCTGGGCCAATCTTTAGGCAAATAAAAAATGGTGAATCAATTACTCTGGAAGACGGACGGGTGCTTGATCCGAATGAGTTCCTTGGTCCTGAGCAAAAGGGAAGAGTCGTTACGATTCTTGGGGACACACGATACTGCGAAAATGCGTTGTTGCTGGCTAAAGAGGCAGATTTATTAATTCACGAAGCTACCTTTTCAAAGGGTGAGGAAACATTAGCCTATGATTACTTTCATTCAACGACCTCTCAGGCAGCAGATATTGCTAGAAAGGCTGGTTGCAAGCATTTATGTTTGACCCACATCAGTTCACGATATGATCGGAATGATTGGCGCGAGTTAGTGGCCGAGGCAATGGAAATCTTTCCTAATACAGTCATCGCGGAAGACTTTAAAGAGATTCATATTCCTCTTAAGTAAAAAAAGCACTTTCCCCAATCGGGGAAGTGCTTTATCTTTTATTATACTATAAGAAAGTATAAAATTCGACTTCGAGAATTGTCCAGCTTCAGCGCCTAGCCCCTCGGGTCAAATAACCTTCGGCAAGTAAAGTCAAAGAGCGACTTTTCTTGCCGAAGAACATTTGCTTGTCGGGGCTGATCAAGGCGCTTACGCTTTTCTTATACCCATCCTCGCTCGTATTGTTTCGGTCCTTCGATGGAAACCCCAAGTTCTTTGGCTGCTGTTCGTGGCCAGTATGGGTCGCGCAGTAACTCACGAGCTAGGAAAACTAAATCCGCTCGGTCATTCTGTAAAATTTCCTCAGCCTGAATTCCTGTAGTGATTAAGCCAACCGCGCCAGTTGGAATACCAGCTCCATTTTTAATCGTTTCAGAATACTTTACCTGATAACCTGGATACACATGAATATGTGCGGGTACCACGGCACCTGAGCTTACATCCACTAAGTCTACACCTTGTTCTTTCATCCAATCTGCGAACACTATGTAATCTTCAGGTGTTAAACCATCCTCGTGATAATCATGAGCAGAAACTCTTACGAACAATGGACCTGTCCAAACGGTTTTCACAGCTTCAATGACCTCACGCAGCAAGCGGTAACGGTTCTCAGCAGTGCCACCATATTCATCTGTTCTTTTGTTGGAAAGTGGCGACAGAAACTCATTAATTAAATAGCCATGAGCGCCGTGAATTTCAATCACATCGAAACCAGCTTTGGCAGCACGCTCCGCCCCTTTTTTAAATGCTTCCACTGTCTCTTTAATTTCTGCTATTGTCATTTCTTTTGGAGTTTGCGATTTTTCATTAAAAGCAATCGCTGAAGGTGCGATGATTTCACCTTCTAATACTGCTTTTCTGCCGGCATGGGCAAGCTGGATGCCTGTTTTCGCTCCATGTTCTTTCATTAGGTTTACTAACTCTTTGAAACCATCTGTGTGCTCATCACTCCAAATACCTAAATCCTGTGGAGAAATTCGGCCTTGTGGAGTAACTGCTGTTGCTTCAACGATGATTAGACCAACTTGTCCGACTGCTCTACTAGTATAGTGAGTGCGGTGCCAGTTTTGAAGATGCCCATCTTCATTATGGCTGGAGTACATACACATTGGAGCCATAACAATTCTATTTTGTAATGTCACTCCCTTTATGGTAATGGGAGAAAATAATTTGGTTGTCATTTGAAAAATCCCTCCTGTTTCATACTAATCCTTCTTTAGTATAGCAAAGGGCATAAATATAATGTACAATACTGCTTCAGTCGTGATCTTTCAGCTCACTCAAGCGGTAAGTAGTTCCTCTCCAAACGATCCCTCCGCGTTTAAAGGTCAGCAGGCTTGCCCGAATAATCGAATAAATAAAAAGTAAAGCGGTAATGGGAAAAACGAGAAATAATACAGGGGAAAAGACCGTCATTCTTTTTATAATCAACACATAAAGAATACCACTCGTAATAATATTACCTAAACTTAGAAAGGCCACGGTTTTGTTTGCAGAAAAAATTGTCAGGAACGGAAGCACATTGGTGACAAACACTCCGAAAATCGAAAAAAACACCATCCTGACTTGATAATTTAGGCCTGCAAACGTATTTTTCTCCAGACCGATAAATGCCTCTTTTAAACTCCCATACCATTCGACTTCAATTAGCCTTAGTGCGGTGACTATTCTTTGCTGGTAGCCAGCCTTTTTCATTTTCATCCCCAGTTGCAAGTCATCATCTGGTCGCATTTTTAGTCTTTCATGTGTGCCAAATGATTCATATGCCTCTTTAGAAACAAGATTAAATGCCCCAATTCCTGTTCCAATTTTTGATTTTGGATTATTTGCCATCCATGGCCGCTTAAAATAGGAAAATCCAAATAGAAAAAAAGCAACAAAGGTTTTTAGCCAAAAATGGTTTGCATGTAAGTTGGGCGCTGCTGTTAAATGATCGAGTTGGTGTCGTTCAGCATAATGAAGTGCCTTTGCGAATGCTTCTTTTTCGTACTTCACATCTGCATCGGTGAATAATAGCCATTTTCCTGATGCCTGAAGCGACCCCTTATATAATGCATGATTTTTTCCAAGCCAACCTTCAGGTAATTCCTTCACATGAATAACCTTGACCCGAGGATCTTCCTTCATCAATTCATCAAGAAGTTTTCCAGTTTCATCCGTGGAGCGGTCATCTACTAAAATCCATTCCACATTTCTATAGGTTTGCTGTAGCTGGCTTAGGATACTTGCCTTTATTTGTTTTTCTTCGTTTCTAGCTGCTACGATCACCGATAACATGGGGCCTGTTTCTAAACCTTCCTCTTTTTCAAGCGAGTCCACTTGACGGAAACCAATCAGTGCATCAATCAGAAAAATAATCCAAACGAGAATTCCTAATGAAAATAATATTGTTAGCATGAACCACACTTCCTGGACCTTTTTCCACCTAGTTTATAGTAAATGAGTCAAACATCCAACTAGGAAGGTTGATCCGCTGTCTCAAGTTGAGAACGTAAGGCAGCTCCCATTTTCTTAGATTGGGCAGTAGCAGCTTTAATGCATGAAATGAATGCTTGCTGCACTTCATTTTCCTCGAGCACTTTAATACCGGCTTCCGTTGTTCCACCAGGACTAGTGACGTCCTTGCGCAGTTGTGTGGAGGATTTAGATGAATTCTTAACCATCTCTGCTGCTCCAATCAGTGTTTGAACAATGAGTTGACTTGCCATTTCTTTTTCAAGGCCAACCTCAACCGCACTTTTTTCCATTGCTTCAATTAAATAATAGATATAAGCAGGTCCGCTTCCAGATAGTCCTGTGACAGCATCTAATTGTTCTTCTTCCACAAAAGAAGTTAATCCAACCGTACCAAAAAGGTTTCTTGTTGTTTCTACCTGCTCGTTGGTAACCCGTTGATTCACAGCTACCGCGGTTGCGGATTTGCCAACTGCGGCTGAGGTGTTTGGCATGGATCGTACAATCGCAAGGGGTTTTCTTGCCAAGGTTTCAATGATACTCATGGATACACCTGCTAAGACGGAAACGACTAGCATGTGCTCAGTTAACTGTTCGCGAATGGCTTGGATTGCTGTCGCTGCATCTTTTGGCTTCATCGCTAACATGACAATATCTGCACCATCGAAAAGAGCATTCAAATCATACGTGCTCCTAACACCATAGCGCTCTCTAAGACTATTTAGCCTTTCCTTATTTGAATTGTTTGTTACCCATACATTTTTTCTATCAATTAATTCATTTTTAAGAATTCCTGAAATGAATGCTTCAGCCATTGAACCCGCACCGACAATCGCTATTTTGTTCACTTTATTTCCTCCTTTTTCTCCGTAAAAATAAAATAGACCCTTCATCCATAAAGGACGAAAGGCTGGCCTTATTCATCGCTTTAACGTAGCAAATTTTAATTGTGATTATGCAAGAGAAATAGGTTGTCTGTCAAGTGAAATGTTGTAAGAATTTTTTATTTTTTCTAAAAAATTATGCAGAAATAATGACAATTAGGGAATAAATCGCTACACTTTATTTTATATATTAAATGACAATACTGTTCATATCTTTCTATTTTCATTTCTTTATTTAACAATAATATTAAGGAGTTTTCATTATGACAGAATGGAAAAATGGAATTGCTAAAATTACCTTACCAACACCATTTCCAGTTGGGGATGTAAATGTTTTTTTGATTAAAGGGGAGCGGTTGACACTCGTTGACGTGGGAGTGAAAACAGAGAAATCTTGGAATTCGTTGAAAGAACAATTGGCAGAATTACATTTACATCCGGATGATATTGAACAAGTAATCTTAACCCACCATCACCCCGATCATGCAGGAGGGCTTGACTTTTTCCCTGCTTCTTTGGAGGTTCATGGTCATCTGCTGAATGAACGGTGGATCAACCCGACTGAAGCCTTTTTTCAAGAACAAGAGGCTTTCTACCGCTTATATTTTAAAGAATTTGGGCTTCCTGAGGAGTATTTTCCGTTCCTTTCCAAGCTAAGAAAAACGCTGAAGTATTCTTGTAATCGTTCACTAACGGGACATCTCTCTGAGGGAATGAGGCCATTAGGGCTTAGTGAATGGGAGGTAATTGAAACGCCAGGTCATGCTCAAAGTCAAATTGCTCTTTTCCGAGAAAAGGATGGAGTATTAATTGGTGGTGATTTAATTCTAGCGCATATTTCACCAAACCCATTGCTTGAGCCGCCTGCACCTGGTGAAACAGAAAGACCAAATCCACAGCTTCAGCATAATGATTCGATGAAAAAGCTGTTGGCGTATCCTATTCAGTGTGTGTACACCGGGCACGGTGAAGAAGTGTATGAATTAGAAGCGCTTATTGAAAAACGACTCACACGGCAGCATGAGCGGGCGATGACCGTTAAAAACTGGCTGAAAGAAGAGGAACTCACTGTATTTGAAATTTGTCAACGCCTTTTTCCGACTGTCTATCAGCGTGAACTCATGCTAACCATATCAGAAACGGTTGCTCAACTTGACTATTTATCCTCTATCGGCGAAATTAGTAGTAATAATAAACAGCCCGTTCTCTACAAGGCGATCTGAAGAGTGAGTAACGGGAGTAAGCGAGTAGAGGTGTGCATGTGGGAAGAGAACTACTAAAAGAAAAAAATATTGTGATTACCGGTGCATCGGGAGGAATCGGTGCAGAAATCGCTAAGCTTTGTGCGGCACGTGGTGCCAACCTTGTATTACTGGCAAGAAGTTTAGATAAGCTCCAGCAACTTCAATCGGATTTGCAGCAAAAATACCATGTTAGTGTGGATGTTTTCCAACTTGATGTATCTGACACAAAGCAGGTGGAGGAGGTCTTTAAACAGATCTTTGATACAATTGGCCAGATAGATATCCTTGTCAATAATGCAGGCTTCGGCATTTTTCGTGAAGCGCATAAAGCAACAATGGCTGAAATCAAGGGTATGTTTGATGTGAATGTACTGGGGCTGATGGCGTGCACGAACATGGTACTGCCGAAAATGCGGGAGAGGCGCTCCGGTCATATTATCAACATTGCCTCGCAGGCAGGGAAGATTGCTACACCAAAATCAAGTGTATATTCAGCTACTAAGCATGCCGTTCTCGGCTATACGAATGCACTAAGAATGGAACTTGCGGATTACAATGTGCTCGTAACAGCCGTTAATCCAGGGCCAATCGCTACTAATTTTTTTGACATTGCAGATGAACAAGGCACATATGTAAAAAATGTACAGCGCTACATGCTTCAGCCTGAATATGTGGCAAGTAAGGTCGTTGACAGCATGCTAACGAAAACAAGAGAAATCAATTTGCCACGGTGGATGAACATGGGAAGCGTGGTTTATGTTCTTTTTCCACGGTTGTTTGAGCGTCTTGGCAAGCGTGCATTTAACTCAAAATAATTGTAATTCTTCCAGCCTCGATTTGAGGCTTTTTATTTTGCCTAGATTTCACCCAGTTAAGAACTCATAAACTGTGTCATTTATGATTTCATGTAAATCTGCTTTTGGTTCTTCTTCTTTTACAAGCAAAATCCTATTGATCAGATCCTCTAAATCTTTTTCGCCAATAGGCATGGATTCAGTTGAATAATACTGTTTCAGACAGTTTAAGATCATTTTTTTTATCAGCTTTTTTTCCACCAATAACACCTCATCCATTATTATAACGCTTTTTTAGTTAATCCCCATAAGAAAAATTGTCAAAAAATCCCCATTGAATACGAACGCATATTCGCTTATGATTAGGAATATAATAACTGAGAACAGATGTTCGAAAAAATAAGATGTGAGGGAAACTCCATGGTCGATTACAGTACGCTGCCGCAAAATAAAATTTTATGTGTGGACATGAAAAGCTTTTATGCAAGCTGCTCAGCTGTCATGCTTGGCCTCGACCCTTTGGATTGCTATTTAGCTGTTTGTGGTAACAAGGAACGTCAAGGGAGTATAGTACTTGCTGCTTCGCCGCGATTGAAAAAAGAATTTGGGATTAAAACGGGAACGCGAATGTTTGAAATTCCAAATGATCCAAGAATCCAAATTGTTGAGCCCAAGATGGCAACCTATTTACGTATTTCTACAGAAATTTCGCGCGTGTTTAACCGCTATGTACCAAAAGAGGCCATCCATACGTATAGCGTCGATGAAAGTTTCATTAAAGTCGATGGGGCTGATCATTTATGGGGAGATGCTCATACCATTGCTCAAAAAATAAAAGATGATATTGAGCGGGAATTTCAGCTGCCCTGTGCAGTGGGGATTGGCCCCAATATGTTAATGGCAAAGCTTTGTCTTGATCTTGATGCAAAGAAAAAAGGCGTGACAGAGTGGACATATGAGGACGTCCAAACAAAGCTTTGGAAGGTATCACCACTTAGAGAAATGTGGGGTATTGGCAGACGTGTGGAAAAAACATTAAATAGTATGGGGATTTTTACTGTCGGTCAGCTGGCCCGCTATGATTTAGAAAAGCTGGAAAAGAAATTCGGAATTATGGGAAATCAGTTATATTATCATGCCTGGGGAGTCGACCTCTCTGATTTGGGAGCACCCATTATCCAAGGGCAAATTAGCTTCGGAAAAAGCCAAATTCTCTTAAGAGATTATAAAGAGGAAGAGGAGATTAAGGCTGTCATGTTAGAAATATGTGAAGAGGTGGCACGAAGAGCAAGAACACATCGAAAGGCAGGGAGAACGATTAGCCTTGGAGTAGGATACAGTCAAGATGAATTTGGCGGCGGTTTTCATCGTTCAAGAACCATTCATCATCCCACAAATGTAACGATGGAGCTTTACCGTATCTGTCTGGAATTATTTCACGAGCATTATTCAGGAAAGACAGTACGGCAAATTTCTATTGCTATCAGCAACATTGTTGATGACCGTGAGCTGCAGCTTGATCTTTTTGACATGGGTGCCTATAAGAGACGAGAGCTTGGCTATGTGGTTGATGCTGTCCGGAGACGCTTCGGTGCAGGCTCTCTGTTGCGCGCAGTTTCTTATACAGCTGCAGGAACCGCCAAGCATCGTGCCACATTGGTTGGGGGACATAAAATGTAACGAAAGAAGGAGAGCGTATGATTCGCGACCGTGGGAGGATCAAGTGGACGTCGATGATGCTTCCTGAGCATGTGAAATTGCTTAGGGATTGGGTGAAGGAAGATGGATTTGAACAAAAAAGGGAAATGGATGAACAGCAGCTTGAGCTCATGAATGAGACCCTTTCGGAAGCAATCGAGTTTGATCAGTTCGTTACCGTTACTCACTATCGGAATCGAAACTATGAAATTGTCATTGGAAAAATCCATTACTGGGATGAACTGCTGCAAAGACTTCATATCGTTGACCGCTTTGAAGAGATACATCGCATTCCCATAATGAATATTGCCGATATCAGACTGACGGATTTGTGAAAAACAGGCTTTGTTAATTAAATATCTATATTGATATGTAGAAAAATCTGGAGAAGGAAATTATAGAAAAAGTAATCCAGTCTACGTTACCCAAGTAGACTCAGGAAAGGGAGAACGGTCACGTAGAAGCGGTCTACGTTCCCAAGGTTGCTCAGGAAAGAGAGAACGGTCACGTAGAAACGGTCTACGTTACCCAAGTGGACTCAGGAAAGGGAGAACGGTCACGTAGGAGCGGTCTACGTTACCCAAGTGTGCTCAGGAAAGGGAGAACGGTCGCGTAGGAGCGGTCTACGTTACCCAAGTGGACTCAAGAACTAAGAAAAAGAGCGGCCCAAAGAAAGGCCGCCCATTTTATCCTATTCCTCTTTAAGAACACGAACTTGAGAATCAAATTTCCCTTTATGTGAGCCATCACAGTATGGCTTATTGTTCGATAAACCGCAGCGGCAAAGGGAAAAGGCTGGTTTTGATGGATAGACATTACCTTCGCCATCAAGCAGTTCCACATCACCTGTAATTCGTAATGAACCGTTATCATTTACCTTGATTTGTACTTTTGACAAAGCAAACACCCCTTTTGGAATTTCATATTAACTTTGAGAATAACTGGAATATAAGGAAAATGCAATAAAAGACGAGCAAAAAAATAAAAATCCCTTAAAACCTATGTTACAATCACCCTATGCACAAAAAAGGGGATTTAATCATGCAAATTACTATAACAGCGGCAGCAATAGAAAAAATAAATGAAAGAACAGCAGGCCGCAAAGGGTTTTTAAAATTAAAATACGATACAGATGGCTGTGGGTGCGCGGTAAATGGGGTAATTGCCCTGTGGTTTGTACCGGCATTAGATCAAGATGACTTGGCCATCGAAACAAATGATCGACCGGTATATGTAGAAAAAGCGAAAACCGTTTTTTTAGATGAAGAAATGAAAATCGATTTTTCTCAAACCGCCAATTGTTTTCAACTAAAAAGTCCACAGCAAATCTTAAATGGACACATGAGCCTAATGATTAAAGAAAAAACAGTATAAAGTATAAACTTCGACTTCGAGAATGGTCCAGCTCCAGCGCCTAGCCCCTCGGGTCAAATAACCTTCGGCAATAAAAGTCAAAATGCGGACTTTTCTTGCCGAAGAACATTTGCCTGTCGGGGCTGACCAAGGCGCTTGCGCTTTTCTTAAATAGATGATAAACCTTGATGAACATATGTCTCTAAAAATTCATCGATGACTCGCTCATAATCCGCACGGTTTTCGTTAAAGGACTGGGCATGCCGTCCATTTTCAGCAAGGTATAACATTTTAGGACCCTTTTTTTGCTCAAATAAGTCCTTTGACATGGTAGGGAGTATAAAATCGTCCTTTTGACTGTGAATGAACAGAACAGGGTGTTTAATATTTTCAATAACTGAAATGGGTGATACGTGACGAATAGAATATTTGTCTCGAAAACGCAAAAGGATATCACCAATCGGAAGTAACAGTCCGGGTAGGAGCTTAAAGTCTTTTTTTATGAGATAGGCAAGCTGCTCCTTAAAATCAGAAAATGGGCAATCAGCAATGTAAAAGTCAGCCCCATCCTCAAGGAGCCCCGCATATAACAGCATGGTAGCGGCTCCCATGGATTCCCCGTGAATGCCAAGCTCAAGGTTCGGTCCTTTTTCTTTTTTTAGCCAATCGACAATCGTTTTAAGGTCGAATTTTTCATAGTGACCAAAGCTGGTTGTTTTTCCACCGGATTCTCCGTGTCGGCGATGGTCGTAAATGAAAGCATTAAACCCTCTATCGAGAAAGAGGTTCGCATATTTAATCGAATTCATTTTCGTTTCCGTTACGCCATGAGAAATAATAATATATCGGTTCGTCTTGTGTGGTTCAATAAGAAGACCTTTAATCATGTAACCAAATGGTGAAGGAATATCAACCTCCTGCTTTGGCAAAGACTCGAATTCATCAGGCTTATATCGGCCGGCTTCCTTTTCGCGCCTTAAGATTAATTCTTCATCCTTTTTCTTCATATACATCAGACGGTTGGTAAAGTATAGAGCAAGAGATAACCAGAAAAATAACACAATAAACAAAGTCCGAAATGTCTTCCTCACAATTGGCACCTCCTGAAGTAATTAGTATAAAATATGAAAGTCACGTTTTTAGTGCCCATAAATTAACAGTTTTAATTTTAGCATAAAAAAAGCCGCTCACACCAATAAGCGGCGGCTTCTGATTGAAATAAAATTGATTCTTTGAACTTTGATAACTGTCTAGCTGCAGCGTCTAGCCCCTCGGGGTCAAATAACCTTCGGCAAGAAAAGTCAAAATGCGGACTTTTCTCGCCGAAGAACATTTGCCTGTCGGGGCTGAACAAGACGCTTCGCTTTTCTTATTGCTCAGAATTCTGTCTTTTCGTTGGATGTAGTGCTTTTTCGAGTTCCTCGGCAGCAATCATCCGTTTGCCGCCACCAGCTGTATCTGCATAATTTTTCCCGCTTTGACTGTTACCTTTGTCCCGCTTTTGGCTCATAAAATCTAGCTCCCTTCAAGGTGGTCTCAATTATTAAGATGGATTACCAGAAGACCGATTATTCACGAAAAACGAGATTAGATTTTAGACAGTTTGAGCATGAAGGCGATAATAACTGCTTTCGATGGGTCTTGAAAGATGTGGACGCACGATTTCAATAGCAGCAAGGAGTTTCTCCAAGCTTACACCTGTGTCAATTCCCATCCGTTCAAGCATATACACTACATCCTCCGTGGCTGCGTTTCCTGCAGCACCAGGAGCGAATGGGCAGCCGCCAAGACCGCCAGCCGACGTATCAAACCGGTCAATACCTGCCTGTAGAGAAGCGAAAATATTCGCAAGAGCGAGCTTTCGTGTGTCATGGAAATGGGCGGTTAACATGGTATCTGAAAACTCTTCTTTTAACTGTGAAAATAAGGAGTACGCTTCATTTGGTGCAGCCATGCCAATGGTATCAGCCACACTTAATTCATCCACGCCAGCCTCTACAAACTCAGAACAAAGCTTTACAGTATCTTTTTCATTTATTTTTCCTTCATACGGACAATAGAAGGCGGTCGAAATACAAGCACGGACAAAATAGTTTTTTTCTTTTAGCTCATGGATGATCGGTTTTAGCTCTGCCATACTATCCTGCGTTGTTTTGTTGATGTTTTTTAGATTAAAACTGTTGCTGACACCAACAAATACGGCTACAGCTTTGCAATCAGTAGAATACACCCGATCAATTCCTTTACGGTTTGGAGCAAGGACAAAGTTTCTCGCGTTTCCATCAAGGCAGTCTGCAACAATTTCTGGTGCGTCTCCCATTTGTGGCACCCACTTTGGAGACACAAACGAAGTCAACTCCATTTCCTCTAGTCCAGCATTCCTCAGTCCAAAAATAAATTGTTTTTTGATATCAGTTGGTACAAATAACTTTTCATTCTGCAGTCCATCTCGAGGACCAACCTCGATAATCGTCACTTTTTTAGGTAAACTTAGCATCATTTTCCCTCCAAACAATTCATACTTTCATTGTAGAGGTGGTAAAATCAAAAAATCAAGAATAATAGAAATTTTGACAAAATAAGAGGAATTTCTGTATTTAACTAGAAGTAGTAAAGGTATAAAAGCTAGAGGGGAGAACGGAAATGAGCCAAACCGAAGTAGTAATTGTTAGTGCTGTTCGTACGGCATTAGGAAATTTTAACGGTAGTTTAAAAAATTTATCCGCACCTGAACTTGGAGCAACAGTGATTAAAGGGGCGCTTGAAGCGGCAGGAGTTAAGCCTGAACTAGTGGATGAAGTGATTATGGGTAATGTGCTCCAAGCAGGGCTAGGGCAAAACCCAGCAAGACAGGCGGCTATTCAAGCGGGAATTCCTGAAAGCGTTTCCTCAATGACGATTAATAAGGTTTGTGGTTCGGGGTTAAAGGCAGTTCACTTAGCAACTCAGGCAATTTTGGCGGGAGACGCTGACATTGTGGTTGCAGGCGGAATGGAAAATATGAGCCAGGCACCATACCTATTAAAAAATGCCCGTGATGGCTTTAAAATGGGTGACCAAAAGCTAGTCGACACCTTGACCTCGGATGGTCTTACATGTGTGTTTAATGATTATCACATGGGGATTACAGCTGAGAATTTAGCGAGTAAATATGCCATTACAAGAGAAGAGCAGGATGAATTTTCGGCGTGGAGTCAGGCGAAGGCAGTTGAGGCTATTGAAGCAGGTAAATTTAAAGATGAAATCGTAAAGGTTGTCATTCCGCAACGCAAAGGGGAACCTATTGTTTTTGACACAGATGAATACCCGAAAAAAGGAACAACTGCAGAGAAGTTGGCGGGATTACGTCCTGCTTTTAAAAAGGACGGCAGTGTAACGGCAGGGAATGCTTCTGGAATCAATGATGGAGCAGCAGCTGTTGTAGTAATGAGTAAGAAAAAGGCAGATGAGCTAGGGCTTAAACCTTTAGTAACGATAAAAGCCAACGCAAGTGCAGGGGTAGACCCAAGTATAATGGGAATTGGACCAGTACCAGCAGTGAGAAAGGCTCTTGAAAAAGCTTCCGTTTCAATGGAGGATGTGAACCTAATTGAGGCAAACGAAGCCTTTGCGGCCCAATCGCTGGCTGTAGACCGAGAACTTCATTTTAATAAAGAAATTTTAAACGTGAACGGCGGGGCTATTGCACTTGGACATCCAATTGGGGCAAGCGGCGCGAGAATTCTCGTCACCTTAATTCATGAGATGAAAAGAAGAAATGCGAAAAATGGCTTAGCTACGCTTTGTATTGGCGGGGGTCAAGGGGTAGCAACAATTGTAGAGTTAGCGTAAAACATTTGAGGGAGAGAGAGCAAAGATGAAGAAAATTTGTACATCCTTCCAGGATGCGGTTGCTGATATTCATGATGGAGCTACGTTAATGGTTGGAGGATTTGGCCTGTGTGGTATTCCCGAGAATCTCATTTTAGCCTTAGCTGAAAAAGGAGTGAAGGATTTAACGGTCATTTCTAACAACTGTGGAATTGATGAGTGGGGCTTAGGACTCCTATTAAATAATAGACAAATCAAAAAAATGATTGGCTCCTATGTAGGGGAAAATAAAGAGTTTGAAAGACAAGTATTAACAGGAGAACTTGAGGTAGAACTAACACCACAGGGAACATTAGCTGAAAAAATTCGGGCGGGTGGCGCTGGTATCCCAGCATTCTATACTCCTGCCGGGGTAGGAACACCGATAGCTGATGGGAAAGAAACAAAGGTTTTTAACGGAAGAGAGTACCTTTTAGAAGAAGCACTGACAGCAGATTTTAGCTTGGTTAGGGCATGGAAAGGGGACAAAATGGGAAATCTTGTTTACCACAAGACAGCACGAAACTTTAATCCGATGATCGCTGCAGCGGGTAAAGTGACGATCGCAGAAGTGGAAACCCTTTATGAAATTGGTGAATTGGATGCTAACTTCATCCATACTCCAAGTATATATGTTCAAACGATTATTGAAGGAACTCAAGAAAAGCGAATAGAGAGACTAACCGTTAGAAACTAGAGTTGGTGAAGGGAGAGAACTTGAATGGCGAATGAAAAGGTCTCTGTCAGAGAGAGAATTGCGATTAGGGCAGAGAAAGAAATAGAAAATGGCTTTTATGTAAACCTAGGGATCGGAATGCCTACCCTTGTAGCCAATTATATGACAGCGAATAAACAGGTTGTCCTGCAATCAGAAAATGGACTGCTTGGTATCGGTCCATATCCACATAAAGAAGAGGTGGACCCTGATCTAATTAATGCAGGCAAGGAAACGGTAACGGCAATTGCTGGTGCAGCTTATTTTGACAGTGCTGAATCATTTGCTATGATCCGTGGTGGTCATGTCAATATAGCGATTCTTGGTGGAATGGAAGTATCTGAAACTGGGGACCTGGCAAACTGGATGATACCTGGAAAAATGATTAAAGGTATGGGTGGAGCCATGGACCTTGTTCATGGGGCTCGAAAGATTATCGTCATCATGGAGCATGTAAATAAAAAAGGTGAATCGAAAATTTTAAAACAGTGTACTCTTCCGTTAACGGGAAAAGGGGTAGTCAACCGGATTATTACTGAGCGCGCAGTCATGGATGTAACAGACTCCGGGCTAAGGCTCGTGGAGGTTGCCGAAGGTTTTACTGTCGAGGATGTTGTTAATTCAACAGAAGCCACCTTACATGTGGATGAAAATGTGAAACTAGAAGCTTATTAATAGTGGAAGCAGGTTGTTCAAACGGACAGCCTGCTTTTTTGTAGGGATTTAAAAAGTGATGATATACTATTACTAAATTAAATATTAATTAAGGGGAAGTTAGAATGAAAAAGAAATCAAAGCAAACAAGGCAAGCAGCTCCAAAAAAAGATGATTCAGCCGTAACATTAAAAGATTTAATCAATCCCAATTTAATAAAGCAGTTAAAAGAACAGCAGGATCAGTTAAAGGCAGAGGAAGAAAAAAGAAAAGAGGCGGAAGAACAGCGAAAGCGGGAAGAGCGAAGATTGAAGGAAAAAAACAAATCGTTTGAAGAACTTTTAGATGAGAGCGGGATGAATTGGAAGGAGTTTAAGTAATGGCCGTCCGAAAGGTAGAAGTAGTACCACATACCAGTACTTGGACGGAGTTATTTCAAAAAGAAACACAAAAACTTACTGATATGATGGAGCCCTATGAAATTGTTTTTTATCATATTGGGAGTACTTCGGTTCCAGGGCTAGGTGCGAAACCAATTATTGATTTGTTAGCGGAAGCAGAAGATATTCTTAATTTTGATCGAGTGACACCGAAACTTGAAAAGATGGGGTACGTGGCAAAGGGTGAAAACGGGATAGTCGGGAGGCGTTATTTCTATAAGGAGGATGAAAATAGACAACGGATTTTTCATCTGCATGCCTTTGAAAAAGGGAACTCAGAAATTTTTAGGCATCTTGTTTTCCGTGATTATCTACGGGAACACCCTGAAGAGGCGAAACGTTATGAAAATGTAAAAATGATTGCTGCGAAAAAATTCCCGTATGATATTGATTCGTATATAAACTATAAAGACAGCTTTGTAAAAGAAATTGAAGAAGCAGCATTTAAATGGGCTGACAAAAAATAAAGGGAGAGCAAATTAACGGGTTCCGTTTCCTATCGCAAAACTCAAAATTGAATAGAAAAATGTATAACTTATTGCACCGTATTTTGCGGTGTCTTTTTATTTTTGTCTCTGTTAATTTATTTTGGCAGGTGTTCTCGCTTAATCGGAGGAATTCCGCTTATTTTGAAAAAGTAGTGATTTGAAAGAGAAATAGGCGGAGATTTTCCGCCTAAGTAACCTAAAAAGCCTAAAAATCATGGAAATACAAAGTATAACAGGAAAAAATCCTCCTATTTATAGGGAAATAAGTGAATTTCCTGATTTAGCCGGAATCTTTCCGCCTATTTTTCAATGCCATCAATAGCACAGCTTAAACTGGAGCTATTTGTATGCAAAAATGTAGGGCAATTTGTGGGGGTACACTAACCCCTACATTTTCATATACAGGTTGTACTACAAATTCACTAAAAGTTATAACCCAAATCCCTTCATATCAACCAAAAATGACCTGCGAATTGGGATACAATTTGCAGGTCATTTGCATTACATTTTTAATGTTTGCGGTAGCTAACCGAACCCGTGAAGAGCAAATGCCCTCCCTTTTTACCGGTGCTCACTATAAATACTTGCCTTCGTTAATGCTTTAATTATCCTAACTTCTTCATTTGTCAGCGGTTGGCTTCTAACTGCATTTGCATTTCTCTTAATCTGGTCGGTGCTGCTTGCGCCAGCCACAACAGAAGCAACTGCCGGGTTAGCTAGATTATACTGAAGGGCAACCTCCGTAAATGAACGGGACGAGGCCACTTTCTCCTTCAACACTGGCAAAATGTCCTGTAGTTCTTCAAGAGTATAGTCTAAGTACCCTTTTTCAGAAGCCTTATCAAGCAGCTTATCGCTTAACAGTCCTTTTGCAAGAGGTCCGCGAGTGACAACGCTAATTCCATTCTCATGAAGAAGAGGTAATACTGTTTCTTCCGGTCTGCGGTCAAGTATGCTGTACTGCATCATCACAGACACGATACTAGACTTTTTTACGTATTCCCTTATCACATTCGGTCGAATGGATGATAGGCCATAATAGCGAATGAAACCTTCTGCTTTTAGTTCCTCAAAGGCTTCGATGGTTTCATCAATCGGGTCATCAAGGGTACCGCCATGCAATTGATAGAGATCAATATAATCTGTACCTATACGCTTTAGACTGTTTTTTACTTCTTCCTTAATATATGCCTTAGAAGGATCCCATGACCAGCCAGTGCGCTCCTTGTGCCAACGGTTACCAACCTTCGTCGCAATAATTATTTGTTCGCGGACGTCTTTTAAGGCCTTGCCTACTAGTTGTTCATTATCGCCAAAATCATATAAATCCGCTGTATCAAAATAATTAATGCCTTCTTCAAGTGCCGCTTCAATAATAGATCTTGCAGCCTTCTCCTCCGTGCCAATGGACATACAGCCAAGACCAAGCTCGGTTACAAATAAATCGGATTTTCCTACCTGCCTTTTTTTCAAAAAATCACCCCGTCCTTTTCTATCATTTTAGTAAAGAAAAGGACAGACTACAAACGAGAGGTGTTATTTTTGTGGTACATTTTTAATCCAGTCAGATACGGTAATGTATTCCTTGTTATACTCCTTGAGCTTTTGTACAATCTCCCAGCCTTTGCCAACAAGAATGATTCCCTTTTCATGCACATACACCTTCATTCCATACTCCCCCAATTAAAGTATGGTAAAATGTATGAGCAGAATATAGGAATAGAACAGGAGTGACCTTTATGAGTAATCTCGAAGAAAAAACGCTCCATAGCGAAGAAATCTTTTCAGGAAAAGTAATCAGTCTTCATTTGCAGGATGTGGAGCTTCCGAACGGCAAGCAGAGCAAAAGAGAAATTATTAAACATCCGGGAGCTGTGGCAATACTAGCAATTACGGATGACAAGAAAGTGGTCATGGTTGAGCAATACCGGAAAGCGTTAGAAAGAACCATTGTGGAAATTCCAGCAGGAAAGCTCGAAAAGGGAGAAGAACCCGCGCTTTGTGCTCGTCGAGAATTAGAAGAAGAAACAGGATACGAATGTGAAAGCTTGGAGTTACTCACTTCCTTTTATACTTCGCCAGGATTTGCGGATGAAATTGTTCATGTATATCTTGCAACAGGACTAACCAAAAAGGAAAATTCAGCGGCCCTTGACGAGGATGAATTTGTTAATTTAGAAGAATTGACGCTCGAAGAAGCGCAACAATATGTGCAAGAACAAAAGATTTATGATGCGAAAACAATTTTTGCAGTCCAATACTTACAATTACAAGAGGCGTTGAAAAATAAATGAACCTCTACTATGTAGATTTACATATTCATATCGGCCGAACATGGACGGGGAAGCCTGTTAAAATTACAGGTGCTAAATCGCTTACGTTTACGAATATCATTGAACATGCAAGACATGAAAAAGGGCTAAATATGATTGGAATTATTGATAGTCATTCACCCGAAGTGATTCTTGAAATGGAAAGTCTTATTCAAAGTGGAGATGTGATTGAACATCCGGAAGGCGGTTTAGTGTTTGGGGATTTAACCGTTATTCCTGGTTCAGAATTGGAGATTTATGATGAACAATGTAAAGGCCCCATTCACTTGCTTTGTTATTTTCCAAACCTTACTGTCATGAGGGAGTTCTCTTCATGGCTCTCTGGACACTTGAAAAATATTCAGTTAAGCTCCCAACGAATTTATGTATCAGGTCTTGTTTTGCAAAGGAAGGTAAAAGAGTTAGGTGGAATCTTTATTCCTGCTCATGTTTTTACACCATTCAAGAGTCTATATGGTAAAGGAGTAAGGGAGTCATTAACGGAGGTGTTGGATCCCGAGTTGATCGATGGAATCGAACTTGGATTAAGCTCAGATACCAGCATGGCGGATCAACTAAAGGAATTACACAATTATACCTTTGTAACAAATTCTGATGCCCATTCGCTCGCCAAAATCGCACGTGAATATCAAGTAATCGCGATGGAGGAGCCCACATTCCAAGAGCTGCAAAAAGCATTAAAAGGTATTGACGGTCGGGAAATTGTCGCCAACTATGGGCTAGATCCATTACTTGGAAAATATCATAAAACAGTTTGCGTGGAATGTCTCCATTCTGCCCAAAATGACGAGCAACTTTGTACACATTGTGGGAGTAACAAGTTCATCAAAGGAGTTGCTGATCGGATTCTTGAGCTTAAAACTGCAGAAGGAGGTCCAGTGTGGCGGCCTCCGTATGTCCATCAAGTACCGCTTGAATTTATTCCCGGTCTCGGGCCCCGCTTACTCGAGAAGCTTGTGAATCATTTTGGGAGTGAAATGGCGATTTTGCATGAAGTTCCTTACGAGTCGCTAAAAGAGATTGTCACACCAAAAATCGCCGAACTGATTATGAAAGCTAGAGAAGGAAAGATAAACCTTTCTGCTGGCGGAGGCGGAAAATACGGAAAGATTGCAGATTAACAAGGTGAAACCCGTCAGCTAGAGGAGGCGGGTTTTTACATTAAATCTATTAAAATTTGGTCATATAAATACTAGACTGGCATAGAATGTATTAATCGATTCAAGTATAGTAGGAGGAACGCAGATGAAAAAACGATTGTACCAGTCCGATGCCGCTAGTTATTTCCGTGAGCACTCCTCAATTTTTTTATTTATTGTTATTTTGTTTCTAATGGGAGTTATCTTTGGAGCAATTGTCGTAAATAGCATGAGTATTACACAAAAGGAAGATTTATTCTATTATTTATCACAATTTTTTGGACAAGTCTCTGATGGAAAAGTATCAGAAGACAATGATTTATTTTTACAAAGCTTCTTTCATAACAGTAAGTTTATAGGGCTTATGTGGATATTAGGAATCTCAATTATTGGTTTACCGGTCATTCTCATTCTCTTATTTATTAAGGGGATGGTTGTTGGGTTTACGGTTGGTTTTCTAGTTAGTCAAATGGGGTGGAATGGGTTTATGTTAGCCTTTGTTTCTATCTTGCCGCAGAATTTGATTATCATTCCAGTGTTTATCATGATGGCCGCTTTATCAGTGATTTTCTCACTTAGAATGATAAAAAAACAATTTATGAAAAAATATGCCCAGCCTATTATGCCGTTTTTTAAAAGATACATTATTGCTTTGATTGCAGCGGTCATCTTTATTTCTGCTGCTTCAGGAATTGAAGCTTTTTTATCTCCCTGGCTAATGAAAACTGTGGTTAGTTCGGGAATTTTAAAATAATAACTAATTAATAATTATTATAAACTGTTGTTTATAATAATTTTATTTTGACTCTCTTTTCTCATCTGTTATAATGAGAATTAACAGTGGCGAGGGAGGGCATTCAGGATGGAAACTAGAATTGAGAGAATAAAGAAACAGTTGCATTCAGCGAGTTATAAATTAACACCTCAGCGTGAGTCAACCGTTCGAGTTTTGCTAGAAAATGAAGAGGATCATTTAAGTGCAGAAGATGTGTACCTCCTCGTAAAAGAAAAATCGCCTGAAATTGGTTTAGCAACTGTTTACCGAACACTCGAATTGCTAACAGAACTAAAAATTGTTGATAAAATTAACTTTGGTGACGGTGTTTCCCGCTATGATCTTCGTCAGGAAGGTGCGGCACATTTTCACCATCATCTTGTTTGTATTGAATGTGGAGCTGTTGATGAAATTCAGGAAGATTTATTAGAAGATGTGGAAGAGGTTGTAGAACGCAGATGGAATTTTAAAATTAAAGACCATCGACTGACCTTCCATGGAATCTGTTACCGTTGCCAAGATAAAGAAAAAGAAGAAAAAACTGAATAACATAAAAAAGTCCTTTTTTACTGAAAGGGACTTTTTCTTTTTGGCTGTGTTAAAGAACATTGCTGATTTTTACACTCTGTTGATTGGAGCGGAAGGCGCGAAGACTCCTGTGGGAGTACGGTTCAGGGGAGACCCCGCAGGCGTGAGCGCCGAGGAGGCTCGCCGAAACGCCCACGAACCGCTCGCGCCTGGAGCGGAAATCAACAGGAAAGTTTAACATTGCCTTCTTTTAATAGAAGACTAAAAAGAGGAAATAATTCCCCCTATTAATAGAGACTAGGTATAAAACTTGTACATTCTGGCATAGCTTTTACTAGTAATCATTAATTGGGGGAAGATAGATGTCTTTTATTAAAGTAGCACTACAAACAATAAAGGTTTTTATCCTTTTCACTGGGTGCACGATTCTCTTTTATTATGGTATCATGTGGGTATCTGAAGAATATCAAAATTATCATCGCTATGATGAACCGGAAGGATCTGCACTGAAAGTGTCCAATGCAGTAGAAGAAGAAAGTTCTTCCTTGTTAGATCGGCTGATGTTGTTTTATTTAAATGGGGAGTAATGTGATGGAAGATCAATTAAAGGACTTTATGCATTTTTTAATAGTGGAAAAAGGGCTGGCTAAGAATACGATTGTGTCTTATGAGCGGGATTTAAAAAGCTATCTTCATTATTTAAAAAATGTTGAATCCATCCTATCATTAAATGATGTGCAACGAATTCATATTGTACATTTTTTAGGATTTTTAAAGGAACAAGGGAAGTCCTCTAAGACTTTGGCAAGGCATATCGCCTCGGTTCGAGCCTTTCATCAATTTTTATTACGTGATAAGGCAACAGATCAGGATCCATCTGTTTTAATCGAAACACCCAGGTTAGAGAAATCTTTGCCAAAGGTATTGAGTTTGCAGGAAGTAGAAGTTCTTTTAGAAACACCGAAGCAGAAAGACCACTATGGAATCAGGGACAAAGCGATGCTTGAGCTTTTATACGCAACAGGGATACGTGTTAGTGAGTTAATTAGTTTAGATATTGAAAATGTCCACTTAACCATGGGATTTGTCCGTTGTATTGGTAAAGGAAATAAGGAACGTATCATACCTATAGGGCGTACAGCTTCTGATTCCATTAAGCTATATTTAGATACGGGGAGACCACAGTTTGTTTCAAAAAAACACCGGGAGCAGGCTTTGTTTTTAAATCATCAGGGAAAGCGGTTAACGAGACAAGGTTTTTGGAAAATATTAAAAAAGTTAACAAAAGAGGCTGGCATAGAAAAGGAACTGACTCCGCACACACTCAGACATTCTTTTGCTACCCATCTCTTGGAAAATGGGGCAGATTTAAGAGCAGTCCAAGAAATGTTGGGGCATGCAGATATTTCCACGACCCAAATTTATACCCATGTAACAAAAACAAGACTGAAGGATGTATATAGTAAATTTCATCCTAGGGCTTAAGAGATTAATAGTATGTAAGTCACAAAAGTGTCAAAAAGCTACCGAAATTTTCGGTAGCTTTTTCTTGTAATTTCCTAAACATCTAGTAAAATAGAGATGTCAGACTTCTGACAAATAGAATATTATTAGGTTTCATAATCCTAATTTAAAGAGGGAAACATAGTATTGTGATTTTACTATTTGCAAACGGTTTCTATAGATAAAAGGAGGAAGAATCATATGGCTGCAAATACATATAAACGAATTTTTATTGTTGTTATGGATTCAGTAGGTATTGGTGAAGCACCCGATGCTGAACGCTTTGGAGATAAAGGCTCAGATACGCTGGGACATATTGCTGAGAGAATGAATGGACTGGACATGCCCTACATGGGTAGGTTAGGTTTAAGTAATATCCGTAAACTGAAAGGTATAGAGAAAGCTGAAAAGCCATTAGCATTCTACACTAAAATGATGGAAGCTTCTAATGGAAAAGATACCATGACTGGACACTGGGAAATCATGGGGTTAAATATTCAAACACCTTTCCGTGTGTTCCCTGAAGGATTTCCGGATGAACTTGTTTCCGAATTGGAAAAACGCACGGGTAGAAAAATTATCGGGAATAAACCGGCAAGTGGAACAGAAATTCTAGATGAACTCGGTGAAGAACATATGAAAACAGGCGCTTTAATCGTCTATACTTCTGCCGATTCAGTACTACAAATTGCGGCTCATGAGGATATTATTCCAATTGAAGAACAATATAAAATTTGTAAAATCGCTCGTGAATTGACACTTGATGAGAAATATATGGTTGGTCGTGTCATTGCCCGTCCGTTCTTAGGGGAACCAGGAAACTTTAAACGTACAGCAAACCGTCATGATTATGCTTTAAAACCATTTGACCGGACTGTAATGAGTGAATTGAAAGATGCGGGTCTAGATGTTATTGCAATCGGAAAAATTTCCGACATTTATGACGGAGAAGGAGTGACAAAGTCACTTAGAACGGTCTCTAATATGGACGGTATGGATAAGCTGGTTGAAACCCTTGATATGGACTTTACAGGTATCAGCTTTTTAAACCTTGTAGACTTTGATGCATTATATGGTCACCGCCGTGATCCTGAGGGCTATGGAAAAGCATTGGAGGAATATGATGCACGTTTGCCTGAAGTTTTTGCAAAAATGAAAGAAGACGATTTACTTATGATAACAGCCGACCATGGAAATGATCCTGTTGCCCCAGGTACAGACCATACGCGTGAATATGTTCCACTTCTTGTCTATTCAAAGAATATGACTGAGGGGAAAGAAATTCCATTGAGAGAAACCTTTGCTGATCTGGGAGCAACTGTTGCTGAAAACTTCAGTGTAAAGATGCCTAAGTATGGAAAAAGCTTTTTAAATGAATTGAAATAATGGGTTGTATAAAAAAATGGCTATATTGAATAGCTTAAAAAGGAGTAAGAGGATGAACTTCGAAACAATCAATAATGCGGCTTCTTTTTTGAAGGGAAAATATGCAAATACACCGAAAATTGGATTAATCCTAGGTTCTGGTCTTGGTGTATTAGCAGATGAAATTGAGAACCCAGTTAAAATTCCTTACAATGAAATACCCGATTTTCCAATTTCTACAGTTGAAGGACATGCTGGACAACTTGTATTTGGTTTATTAAGTGGAGTAGAAGTTGTAGCTATGCAGGGCCGTTTCCATTTCTATGAAGGATATAGTATGGATAAAGTGACATTCCCTGTTCGCGTAATGAAAGAATTAGGCGTTGAAATGCTAATTGTGACAAATGCAGCAGGTGGTGTAAATGAAAGTTTCTCTGCAGGAGATTTAATGATTATTACTGATCACATTAATAATATGGGGACAAACCCATTAATTGGACCAAATGATTCAAAGCTTGGTGTACGATTCCCAGATATGTCGGAAGCTTATTCAAAAGAATTGCGTGCTGCAGCGAAAGAAATCGCTAGCCGTTTAAATATTAAGGTTCAAGAAGGGGTTTATCTTGGAAATCCAGGACCTGTTTATGAAACACCTGCAGAAATTCGTATGGCACGAGTAATGGGCGGAGATGCAGTCGGAATGTCCACAGTTCCTGAGGTAATCGTAGCGCGTCATAGCGGGATGAAGGTTCTTGGTATTTCATGTATATCTAATATGGCTGCAGGAATTCTTGATCAGCCGCTAACACATGATGAAGTAATTGAAACAACAGAAAGAGTGAAAGCTGATTTCCTACGCTATTTAAAAGAAATAGTAAAAAGTATGGCTAAATAAAAATTGATACTATAAAGAAGTGGTGATAAACATGAGAATGGTTGACTTAATAGAGAAGAAAAGAGACGGTCAGGAATTATCAACAGAGGAAATTAAGTTTATTATTAACGGATATACAGACGGTTCAATTCCTGATTATCAAGTAAGTGCTTTAACGATGGCTATTTACTTTAAAGGAATGACTGAAAAAGAAAGAGCCGATTTAACAATGGCAATGGTTGAGTCAGGTGATCAGATTGACTTGTCACAAATTGAGGGAATTAAAGTTGATAAACATTCCACGGGAGGCGTGGGTGATACAACTACTCTAGTTCTTGGACCACTTGTTGCTGCACTAGGTGTACCAGTTGCTAAAATGTCTGGTCGTGGATTGGGTCACACGGGTGGAACAATTGATAAATTAGAAGCAGTTGAAGGCTTCCATGTAGAAATTGAAAATCAAGAATTTATTGATCTTGTAAATGAAAACAAGATTGCGGTTATTGGCCAAAGTGGTAACTTAACACCTGCAGATAAAAAGTTATATGCCCTTAGAGATGTAACGGCAACTGTTGATAGCATTCCGCTTATTGCAAGTTCAATTATGAGTAAAAAAATTGCTGCTGGTGCGGATGCGATTGTACTTGATGTTAAAACAGGTGCCGGTGCGTTTATGAAAACACTTGATGATTCAAGAGAATTAGCTAAAGCAATGGTCCGCATTGGAAACAATGTTGGAAGAAGAACAATGGCAGTAATTTCTGACATGAGTCAGCCGCTTGGATATGCAATCGGGAATGCTTTAGAAGTAAAAGAAGCAATTGATACTTTAAAAGGGGAAGGGCCAGAAGACTTAACAGAGCTTTGCCTAACACTTGGCAGTCATATGGTTTATTTAGCTGAAAAGGCAAGTTCATTAGAAGAGGCACGTACCCTTCTAGAGAACGTCATCAAGGATGGTTCTGCTCTTGATAAATTAAAAGTGTTCTTAAGTTCACAAGGTGGAGATGCTTCCATTGTTGATGACCCATCTAAGATGCCACAGGCTAAGTATGTTATTGAATTAGAAGCAAAAGAAGATGGGTATGTTTCAGAGATTGTTGCCGATGAGGTTGGAACGGCTGCAATGTTACTTGGAGCAGGAAGAGCAACGAAGGAATCTGTTATCGACCTTGCTGTTGGACTTGTTTTACGAAAGAAAATTGGGGATCAAGTGAAAAAAGGTGAATCGTTGGTAACTATCTACAGTAATTTTGAAGATGTAAACGAAGTAAAAGAAAAACTTTATGAGAACATCAAAGTTTCATCTTCAAAGGTAGAAGCACCAATTCTAGTACATGAAGAAATCACTCAATAATTGATTAATATAAATAGGCTGTTATAAAGAACAATGTTGATTTTTATAACCTGTTGATTGGAGCGGAAGGTGAGAAGACTCCTGTGGGAGTACGGTTCAGGGGAGACCCCGCAGGCGCAAGCGCCGAGGAGGCTCGCCGAAACGCCCACGGAAAGCGAAGCACCTGGAGCGGAAATCAACAGACATGTTTAACAGTAAGCAAAGGCTGACTCATTTGAGTCAGCCTTTATTTTTTTATTCAAGTAGAGCCAAAAATTGTATAAAGTAATTTATTTTGGAAAAAATGGAGGCTATAAAGAATGGAGGGTTATGCGAATGAAACGATTTGTCTCTTTGTTAGTGACATCTTTATTACTTACGAGTTTGTGGGGGCCATCTGCTTTTGCTGCTGAAGAAAAGAAAAGTGCTGATATTGTCAGTAATGTTAAATCTGCTATATTAATTGAACGAGATACAGGTGCGGTCCTATATGAGAAAAATAGTAAGGATGAACTGCCACCTGCAAGTATGACTAAAGTTATGACTATGCTCTTAATTATGGAGGCAATTGATAAGGGCAAACTGACATGGAATGAAAAAATTCGTGCAAGCGAATACGCCGCTTCAATGGGAGGTTCGCAGATTTTCCTAGAACCTGGCGAAGAAATGACCACTAAGGAAATGTTAAGAGGTATAGCAATCGGGTCAGGTAATGATGCATCGGTTGCTATGGCTGAGAGGATCGCAGGTTCTGAAGAAGCATTTGTCGATATGATGAATGATAAGGCAAAAGAACTTGGATTAAAGCATACTTTCTTTAAAAATACAACGGGGCTTCCTGTGAGTGGACATTACAGTACAGCTGCTGATATGGCAATCATGGCAAAGGAATTGCTGAAATATGAAGATATAACCAAGTTTACAGGAATGTATGAAGCATATTTACGTGAGAACACGGATAAGAAATTTTGGCTTGTGAATACAAATAAATTAGTTCGTTTTTACCCAGGTGTAGATGGCTTAAAGACAGGATTTACGGCTGAAGCAAAGTATTGTTTAACCGCAACCGCACAAAAGGATGGTATGCGTGTAATTGCTGTTGTTTTTGGTGCTCCTACATCAAAGGAAAGAAATGCACAGGTAACTAAAATGCTAGATTATGCCTTTAGTCAATATAAAACACATCCAATGTTTAAACGTAATCAAATTATTGGTGAAGCAAAAATAAGTAAAGGGAAAGACAAGACGGTTGAAGCAGTTACTAGTGAACCACTTTCCTTACTGACAAAAAAAGGTGAAAAGACTGAAAATGTCAAACAAACAGTTGTGATGGCAAAAAATCTTAAAGCTCCAATTGCCAAAGGGGATCAAGTAGGTACTATCAAATTGATGAAAGATGGAAAGGTTATTCTTGAAAGTCCTATAGTGGCAAAGAAGGCTGTTAAGGAAGCCGGATGGTGGACACTTTATAAACGTTCCTTTGGAATGTTCACTAAAGCGGGTAAATAGAACCTGCTGTCGAAACAACCTATTATATAACTACTTTTAGCGAAATACGACTAGTTTTGTAATTGAAGAAGGATATTACCTTCAAAAAAGCGAATTGACTCACTATACCAGATGAAGGAGGACGGGGATAGTGAGTCTTAACATTAATATGGAAACAAAACATGACGTATTATGCATTCGCTTAAGTGGTGAGCTCGATCACCATACAGCAGATGACTTACGCGAACAAGCGACAGTGGTTATTGAAAAGAATGAAATTCGTCATATTGTCTTAAATTTAGAACACCTCTCTTTTATGGATAGCTCTGGATTAGGGGTTATTCTAGGAAGATACAAACAAATTAAACAGGTGCACGGTGAAATGGTCGTTTGTGCAATTTCCCCTGCAATACAAAGATTATTCGATATGTCTGGTTTATTTAAAATTATCAAAATGGAACCGACTGAGGAATTTGCATTGCAAAGATTGGGGGTGGCCTGAGTGAAGAATGAGATGAATCTTCAATTCAGTGCTTTAAGTCAAAATGAATCGTTTGCCCGTGTAACTGTTGCCGCGTTTATTGCACAGCTAGATCCGACAATGGATGAATTAACTGAAATAAAAACAGTTGTTTCTGAAGCCGTGACAAATGCGATTATCCATGGATATGAAAATGATCCGAATGGAACCGTAGTGATTCAAGTAATTATCGAAAATAGCTTGATTGATATGACCATAAAAGATAGTGGATTAGGTATTGTTGATGTGGAAGAAGCTCGTCAGCCATTATTTACAACAAAGCCGGACTTAGAACGCTCCGGTATGGGTTTTACCATCATGGAGAATTTCATGGATGAGGTAGAGGTTCATTCACAGCCAGGTCGAGGAACCGAGGTTAGATTACGAAAGCATTTACAATCCCGCAAAATGCTTTGCAATTAAGGAGACTTGCCGATGGATGTGGAGGTCAAGAACGATAAAAGTCAAACGTATTTAAAGGATCACGAAGTGAAAGAGCTCATTAAAAAGAGCCATGATGGGGACCAAGAGGCAAGGGATCTAATAGTTGAAAAAAACATGCGTCTTGTCTGGTCAGTAGTCCAGAGGTTTCTTAATAGGGGATACGACCCTGATGACCTGTTTCAGATTGGCTGTATCGGTTTATTAAAATCAGTCGATAAGTTTGACCTTTCCTACGATGTTAAGTTTTCCACATATGCTGTACCAATGATAATTGGTGAAATCCAACGATTTATTCGCGATGATGGAACAGTTAAGGTCAGCCGGTCGCTGAAGGAAATGGGAAATAAAATCCGTAAAGCCAAGGATGAATTATCTAAAATACTTGGAAGGATTCCAACGGTTAATGAAATTTCAGCCCATTTGGAGCTTTCGCCGGAGGATGTCATCCTTGCTCAAGAGGCAAGCAGGACTCCTTCATCCATTCATGAAACAGTGTATGAAAATGATGGTGACCCAATTACATTACTTGACCAAATTGATGATGGTAATGAAGGGAAATGGTTTGATAAAATAGCCTTAAAAGAAGCCATTCGCGAATTGGATGAGCGTGAAAGACTTATTGTATATTTAAGATACTATAAAGATCAAACGCAGTCGGAAGTGGCACTGAGACTTGGTATATCACAGGTTCAGGTATCAAGACTTGAGAAAAAGATATTACAACAAATGAAAGACCGTATGGATCTATGATCCTACGGTCTTTTTATTTTTCCTACATGAAATGCTTGTTTCTTAACCATACTACACATACGAGGAAATAATTGTGTGGGAAGTGAATGTTTTGGATAAAACAATCTACATCCGCATGCGGAATCGTGTACAAGCCCAGCCTGATGGAAAAATATTATTAAAAGATGTAGCCCAAATAATCGCACCAGAAACCTTACTTCCGGCTCTAAAATCTATGATGATCTATCAACTTACAGAAATGGACCGTAATATTGTTGTGATTGATGTAATGAAAGTGATTGATTTAATTACAAATAAGTTTGGATCCCTGGAGGTCCAAACAATTGGGCCAGCTCAAACCATCATAGAAGTAATGGTAAAGAAAAAGGGATTAAACATTCCATTCTTTCTTTTAATCTGGTTTCTCTTATTTTTTGGTTCAGCAATGGCAATCATGAATTTTCATGATGATGTTAGTATGAGAAGTGTACAAGAAAAGCTATATACCATTATTACAGGCAAAAAGGAAGCAAAACCATTATTATTTCAAATACCTTATTCCATTGGTTTAGGTCTTGGAATGATTCTTTTTTTTAATCATGTATTTAAGAAACGAATAAATGAGGAGCCCAGTCCTCTTGAAGTAGAAATGTTTAATTATCAAATGGATTTAGATAACTACGTGATTATTCATGAAAATAAAGAAAGTATGAAGCATCTCCATGATAACGATTAAAATTCTTGCAGTATGTTTTTTAGGAATAGCAAGTGGATTAGCAGTAGGATCAGGATTTGTTGCTTTCCTTACCGTATTAGGAGTCATTCCAAGGCTAACGCAGCTTACCAAAACGATGAAAATGATCCAACAATATGAATGGGCGGTAGTTATCGGTGCACTTACTGGAGTAATAGCCAGTCTCAGAGATCCAGTATTACATATTTGGCCTTATACACTAATCCTCTTAGGGGTATACGGTGGAGTGTTTGTTGGCATGTTAGCCGCTGCACTTACAGAAGTGTTAAATGTCTTTCCAATCCTTGTAAAAAGAATTCGAATGGATGGGGAATTAGTCATTTTAATTATGGCGATTGTACTGGGGAAAATTTTCGGGTCACTCTTTCAATGGCTTTATTTTGTACATCATTAATGATAATAAACAGTCAAGCATGAAGCCTAGCAGGTTGTATAAAGGACTTGCTAGGTCCACGCTTTTCTAATGAAAGGACATCAAAGAATGAGTAAGCGGAGACGAGTCATTCTAGTAACGGACGGTGATGAATATGCCAAAAAGGCCATCGAGCACGTCGCTCGAGAGATTGGCGGTCGGTGTATTTCCCGGTCTCAAGGAAATCCGTCTAAATTGTCAGGTCCTGAAATTATCCGCTTAATAAAAGAAGCAGCTTATGATCCAGTATTAGTCATGTTTGATGACAGTGGCATTGTAGGGGAGGGGGCGGGTGAGAAAGCATTAAAATATGTTGCTACCCATAAAGACATTGAAGTTCTAGGCATTATTGCGGTGGCCGCAAAATCGAGACACGAAGAATGGGCAAGGGTGGATGTAAGTATTGATCGTGATGGAGTGTTAACTCCCTATGGGGTAGATAAATTTGGTATACCCGAACTTGAAATCGGCAGAATAAATGGAGATACAGTTTACTGTCTTGATGAGTTAGATGTGCCTATTATCGTTGGAGTGGGTGATGTAGGGAAAATGGCAAGGAACGACTCTTATAAACAAGGTTCCCCAATAACAAAGAAAGCAGTTGAACTTATACTAGAAAGGAGCGGCTTCTATGGCAAGAAGTGATGAGCAAAAATGGCCAATCCCTGAATCGGTCCATGAGACTGAAAATTATATGAAACAACGGGTGGGGCTTGGAATAAGTTTTGATCTAGGAGTTAGAAAACTTAACGTCCTTAAAACAGATGTCCAAATTTATTTTTGTAATGGATTATGTGATACTCGTTTCGTTATTGAGTTAATTGAAGAACTAGTGCAACTCAATGACCATGAAAAACTCTCAACTGACATTTATAAACTCATTTATAATCGTCTCCTCAACCAATCCGTTCAACCGATTAAAACACTAAATGAATTGGTGGACTTTGTATTATCAGGGTTAATTGTTGTAGTAATTGATGGGGTAGATACAGCCCTTGCAGTGGATGTTAGAAGTTATCCAGGAAGGTCTCCTCAAGAGCCTGACACAGAAAAAGTAGTTCGTGGTTCTCGTGATGGATTTGTAGAAAATATTATATTAAATACGGCATTAACAAGAAGAAGAATTCGTGATGAAAGACTGCGCTTTGAAATGTTAAAGGTTGGAGAACGGTCGAAAACGGATGTGGCCTTAGGATACTTAGAGGATGTTGCCGATGCAGATCTACTAAATATTCTCAGAAAAGAAATCAATGCTATACAAGTAGATGGCATTCCTTTGGCAGATAAAACGCTGGAAGAATTTATCGTAAAACAAGGGTGGAATCCCTTCCCAATGGTTAGATATACGGAGAGAGCGGATGTAGCTTCTGCTCATATTTTAGAAGGGCATATTGTCATTTATTGTGATACTTCCCCAAGTGTCATCATTACACCAGCAACCTATTTTCATCATGTGCAACATGCAGAAGAATTTCGGGAATCACCAGCAGCAGGGACCTTTGTACGGTGGACTCGTTTTTTAGGTGTATTAACATCGATATTATTGCTTCCATTATGGCTTTTATTTGTCTTAGAGCCTTCTTTATTACCTGAAAAAATATCGTTTATTGGACCTAACGAACAAACCAATATTCCCGTTGTCATTCAACTAATATTAGCCGATTTTGGGATTGAGTTTTTACGAATGGCAGCCATACATACACCAACACCATTATCCACGGCAATGGGCTTAATTGCAGCAGTGTTAATTGGTCAAATTGCAATTGATGTTGGTTTGTTTGTTCCTGAAGTCATTCTTTATGTTGCTGTCGCAGGCATTGGTTCATTTACCACACCAAGTTATGAGTTAGGTGTAGCTAATAAGATGCTCCGAATAACATTGACCATTTTAGTTGCCATCTTCCATACACCAGGTTTTATTATTGGTGCAAGTTTAATGTTTATTTTTCTTGTTAAGATGCGTGTCCTTAACACACCTTACCTATGGCCTTTTCTTCCGTTTGAGCCTAAAGGATTTTTGCAGATTCTCGTTCGAAGAGCTATACCTGGGTCACTACTTAGACCAAGCATTGTTCATCCGCGAAACCGTTTCCGACAGCCACCTAAAGCAAACGAGAAATAATTGCGGTTTTATTTCAGGTATGCTAAAGTAATTTTAATTAAATAGAGTGATAAAGGATTATGAATAGGCAGTATCTTATGTAGATTCTGTCTATTTGTTTATATCTTTTAACATTGTCTACATAAACTATAGTGAGCTGTTATGGAGAGTGGGGAAGGAAATGTATTTTTATGGATCAACAGGAGTTAATAAAAGCGGAAATTTAGAAATAGGCGGAGTCGATGCCATTGAATTGGCTCAAGAATATGGTACTCCTTTATATGTATATGATGTTGCATTAATGCGTGAAAGAGCTCGAGGCTTTAAAAGAACTTTTGAAGAACAAAATATGAAAGCTCAAGTGGCATATGCAAGTAAAGCATTCTCGACAGTTGCTATGATACAGCTGGCAGAAGAGGAAGGTTTATCTCTTGATGTCGTTTCTGGTGGGGAGTTATATACCGCTATAGTTGCAGGATTTCCAGTCGAGAGAATTCATTTTCATGGGAATAATAAAAGCCGGGAAGAACTGGAGATGGCGTTGGATCACCAAATTGGCTGTATTGTTGTAGATAATTTCCATGAAATCGAACTTTTAAAATCCATTTGCCAGGAGAAAAAAACGAAAGTTAATATTTTATTAAGAATAACTCCTGGGATTGAAGCGCATACCCATGATTATATTTTGACCGGGCAGGAGGATTCAAAATTCGGATTTGATCTTCAAAATGGACAGGCGAAACAGGCATTAGAAACAGCTCTTCATTTTGATTATTTTGATGTTCTTGGGCTACACTGCCACATTGGTTCGCAAATCTTTGAAACTACAGGATTTTTACTTGCTGCAAAGAAAATTGTTGAAAAAATGGCAGAGTGGGAAAATGAACTTTCATTTAAAGCGAAAGTGTTAAACCTAGGAGGCGGTTTTGGGATCCGTTATACAAAAGAGGATGAGCCAATTCCACCTGCACAATATGTCAGTGAAATCATTAAAGAAGTAAAAAAATTGACAGAGCATTACTCTATGCAAATGCCTGAAATCTGGATTGAACCAGGGCGTTCACTTGTAGGAGATGCAGGAATCACCCTTTATAAAGTAGGCTCTTCAAAAGAAGTCCCAGGTGTGAGGAAATATTTAGCTGTTGATGGAGGCATGAGTGATAACATTCGACCTGCTCTTTACAGCGCTAAATACGAGGCCGTTCTTGCTAATAGACCCTTAGCAAAAACAAAGGAAACCGTCTCTATTGCAGGGAAATGCTGTGAGTCGGGTGATATGTTAATTTGGGACTTACCACTTCCTGAAGCAGGGGAAGAAGATATTCTAGCTGTATTTTGTACGGGTGCTTATGGTTATTCCATGTCAAATAATTATAACCGTATTCCACGGCCAGCTGTTGTTTTTGTTGAAAACGGCAAGGCCACTCTTGTTGTTAAAAGAGAGACGTACGAAGATCTAGTAAGACATGATTTGCCATTAAAATAATGGAAAAGCTGCCATAGAAGTGGCAGCTTTATTAATTTAATGGCTGTGTTAAAGAACATTGTTGAATTTTATACCCTGTTGATTGGAGCGGAAGGCGCGAAGACTCCTGTGGGAGTACGGTTCAGGGGAGACCCCGCAGGCGCAAGCGCCGAGGAGGCTCGCCGAAACGCCCACGGAAAGCGAAGCGCCTGGAGCGGAAATCAACAGACAAGTTTAACAGAGCCATTTTATTAAGAGAAGATTGACTTGATAGCGTCGATCAACCAAATGAAGAACTGCTTGACCTTTTCTAAGAAACCTTGACCTTCTTCCGATTCAAGAAATTTAGAAATCCTATCCTTTGCCTTATTCAGTTGGTCACTCACTTGGTTCCAGTCGATATCTAAATTCTTCAACTTATTAAACAAATCAATTAGACGTTGCATTTCCTCATCAGTAAGACTAACATTTAAATCTTTTGCAGCCTGTTCAATGATTTTTCGTAATTCTTCATCATTTTGCGGCTTATTCTTGGCTATTTCTTCTTTTACTTTCGCGATTAATGCCGCAGCATTTTTCTCTCCGATCGAATCGCCGAGTTTGGCAGTTTCAACCATTTCCTGATTAGCTGCTTGCTTGACCTCTTCTGGTATAGCTTTATCCGCAGAGATTTCATATGCTTTTATGATTCCAGTTAAGGCAGCTGTTCCAGAAACAGAAATAGGAGCTGTGATATAGATGTTTGCATCCTTTACACCGGCAGTAATTAATGCATTCACATACATTTCATCTGTAACCCAATTGATATTATTGGTTTTAACTGTGATGCCAGATCCCTTAGGAGCAATGGTGATGGCAGAAGAAGAGATAGCCTTTGTTCCGATAAGAGACTTTGCTACATATTTCCCTAAATATTGGTGTTCCTCCTGATTGGACACAGTCACTATTTGTACATCCAGAGGGGCATCCATTTCTTTTAGAAGTTTATCCTTTTGATCTTTGGTAAGATTTTCACCTAAAGTGACAATCATATCCCCTTCAGCTAGATCTGCAAAGGTTCTGATCGGTTGAAAGAAAATTAAAGTTACTAATAAAAGGGTGAAAAATTTTTTCATTTTTTGCCTCCTTGAAATTTAAAGCAGTTTTAATAAATGGCTGTGTTAAAGAGCATTGTTGATTATTATACCCAGTTGATTGGAGCGGAAGGCGCGAAGACTCCTGTGGGAGTACGGGTCAGGGGAGACCCCGCAGGCGCAAGCGCCGAGGAGGCTCGCCGAAACGCCCACGGACTGCTCGCGCCTGGAGCGGAAATCAACAGACAAGTATAACAGAGCCTAATAAATATATGCTCTTTTATAATATAACCGAAACCTTTAATATAAACGAATAAATGTATTAAGAAGTTTCATAGTTTTAAAACTTTAGTGATAATATGTAATATTTGTAAGAGGAAATAGATTATTTCTGTCATTTGGTGTAGAATGAGTGTCATGAATGAACTGTTTCGGAGGAAGCCTTTATGAAAAGAAATTGGGTGTTATTTAGTATTCTAATTGGAATTTCTGCCATTTGGGGAATAATCTACTGGCTATTTATTGGACCAAAGCAATAGGATTTAGTAATTTTTATCATTGATGATTGCCCATTAATTATGTATGATGGTCATTAGTGAAACACTATAAATTTAATTACATATAATAAATTAGGTTTATTAATGAGTTGTTTGGTAAAAATATACTATTGCTAAACCAAATTACCAATGGTTTATTTAATATAATGAGGGATCAAAATGTTAATTCGGTATAAGAAAACATTCGAAAAAATTGCCATGGGATTACTGTCTTTTATGCCAAATGAAAAGGACTTAAAAAAGCTACAGTTGACCATGAAGGAATATGAGACGGAAGAAAACTGGCAGCTTTTCTTATGGAAAGAAGAAGATATTATTGGACTGCTAGGAGTTCTTTATCATGATGAAGAAAATACTCTCGAAATCCAGCATATTTCTGTTAACCCTTCCCATCGCTACCAAGGTGTGGGAAAAAGAATGGTAAAAGCATTAAGAGAGATGTACTCAGATAAAGTAATTATACCAAATGAAAACACTGCACCATTTATCGAAAAATGTGATGTTTGCTGAAATAACATGGGGCTGACCCTTATAAGTCAGCCTCTTTTCTCATTTTTAAAGATTGCTTTCTTTCTTGAATCACATTTGTTCGATCCCGTAATTTATGGCGTTGAACGAGGTTAATATTGGTCAGATCACTATCTTTACCCCATTGGAATTTTAATTGATCACAAGTTGCAAAACATAGGTCCAATAAATGAGGATCACTAATTGGTATATTAAAACTTCTATATAATTGTTCAGACGTAATGAGGTTTAAACGTTCTTGTACAATTTGAAGCAGTTGCACATAGTCCAATCCAAGTTTCTTTACACTATCTTCTTGTTTCTTTAGAATGGTTAAGGCCTTTTGTAATGTTCTTATTGCCCCTTTAAAGTTTTTTCTCCGGTGATGATAAGTGGAAACCGCCAATAAAATCAGACCTACCCAAATGGAATCTTTGTTTCTAGAGTCTGTCTTTTTCCAATACTCTTCAAGGACTTCGTGACACTCGAAATAATCACGATCCCCATGAAAATGGACTAAAAATTGAATATACGCTCTAGGATACAAGATATCCCCCCCTTAACAACATACTAAAGTAAGTTTATCACATTCAAAGATAGACCTTCTTAAAAATGAATCTCAAACTGGAAAAAAGAAAAGGCCCGTCAAAATGACGGGCCAGTACTTCAGTTTATTTTTTAATAAACCCAGGAAGCACCAACAATAATTAACAAAATGAATAGCACGACGATTAATGCAAAACCAGTACCAAAGCCGCCATCAGACATATTCAAATACCTCCTAAAATATTTTTTGTTCTTTTCCTTGTCATCATATGTAGGATATTTGTCCATTGTTATGGGCAAACATCTATTTTGGATATAAACCACTTAAGGTTGATTTTTCTATTGGATAACACAAATGAATACTCTATACTATTATTAGTCGTAATGACGGATAACGAATTTATCTTTATAGAATTTTGGTGAAATATAAATGCCATACCAGGTGAAAATTGATGCGTTTGAAGGGCCGTTGGATTTACTTCTCCATTTAATTAACCGGCTCGAGATTGATATATACGATATTCCGGTTGCTCAAATCACTGAGCAATATCTTATATATATTAAAACAATGACTGAACTTAAATTGGATGTAGCTAGTGAGTTTTTAGTTATGGCTGCTACCTTACTTGCCATTAAGAGTAAGATGCTTTTGCCTAAACATGAAGAGGCCTACGTAGACGCGGATTCAGACATGTCTTTCGAAGAGGATCCAAGGGACGAGTTAGTTGAAAGATTGATTGAATATCGGAAGTATAAAGAGGCAGCACAGGACCTTAAATCGATGGAAGAAGAACGAGGGCTTATGTTTACAAAGCCACCTAGTGACCTTTCTGACTTTGCAAAGGAAAAACACCCTGAAAGAACAGAATTAAATGTTTCTTTGTATGATATGTTAGCTGCATTTCAAAAATTATTACGTAGAAAAAAGTTACAGCGTCCAATGGCAACTAAAATTGCCAGACAAGAAATTTCAATTGAGACAAGAATGATAGAAATTATGGATGAATTAAAACAGCTAAAAGGAAGGAAAAACTTTAATGATTTGTTTCCCTTTCCGGCTAAAGAACATATTGTGGTGACCTTTTTAGCAGTTTTAGAGCTGATTAAAAGAAAAGAGATCGACGTGGAGCAGCAAGAAAATTTTGGTGAAATCTTTGTTGAAGCTGTTAAGGAAGGGGCATAGTCAAGTGGATCTTATTAATTGGACAAGCATTGTTGAGAGCCTTTTGTTTGCAGCTGGAGATGAGGGGCTTTCGTTAAAGCAATTAGCTGAAGTACTAGATGTGGATGAACTGAAAGCAAGTGAGGTCCTTGAGGACTTAAAGAAAGAATACGTACAAAACAATAATAGGGGAGTTATGATTGTCCAGTTGGCTGGGACCTATCAACTAGCTACAAAAAAGGAAAACGCAAATTACTTAAAAAAATTGGTGGATTCTCCACATACCTCTACCTTATCACAGGCTGCGTTAGAAACATTGGCTATTGTTGCCTATAAACAACCAATTACTAGGGCAGAAATAGAAGAAATTCGAGGGGTGAAAACAGAAAGACCCCTGCATACATTAATGGCAAAGGTTTTAATTAAAGAGGTTGGTCGTGCAGAGGGAGCAGGAAGAGCTTATTTATATGGCACGACGAAGGAATTTCTTGATTATTTTGGCCTTAAAAGTCTTAAGGAACTTCCACAACTTCCTGAAAAAGTAGAGGATGAATACATCCAAGAGGAAGCCGATTTATTTTTTGAGAAATTTCAAGAAACGATTAACTCTTAAAATGGCTATCAAAATGACCAATTTATGCTAAAATAAATATACGTTTTCAAAATGATTTATCAGTTATAACTGGTATTAACTGAGCATTTCAATAAGGGGCGGGATTATCTTGCAGATTAAAGAGTGTAAAGGTATTGAATTAGAAAAAGAAAAATCAAATACTTCTGAGGATTTTTTTAACAGAAGTGAAGTAACCTTTATCGACAACGGGGAAGAAAAAACACTTCATGTTTTATACGTTAGGTATTTTGATGAGTTTCTCCAGGAATTAACACCATTTAAACAGGACCCCATTTTGGTTCAAAATGAAAATGAGATATTTTTTAGGGATATCGTAGCACTGTGTTGCCTCATTAAGAATCCAGGTCTGCGAAGCAGAAAACGTCTATATATTAATTCAAAGAATGAATTTACTTCTTATTTTCAGGATATTAATTTTGAAAAATTACCTGAAGTTTTTCGTGCTCTTAAAGAAAAGAAGGGTTTCGAACTCCATTCACCACTTGAATTCATTTTGCAACCGCAATAAAGAAGGCTCGATGTTAAATTAGGGAGGTAACTATGGGAAACTCGTTGGTAAAATCACAACTAAATGATGTGAAAGAATTTTTAAGTAAGTCAATTGCAACTTTAGAAAACTTTCTAAATGAAACAACCCTCTCACAAATGAATGGAGAGAATGAAGAAGACCGTCAGTATAATAAATTAATTTTTTCAAGTTTAAGAAAGTTAATTGTCTATAGCGAGGAAAGTTTTGAAGCCTGCTCGATTATTTTACAAAGCGAACCGTTTCAAAAAGCGGCTGCGGAAAAAACACTCTACAAAATCTACCACCAATGCATTGAAGAGTTTTTCTCACCAAAAAATGATGCATGGTACGAAGATAGTCGCTCTGCCTACACGGGTAGAAATTCGATTAAATTTTACCGAAGTGTGTCTGAAGGCATCGTACAGCTAGTCAAAAGTTTAGAGGGTGAATTCCAGCGGGTAAGGGAAGAACTTGAGTACTACGAAACAGACTATAGAACAAAGATGATACAATCAAAGTAAATGGTAAATCAGGCTGGCCTCTCTAAGAGGGCAGCCTTTTCCTATCATTTTTTTATCAACCCCCTCATACCATTTAGGTAACTACATGACACCGCACGTAATTGCGGTAGTTAGAAATGAGGGATATAGTGGATCGGTTTAGCAGATATGTTAGCGAATTGTTTAAATGGAATGAGCAAATGAAACATTTTCTCCAGTCAGAAAAGGTGGGGCAGGATTCTGAGCTGTGGAATCAGCTGGATGCTTTTACTGAACTGATTGAAAGTACAAATCGCGAGTTGTCAAATGAAGAACTGCTTTCACTCCAAACGAAAGCAGAGAATATCCATATACAATTGGAGGATTACTTCAAAAGAAAACAGGAAATAGGTAATATTTGGATAACTGAAAAAAAACTATCACCAGGTGGTCATTCTCTACCTGAGCTACCCTACCCCTATAATGCATTAGAACCCTATATTTCTGAAGAAATTATGAAACTGCACCATGATAAGCACCATCGATCATATGTAGATGGGTTAAATCGAGCAGAACTCAATCTGAAAAAAGCCAGAGAGACTAACGATTATTCTTTGATTAAGCATTGGTCAAGAGAGCTAGCATTTCATGGATCTGGACATTATTTGCATACGATTTTTTGGAAGAATATGAGTCCGAATGGCGGTGGCAGCCCTCAAGGTCTACTAAAGGAGGAGATTGATAGTTATTTTGGTAGCTTCTCCGCATTTAAAAAACAGTTCACCGAGGCTGCAAAGCAAGTTGAGGGAGTGGGCTGGGCCGTTTTGGTTTGGGCGCCGCGAGCGAGACATTTGGAAATACTTCAATCAGAGCGGCATATGCTGTTAACACAGTGGGATACCATTCCTTTACTAGTGTTAGATGTATGGGAGCATGCCTATTACCTCCAATATAAAAACAACAGGGCTGAATACGTGGATAATTGGTGGAATATAGTGAATTGGCATGATGTGGAGATGAGGTTTGAAAAGGCAGCAGATATTAAATGGCCTGCGTTTTAAACGGGGATTAAAAAGCATCCGGCATGGTCGGGTGCTTTTGCTTTGCTTAAAATTAATCATATTCATCCTTGTCCTGCATAAACTTGTACAAAGCTAAATAAGTAGAAGTATAGAAGGAGACGAGGTTGATCTAATGAGAATGATTTTAAAACTAATAATCTTTTCCATCTTGGTCTCACTGTTCGTTACAAACATTCCTCAGAAGGTGGACGCATCCGTTTCCGTAAGTGCCGCAAGTGCTGTGCTGATTGAACAGAAAACTGGTCGAGTCCTTTTTGAAAAAGATGCACACACCAAAAGAAGAATTGCAAGTATAACTAAAATTATGACGGCAATTCTTGCGATTGAATCGGGAAAAATGAATCAATACGTAACCGTTAGTGAAAAAGCGACTCGTGCGGAGGGATCGTCCGTTTATTTAAAACCTGGAGAGAAAATTAAACTAAACGATTTAGTTTATGGATTGATGCTGCGATCAGGAAATGATACGGCTGTGGCCATCGCTGAATATGTAGGGGGAAGTGTAGATGGTTTTGCTTTTTTGATGAATCAGAAGGCAAGGGAAATTGGAATGTATAATTCTCATTTCTCCAATCCACATGGACTCGATGATCACGAAAATCATTATTCAACTGCCTATGATATGGCTATTCTGATGCGTTATGCTATGCAAAATAAAACCTTTGAAAAAATCTCAGGTACAAAAGTACATCGTGCCCCGAATCCATCTGAGAAATGGGACCGAGTTTGGAAAAACAAGAATCGTTTGCTCTCAAAATATAAGTTTTGCACTGGTGGGAAAACCGGATATACAAAAAGAGCGAAAAGGACGCTGGTAACTACTGCGACTAAAGGGGACATGAAACTTATTGCTGTAACCTTAAATGGGCCAGATGATTGGAATGATCATATTTCCATGTATGAAGGTGGATTTAAAGGGTTTGATATGGCAGAAGTGATACCTAAGGGAAAAGTAGAGATTGAAAATAATAAAGATTACAAGGATAAATTGTATGTAAAAAAGTCAATTGTCTACCCGGTAACAAACGAGGAAATGAACTTATTTTCAGTCAAATATAAGTTAAATAAGTCTAAAAGTGCCGAACGTACAAAGAGTAAGGAACTGGTTGTTGGGAAGGCTGCCGTCTACTTAGATGGAAAAGTGGTACAAGAAACTCCGATTTATTATCAAAATACCGTCAAGAAAAAGAAAGGTTTGTTTGATTTTATAAAAGATATATTTCTAATTGCTATTGGTGTGAATGCTCATGGTTAATTATGTTTGGGTGATTATGACCGTTATTGGGGTTGTCTTTGCATTATTCAATGGAACAATGGAGGCTGTCAACAAAGCTGTATTTGATGGTGCTAAAGAAGCGGTAACATTGTGTATAGGACTGATCAGTGTCCTTGTTTTCTGGCTCGGAATGATGCGTATTGCTGAAGAGTCGGGTCTTCTAGAACGTCTCTCAAGGCTATTTCGTCCGCTTGTGAAAATTTTGTTTCCTGAGGTTCCTCCAAATCACCCAGCAATGGGATATATTTTGTCTAATATGATTTCTAATATGTTTGGATTAGGAAATGCTGCAACCCCACTGGGCATTAAAGCAATGGAGGAATTAAAAAAATTAAATGGTGGAAAAACTTCAGCAAGTCGGTCGATGGTTACTTTTTTAGCCATTAATACAGCCAGTATTACCATCATTCCAACAACTGTAATTGCGATTCGAATAAACTATCATTCTGTATCCCCTACAGAAATTGTAGTCCCAACTATCATTGCAACTATTATATCGGCAATCGGTGCAATCCTCATTGATCGGTACTTTTATTACCGTAGAAGCCGAAAAGGATGAACATGTATGCAGCTAATTTCAGTTATTTCCTTAACATTTATTCCTTTACTTATTGGATTCATTCTTCTATACGGCACATTTAAACGAGTGCCCACCTATGAAAGTTTTGTTGAAGGTGGGAAAGAGGGCATCAAGATTGCCATTTCTATCATTCCCTTTTTAGTAGGTATGCTTGTTGCAATCTCGATATTTCGTGCTTCTGGTGCATTAGATGCATTAATGAATTGGATTCGCCCGTTTATGCAATCAATGGGTGTACCGGCTGAAATTGTACCATTGTTAATAATAAGACCCATATCTGGAACGGCGGCCCTAGGCATGACTAGTGACTTAATTGGTGTTTATGGACCTGATTCCTTTATAGGCAGACTTGCTTCTATTTTGCAAGGCAGTACAGATACCACCTTTTATGTATTAACCGTGTATTTTGGTGCTGTTGGGATTAAAAAAATGGGGGATGCTTTAAAAGTAGGGCTTATTGCTGATGTGTTTGGAATCATTGTATCCATTGTTGTAGTAGTATTGATATTTGGAACTAAATAGCTTTAAGTAGAAGGTGTGTTCTAAAAAGAACATACTTTTTTATTTTTATTTCACTTTAAAAATCCGTTACTTTGAAAAGTGGAGAAATTGTGTCATAATTCATTAAGATGGATTAGGATTGAGAAATATGAGGTGGAAAAATGGAAAGATTACAAAAAGTTATTGCCCGAGCAGGCATAGCTTCAAGAAGAAAATCTGAAGAATTAATTAAAGAAGGCAGAGTTAAGGTGAATGGAAAGGTTGTTACTGAACTTGGTCTAAAAGTCACTCCTACTGATCGAGTGGAAGTAAATGAAATACAAATTGAGAAAGAAGAACCAGTTTATTTCCTTTTATATAAACCACGGGGGGTAATCTCTAGTGTAAGTGATGATAAGGGCAGAAAAGTGGTTACTGATTTCTTCCCCATGTTAAAAGAACGAATTTTTCCTGTAGGCCGGCTGGATTATGATACATCAGGACTACTTTTAATAACAAATGATGGGGAATTTTCCAATCTGCTCACGCATCCAAAGAATGAGATTGATAAAGTGTATGTAGCAAAAGTAAAGGGAATTCCTTTAAAAGAAGACCTAAGAAAATTAGAAAAAGGTATCAAACTTGAAGATGGAAAAACCGCACCAGCAAAAGTGAAATTATTATCGGGAGATAAGAAAAAGCTAACCGCTATTGTTGAAATTACCATTCATGAAGGACGAAATAGACAGGTTAGACGAATGTTCGAAGCGATTGGCCATGAAGTATTAAAGCTAAAGCGTGAACGATATGCATTCTTAACGTTACACGGTTTAAAGGCAGGAGATGCTCGAGAACTGACCCCGCATGAGGTAAAGCAGCTAAGAGCCTTTGCAATGGATTCATCTAAGAAAAATTCATAATATCGTCACAATTACTTTTCTGCGTTAGCACTATGAGAGTGTTGGTAAATGCTATAATTAGACAAACTGTGTAATGGAGTAACTGGAGGTTTTTTTATGAAGAAACGGCGATTAGTGATGAGGTCCCTTATTTTACTTGTTCTAGGTGCTGCCGTTGCTTATTCACTGTATGCAAATTTAACAAAAGATAATAAACAAAAAGTGGCCGTCGGAGATACAGCTCCTGACTTTGCTTTGGTAGATATGCAGGGAAATAAACACCGCTTATCTGATTATAGGGGACAGGGAGTGTTCTTAAACTTTTGGGGAACCTGGTGTCCACCCTGTAAAAAAGAAATGCCATATATAAATAATCAATACCATCAGTATAAGGACCAAGGGGTTCAGGTTTTGACTGTAGATATACAGGAACCCGAGCTTGCTGTCCAACAATTTGCTGAACGCCTTAAGCTTGATTTTCCTATCATGATTGATACAGATAAAGAAGTCATGAGTACATATGGTATAGACCTTCTTCCAGCCACTTTTTTGATTGATAAAAATGGCAAGGTAGTTAAATACCATACAGGAGAACTAACCGAAAATAAAATTAGGGAATTTATGGAGAAAATAAAACCTTAAGGTTGTAGGGAGTTTTTACAATGAAAGATGTTAAATGTGAATGCGGCCATGTAAATCCACACGGTACTGTACTATGTGAAGCTTGTGGTAAAGTGCTAGATGAGCAAGAGAATGATAAACAGCTTCTCGATATGCGCTATGAAGGAAGTGCACGCCGCTCACAAACCTATAATAAAACCTTTATAGATAAAATCTGGAATTTCTTCTCATCTGTAAAGGTTGGAGTTTGGCTTATTATCATCACTTTAATTGTTTCTACATTAGGAACCATTCTTCCGCAGGAAATGTATATAAATCTGCCGCCAGAAGTCTATTATAAACAAGAGTATGGCTGGTTTGGAGAATTATATTACGATTTAGGTCTTCATGATTTGTATGGCTCTTGGTGGTACCTTTTATTAATTGCTATGATTGGAATTTCTCTTGTTATTTGTAGTCTTGATAGGGTTGTGCCCTTATATAAGGCTTTAAAAGCCCAACGGGTTACCCGACATGAGGGATTTTTAAAGCGTCAGAGGGTTTTTGGTGTCAATGAATACAGTGATACAGATGATATAACTACCATTAAAAAGCATCTAAAAGAAAGAAGATATAATGTTCGTGAAGAAAATGGGGATTTGTTGGCTGAAAAAGGCCGCTTTTCACGTTGGGGCCCCTATATTAACCACGTAGGATTAATTATCTTTTTATTTGGCGGGATGCTGCGGTTTATTCCTGGATTTTATATAAATGAAGATCTTTGGGTTCGAGAAGGAGAAACGGCTGTAGTACCAGAAACAAATGGACAATTTTTTATCAAAAACAATCAATTCATTCTACAACACTATGATAAAAATAAAGACAAAACTTTTGAAAAAGCAATCAATCGTGCGGGTGAAGTGGTAAAGAATTATCAATCAAACGTTGTCCTATATAAACGGGTCGGAAAGAATCTTCCTGGTGAGAAACCAGAGCTTAAAAAAATAGAAGAATATAAAATACAAGTAAACAAACCGTTATCTTATGAAGGATACTCCATTTTTCAGTCTTCTTTTAGGTCTGAGATGAATTCAATGTCATTTTCATTAATTGATAAAAGTACAAACCAATCTTTTGGTGACCTCAAAGTGGATCTTTTAGATCCAAAAGATAAATATGATTTAGGTAATGGTTATTCAGTAGAGATTCTTAACTTTTTTCCGGATTTTGAATTTGATAAAAACGGGGAACCTACAACAAAATCCCGAGTACCCAATAATCCTGCTTTCGTTTTTCGTATGATTACTCCTGATAAACCAAAGGGAGAAACGGCCTTTATTGCAATTAGACAAAACATTGAACCATTTGGAAATAATAAGTATAAGATCGCATTTAAGGGTATAGATACAAAGAACGTCTCTGGATTTATTGTCCGAAAAGATTCGTCATTATGGGCCATTATTTTAGGTGGAATTATATTTATGATTGGTGTCATTCAGGGGGCTTACTGGAACCACCGTCGAATCTGGGTACAAAAGAAAAACGGACAAGTTTGGATTGCCGCTCACACAAATAAAAATTGGTATGGATTAAAACGGGAAATTGAAACCGTCTTAGCGGATACCAAGCTTGGCATTCCAGAAGACCAACTTCAAAAAGAAAATATAGATAAGGAGGGAGTCTAGTTGGCGACACTAAGTAGTAATTTATTATTTGTTTCTTTTATTCTTTATTTAATAGCAACGTTGTTTTTCGGTGGCTCTATTAAATCAAAGAAAGAGTTTAATGAGAAGAAGGGAACCAACAGGTGGGGGCAAATTGCTGTATTTTTGACAATTGTTGGTTTTATTTCGCAACTAGGTTATTTTATCACTAGATGGATTGCAGCTGGACACGCTCCAGTGAGTAATATGTTCGAGTTTACCACTTTCTTCGGAATGGCTCTTGTTGGTGCATTTATTGTTATTTATTTTATCTATCGTACAACCTTACTTGGATTGTTTACCATGCCTGTAGCTATATTGGTAATTGCCTATGCGAGTATGTTTCCAAGGGATATTACTCCATTAATACCAGCTCTTCAAAGCTATTGGTTGCATATTCATGTGACCACTGCGGCCATCGGAGAAGCTATTTTGGCAATTAGCTTTGCAGCCGGACTAATTTATTTAGTGAAGGCAATTGACCAAACAAAATCTAATAAACAAACCTTTTGGCTAGAAATGGTAATGTTTGCATTAATTACAGTACTTGGCTTTGTTGCTATATCATCTGTATTCTCAGGAACAGGATATCATGAGAAATTTAATTGGATTGATAAACATGATACCGAGCAAGTCCTTGAATATACGATGCCTGCTCTGGTTGGTCCACATAAAGGAGAACTAATAACAGAGAGTGGATTTAAGCCTATTATTGAAGTACCTGCTTTCATCAATGCAAAAAAATTAAATACGGTTATTTGGTCATTATTTGGTGGTCTGGTGCTTTATAGCATAATAAGACTAATCATTAGAAAGCGAATTGCAGCCTCACTTAAGCCTCTTGTCAAGAATATCAAACTTGATTTTGTTGATGAGATTAGCTATCGCTCAGTATTAATTGGTTTTCCTGTATTTACATTAGGCGCGCTCATTTTTGCTATGATTTGGGCACAAATGGCATGGTCTCGTTTCTGGGGATGGGATCCAAAAGAGGTTTGGGCTTTAATTACATGGCTTTTCTATGCGGCATTTTTACACCTTCGCCTTTCTAAGGGCTGGCATGGTGAGAAATCAGCATGGCTCGCCGTCATCGGATTTGTCATCATCATGTTTAACCTAGTTGCCGTTAACTTGGTAATAGCAGGACTCCATTCATATGCTGGTTAAACAGTAAGACCAGACTTATAATTAATTTTATAGCCTTCACTACAAAGTGAAGGCTTTTTTAAAATAAAAATTGTGTAAATACTAAAAAAAGATGGATTGTCAAACAATTGACACTTTTAGAGGAGTATTTACTACGAAAAGATAGCAAAATACGATACCATTTTGTAAAATAAACCTCATGGGGGGATTAATAATGGATAAAGACGTAAAAATTTTAGTCGTAGATGATGAAGAAAGAATTCGCCGATTATTAAAAATGTATTTAGAGCGTGAAGAATATAGCATTGATGAAGCAGAGGATGGTACCGAGGCATTGACAAAAGCCCTCGCTAATGATTATGACGTCATTCTGCTCGATCTTATGATGCCTGGTAAAGATGGAATTGAAGTCTGCCGGGAACTAAGAGAAAAGAAGGCAACTCCCGTTATTATGTTAACGGCAAAAGGAGAAGAAATCAATCGTGTTCAAGGCTTTGAGGTCGGAACAGATGATTATATTGTTAAACCCTTCAGCCCTAGAGAAGTAGTCTTACGTGTGAAGGCACTACTAAGAAGGTCTTCACAAACTAGTTATCTGCAAACTGAAACCACAACTAAAGATGTTATTGTATTTCCACACCTTACAATTGATAATGACGCTCATAGAGTAACTGCTGATGGTAAGGAAGTAAGTTTAACACCAAAAGAATATGAACTATTATATTTTCTATCAAAAGCACCGGATAAAGTATTTGACCGCGAACAGTTATTAAAAGAAGTTTGGCACTACGAATTTTTTGGTGATCTACGGACAGTTGATACACATGTGAAACGTCTCCGTGAAAAGTTAAACAAGGTTTCTGAGCAAGCAGCAAGAATGATTGTAACCGTATGGGGAGTGGGCTACAAATTTGAGGTAATTAATGAATGACCTTTTTACGAAGTGTTGTAGGTAAACTTTGGTTTACAATTCTTCTATTAGTATCCTTTATTTTGTTTATCTTAACTGTCATGCTCCTAGAGTTTTTTCAAAACTACAACATTCATGAGACAAAAGATAACCTTACTAGTACTGCTGAAAAAATTGCAAATGTTTTGGAAGAACATCCAAATGAGAAATTCCCACTGGGGTTAGAAATATCATGGGAAATTATCGACGATGTTACCAAAGTGGTCATTGTTAAAAATGAGAATGAAATCTACTACTCTCCGAATACGGAAAAAGAAAAAAAATTAACATTGTCATACATTAAAAATGACAAAGAGTTAGCGAGAGTCTTTCAAGAAAAGACGGTTGAAAAAGTCTCCGATCTTTCTGAAAATATCGGAAGAAACGAATCGGATTTTTCGATTATTGGTGTACCATTGCATTTACCTGGTGATGAACATGGAGCTGTATTTATTTATCAATCACTACGGGTGATGCAGGAAACTACCCATTCCACAACAAAATTTATCCTGCTTGTTGCAGGTGTGGCAATTATTTTAACAACTATTTTTGCCTTTTTTCTTTCAACGAGAATTACCGCTCCATTAAGAAAAATGAGAGAAGCTGCTTTTGAAGTGGCGAGAGGAAAATTTGATACAAAGGTTCCCATTCTTACTCATGATGAAATCGGAGAATTGGCCACTGCTTTTAACCAAATGGGACGGCAATTAAAGTTTAATATGAATGCTCTTAGTCAGGAAAAAGAGCAGCTCGCCAGTATATTAAGCAGTATGGCTGATGGGGTTATTACCTTTAACCGTGATGGTACCATCTTAATTACCAATCCTCCTGCAGATCGGTTCCTCCAATATTGGTATTATGAAAAAGGAGGAAATACTTCAGATGTAGAGGCCATTCCATCACAGGTAATGAATCTCTTTCAAAAAGCGGTAGATACTGAAAAGGAACAGGTGGGTGAAATCTCACTTCAAGGTCGTCACTGGGTTATATTAGTGAGTCCACTTTACAGTAATCAATTTATTCGCGGAGCAGTTGCGGTATTAAGGGATATGACTGAAGAGAGACAGTTAGATAAGATGAGAAAAGATTTCATTGCTAATGTTTCACATGAACTTAGGACACCTATTTCCATGTTACAAGGTTACAGCGAAGCTATTGTCGATGACATTGCTGAATCCCAGGAAGAGAAAAAGGAAATGGCCAAGGTCATTTATGATGAATCATTAAGAATGGGACGCCTTGTTAATGAACTACTTGACCTTGCACGAATGGAAGCGGGGCATCTTCAGTTAACCTTTGAAGAAGTAGATCTTTCTTCATTTATCAATCGTATTATTCACAAATTTCAGGGATTGGCGAAGGATAATGAAATTCAATTGACTGTAGAAATAGGCAGTGGAATTTCAACCGTTTCCTTTGATCCTGATAGAATTGAACAAGTCTTAACCAATTTAATTGATAACGCGATTAGACATACTCCAAAAGGTGGACTAGTTAAGTTAACTGTTTCAAATGAAGAACAGGCAATAAAAATTGAAGTCAAAGACTCAGGTTCTGGAATTCCTGAAGAAGATTTACCGTTTGTTTTTGAACGCTTTTATAAAGCCGATAAAGCAAGAACAAGAGGAAGAGCGGGCACTGGCCTTGGCTTAGCAATTGCTAAAAATATTATCGATGCCCATCGCGGTCATATTTCTGTTCAAAGTAAGATGGGACTAGGAACGACATTTTCCTTCCTTCTCCCTCGAAAAAAGTAATATTTCCAACTATCTTGCCGATTCATCTTGATTCACGGGAAACAATTAAAGCGAGAGTAATTAAATAGAAACGAAGATGCTCATCTAATTGATGGGCATCTTTTAATTTTTAATCCATAAAATTAACTTCCAGCAAATTCCTTCCTTTTTACTCCAAAAAAGACTATATTTATAAGGTGTAACCTTTTATACATATCTATCGACTAATATTATTGAACGGGGAGGGGAATTGATGGACTCCGTTTTCGATGAACTTTATCAAAAATATCATCATGACGTTTTTCAATTTCTATTTTATATGGTCAGAAATAAAGAGCATGCTGAAGATCTTGTCCAAGAGGTCTATATAAGGGTATTTAAGTCCTATAATCGTTTTGAAGGAAAAAGTAGCGAAAAGACCTGGCTATACTCGATTGCGAGAAATGTTGCCATCGACTTTTTTCGTAAGCAAAAGGGCTGGAAGGAAAGATTACTCGAAAAATTTGATTGGTCAACCAGTCAAGTTAAAGACGAATTTCCAATACCAGAAGAAATTACAGTTCAACGAGAAGAAATTAAATGGGTATACAAATGTCTTGAATATTGCACGATGGACCAAAGAGCAGTTATTATATTGCGTTACCTACAGGATTTATCCATTTCAGAAACGGCCCAAGCATTAGGATGGACGGAAAGTAAGGTTAAAACCACCCAACACCGCTCCTTAAAGGTATTAAAGAGGCATATGGAAATGTTTTATGAAAAGGAGGGATTAATTAGTGAAAAAGTCGGAGTGGAGCGATAGAGAGCTCGAAGAATTATTAATGCAAATGCCAAAAATAAAGGATCATCGTAATCCTCGTGATATATACCAAAATCTTTCCCTAAATAGGCGAAAAACTAAAACATGGCTGTTACCGAGTTTGGCTACTGCAGCTGCATTGCTTCTATTTTTCATTTTGGTCCCTAAACTAATGGATGGAGCCCATTCTTCTTCTGATAAACAAGCAGAAATGACCTCGTTCAACACAGAAATAAAAGATGCCGATCAAAAGAAAAATTCGACTTTTGCCATGGATAAAGGTAAACCTTCATCAAAAGAAAAGGCACTGTCAGGAACTCCTAAAAATGAGGTTATGACAGCGAGTACTGTAAAAACAGCCATCTATGCAGACGATGTTGGTAATGGAAAGGTGTTAACGTACTGGATTCCAGACCCGCAAGGACAGATACTAATACCCGTTTCAACGGTTGTAGCAACATCTGATAATGAATCATGGCTGACACTATATAATGAAAATATGGCAAACTTAAATGAGGAAGAATGGGGACTTACCGATTTTTATCCACTAAATGTTACGATGAGTGTAAATTCAGACCACACTACCATTCAAGTCGATGCTCCTCTAAATCATCAGTACGGACAAGGTTCAACTAATGAAACCAACTTTATTAATGTGATAAATAAGGATATATCTTCGAACAGTGATATAAAAAAAGTAAAATTTTCAACGAACGGTGAACCGGGAATTGAATTGGGTAATTTCGGTAATAAACAGGAAATAGATATTAATGCAATAAAGAATCATGGGTATTTCTTTTATTACCCTACAGGAAGTGATGTTCCATTCCTAACACCGTCAACAACTACCTATACTGATATTAACAAAGCTTTAGATGCAATGAAAACGGATCAAACAGAATTAGGTCTAACGGGTTCTCTTTCACCATTGTTGCCGATTAGTGACGTTTCTATTACAGATAAGACCTTAGTTCTATCATTTAAGGGGAATACTACTTTACAGAATAACCAAATGACAGTATCTGCATTTGAAGCCTTATTACTAACTGCTAAAGATTTTGGTTTAGAAAAAGTAGTAGTTAAGGATTCTCCGATTTTGCAATTGGGTCCATTTGATTTAACAAAGGAAAACCAAGTACCAGTAGCTCCGAATTTGCGTTCAATCCAATAAATGAAAAAGGTCAACCGTTTTAGGTTGATTTTTTTTGTATAAAATAACAATGGTCTCCAAATTATAACAAGTATGTGCAATTCCCTCTTCAAAAACCAATATGTTCTAAATAGAAGGGTTTTAACATAGTGTGGAGGAGAGGAAAAGTTTAAGGAGGAAAAGAAAGGAATGCGTGACTACATAAAGAGGTTTCTTATTGCCATAATTATGGCGCTTTGTGTCAGTTTATTATTTTTAGGTGGACGACATACAGAGGCAGCAAGTACACCTGAAACGGCTGAAGTTAAAGAGCGCTGGATTTGGCCGTCAGATGGGATTATATCTGACACCTATGGAACAAGAAATGGAAAACATAAAGGTATTGATATTGCCGGAAGCATAGATACTCCTATTCTTGCTGTTGAAGATGGTGTGGTTTTAAAATCCTATTTTTCTACTACATATGGTAATGTGGTATTTATAAAACACCCAAGTAATTTTGTAACAGTATATGCTCATTTAAACAAGAGATATGTTATGGTGGGACAAAGCGTTAAGCAAGGTGATATGATTGGCAAGATGGGAAAAACAGGACAAGCTACAGGAACACACCTTCACTTTGAAACACATCAATTAGAGTGGAGATACGATAAGAAATTTGCGTTGGATCCGGAAGTTCTACTTGGGAAAGCAGATGTGGGTGAAACAGTTCAAGGGGGAGTAGCTAGTATAGGTGATCATATACTAGAGGCTAGTTCACATTTTCACACGAGTGACGATAATAGCAAACTTCAAACAACTGAATCGTCAATAAAGGACACTTATATCGTTAAACAAGGTGATACCTTGTACTCTATTTCAAAGAAAAGAAATACAACTATAAATAAAATTAAAGAATTAAACCAGCTGACCTCTGATTTGATTAGACCAAAACAAATATTAATTATCCAAAAATAGCTAAACCTGCAGACTTTACTTCTGCAGGTTTTTTCAATATATGTTACAAAAAAGAAAAATAGCAAACCTTTTACTTAACAAAATCTTTGTCCTCCATTATAATTAAACTTGTAATTTAATATCGATCTATCTTCGGGGCAGGGTGAAATTCCCGATCGGCGGTATTGAGCATTGCTCTAAGCCCGCGAGCCTGTATGGGCAGGATTTGGTGTGATTCCAAAGCCGACAGTATAGTCTGGATGGGAGAAGATGGAGGTTCTGCAGACGTTCAAAAATGATATCTCAATGGACGTTTATTAAGCGTGCCTTTGTAAACTCCCTCAAGTTAATTGCTTGAGGGTATTTTTATTCTTGAGATCGTCTTTTTGCTGAACCTCTCTTCCTAACGTGATGGATCAAAAAAGGAGAGAGGAAGATGGAAAAAATGAAGAAAACGAAGAAAATGAATGTTAAGGCCTATGTTTCAATTGGCATGCTAAGTAGTATTGCATATCTGTTAATGCTACTAAACTTTCCGCTGCCGTTGTTTCCGAACTTTTTATTTGTTGATTTCAGTGATATTCCTGCTTTAATTGCTGCATTAATTTTTGGCCCGATTGCGGGTATATTGGTTGAGTTTTTCAAAAATGTGCTTAACTATCTTGCGACTGGAAGCCAAACGGGAATTCCTGTAGGTCATATTGCTAATTTCCTAGCTGGTATTGTGTTTGTTCTTCCGACATATTATGTATACAACAAACTAAAAACAAAAAAAGGGATGACACTAGCTTTAGTTGTTGGAACCGTCACAATGGCTGTGATTATGAGCATCTTAAATTACATCATCATTTTACCGGCCTATACGGTATTAATGGGATTTCCAGATATGCGAAATCTAGTCGTTCCAGCTATACTGCCTTTTAATATATTGAAGGGTGTAATGATGTCATTCATCTTCATGTTGTTATTTATTCGGATGCAGTCATGGATTAATAAATTTTCAATCATTAAAGGGGCATAAAAAAGACAAAGGTCCATTTTCGGGCCTTTGTCTTTTTTTTTAGGCTCTGTTACTTGCCTGTTGATTTCCGCTCCAGGCACGAGCGGTTCGTGGGTGTTTCGGCGAGCCTCCTCGGCGCTAGCGCCTGCGGGGTCTCCCCTGAACCATACTCCCACAGGAGTCTTCGTGCCTTCCGCTCCAAACAACAGGGTGTAAAAATCAACATTGTTCTTTAACACAGCCTTATTTTTAAATAATGGAAAACCCCTCCTATTTTTTTAGGAGGGGTAGTAGCTTAAGAATATATTATTAGCAAAATATTATTCAAATTTAGTTGCATTACCATCAAATGGTTCGTCTGCAACTTTAATTGAATCAGTTGGGCAACCTTCAAATGCATCCATCATATCATCGATTAATACATCTGGAATCTCAACGATACCTTCGTTATCATCAAGTGTTACAAATGCAATACCTTCATCATCGTAATCATAGATATCTGGTGCTGCTGCGCCACATGCACCACAAGCGATACATGTTTCCTTGTCAACAATTGTGTACTTTGCCATGAAAAAAACCTCCCAGTAAATTAACAATAATATTCTTGCTAATTTCCATTGCAAAATGGAAACGCATAACTCATTTCTATTGTAAAACTGTATGGGCAACTTTTCAATAGAAAAATGTTATTATAGCCTTCCATCGGTAAATTGATTTTCTTAAAGTTACACAATTTTCAGCAACAAGTACCTCAATTTCATGTTAAAATAATAATAGAAAAATTGGATATTTTGTCGAATATAAACAGGAAAAAGTGGTGAGGTGGATTGAAGCAGATAGAATCCATTATTCTTTATTGCTTAAAACAACTAAATTGCGAGCGAACAGTTTATTCCATTTTTCATTTACTTAATGGAAAAAAGTCATCTCAAACGATTCAGGATGCCCATCTGTTTTCTTTGAAACATTTTTTTGGTATTTATGAACCCCTAAAGAGAGACACTTTTGAAGAGATTATCCAATCCATGATAAACCAAAATCAAATCTCCTTTCATGGTGATCAGCGATACCATCTTACCACTCATGGGAAGACACTCCTTGAAAAAAATCCACCAACGTCTTATTTGGATGGGTGGAATTATCATTCAATTACAAATTTATTTTGGGAAAGACTATCGTTATTCATTCAGGTTACTTCGAATCTCGTATACGGGGAGAAAAGATATATTCCCATACAAAAAAATAAAGAACACCACCAATGGTTGAAAAGCGTATTAAAAGAGATAAAAATTCCAAAGAAAGAAGTAGGTGAATTGGTTTTTGCTGAATTGGTCAGTTGTTTTGATCATTATAAAGGTGTGGACCCATCCATTTTTGTTTTTCGGCTGACTGGTTTTAAACAGATTGGTTTAACGCCACAACAGACAGCTAGAAAGGTAGAGATGGATGTGCACGATTACCACCTTGCTTTTATTCAAATCCTTCATTATTTAATACAAAAGATTGGACAGGAAGCAGGTCAATTTAGCATTTTACCTTTACTTATTCGCGGCCTTAAACAAACAAATGAATTAACTCTATCATCTAGGAAAACATGGGATTTATTAAATCAGGGATATCCGCTCGACCACATTGCCAATTTTAGACAGTTGAAAATGAGTACTATTGAAGATCATCTTGTTGAATTTGCATTACATGTAAATGATTTTTCCATTGATTCATATGTGAGCAAAAATCTACAAGAGGAGATTTTATCCATTTCTCGAAAATCGGGAACAAGACAACTAAAGGTGATTAAGGACAAATTGAATACAGCAACATATTTTCAAATAAGGTTAGTCTTAGCGAAATATGGTGATAAATCATGGAACTAGAGATACTTTTAGAGAAATATTTTGGTTATCATTCATTTAAAACAGGACAAAAGGAAGTCATTACCTCCTTGCTTGAAGGGAAACACACATTGGCCATGCTCCCAACTGGTACCGGGAAATCATTATGTTACCAGCTTCCTGGTTATATCCTAAAAGGTCAGATTTTAATTGTTTCTCCACTTTTATCCCTTATGCAGGATCAAGTAGAGCAAATGAATCGGTTTGGAGAAAAAAGGGTCGTTGCATTGAATTCCTTTCTTCCTGTAGAAGAAAGGAACAAAGTGCTGAATCGGTTGAACAATTATAAATATATATTTATTTCTCCTGAAATGCTGGCGATTCCATTTATTATTAGAAGGCTTCAACAGCTTACCGTTTCATTGTTCGTAGTGGATGAGGCTCATTGTATTTCACAATGGGGCTTTGATTTTCGACCAGATTATTCAAAACTAGGGGATATTCGTCAAAAACTGGGAAATCCCTTAACATTAGCACTAACGGCTACTGCTACTATGAATGTAAGGGAAGATATTATTTCATCACTTGGGTTGGAAGTGGTTAATAAAATTGAATCAACGATTGATCGTCCGAATATTTCTTTTTATGTTGAAGAATTGGCTAATTTCGATGAAAAGCAGAATCGTATAGTTGAACTTGTCTCTAAAGTGCAGAAACCTGGAATCATTTATTTTTCAAGTAAAAAAATTGCCGAACAAGTGGCTTCTTTATTAGTTGAAAAAGGAATCTGTCAGGCTATGGCCTATCATGGGGGACTGGAGCAAAACACAAGAATTCTGATCCAACAACAATTTATTAATGATCAACTAGATGTAATATGTGCAACAAGTGCTTTTGGAATGGGAGTGAATAAGGAAAATATTCGTTTTATTATTCATTATCACATGCCAATGCAAATGGAGTCTTATCTTCAGGAGATTGGACGTGCAGGGCGAGATGGCAGTCCTAGTATTGCGATTCTCCTATATTCTCCAGGTGATGAACAACTACCAATTCAGCTTGCGGAGGGTGAGCTTCCATCAGTACAGCAAATAGATTGGTTGTTCCAGCAAATTATGCAAACCCAACAGTTAGACAATGGTGGAATTAATCTCCATAGTGACTTAAGAGATTACGGAGGCTTTACTGAGATACAGTGGAGAATACTTGAGGAGTTAATACACCATAGATATAAACCGGGTATCAGTATTAACACTTTACGAGATACAATTTCAGAGTTTGTTAAAGAAAGAATAAGAATCAAAAAAAGTAATATTTTTCAAATGAGAAAATGGATTGAATCAACGACGTGCAGGCGTGAATTAATCCTGGAATATTTTGAAGAAACACTCACCTCCAAGGTTTCATTATGCTGCGATAGATGTGGGATTCATCTAGAGAGCTATGAATCAAACGGAAAGCTTTCATTAGGAAGACACAGTGAGGGAGACTGGAAGGATTATTTAGCCAAAATTTTATTAAATAGCGAGATGAGTGAATGAAAGAGAAGTATAACGAATTAATCGCCAGCTTAACTGATAAAGAGCTACTTAAACATTTATATTTAACACAGGTCATTCTTTTAGTCATTTCTTTCATTTTAGGGCTATTTTTATTTGACCATTTTTCTTATCTAAAGTCTTTTGATTTAATGGATCGGAACATAATTGTAATAGGTATTCCTGCAGGTGTGGCAGTAGTCATCATAGATATAATATTAATGAGAATTTTGCCTTCTTCTTTTTATGATGATGGGGGATTGAATGAAAGAATTTTTAAGAATAAATCGGTCCCTCATATCTTTTTCATTGCGGCATTTGTAGCATTTAGTGAAGAATTACTTTTTAGAGGGATTATACAAACAAAGGTTGGACTACTATTTGCCAGTATTATTTTTGCTATCATTCATTATCGATACCTTTTTAATTGGTTCTTGTTTTTAAATATTATTGTCCTTAGCTTTTTAATCGGAAGTATTTATGCTTTTACAAATAACTTAGTTGTTACAATTACTATGCATTTTGTCATTGATTTTCTCTTAGGTATATATATAAAATTTAAACGTTCACCAATTGATGTCCAACATGAGGGGGGTCTCCATGAATAAAGAAGAACCATATAGGGACCAAGCGGAAAGGTTAAAACAACGAATCCAAAAAATAAATGAAAAAGTGGAGTACGGTGATGAATTACCACCACGAGAACAAATCCATCGGCAAAAAAAGAAGAAAACAAAATGGAAGCTAAGATTTCCTGTGATTCGATTATTAGTCGTATGCTTTATCCTTTTACCTATTATTATCTTTAGTGTTATTTCATATCGTGATAACGGTAAAAAAATCTTAGGTACAGAAAAAACCTCAAGCGATTCTATCGGATATGAAACCATTAATCTCGACAATAATGAAGATGAAAGCAAGGCGGATTCTGTAAAAACTGAGGATCATATTCAAAACGATTCAAATGTGAGTAGTCCTAAGGAACAAAGTGAAGTTCCTTTGGTAGAAGAGAAATCAACCGATGATAGTAGTCAGCAACCCACCCAGAGTGTGCCTGCTAGTTCTAATAAAGCCCCGGGTGATCAACAACAAACAGATAAAAACAGTAGTACACAAACAGTAACAAAAAAGACAGAGCCCACTGTAAGAGTAAAATATCATAAGGTCCAGCCTGGTGAGGGTCTATTTCGAATTGCAATGGATTATTACCAGTCTCAAAAAGGGATAGACATTATTAAAAAGGCGAACAATTTAACCAGTGAAAATATTTATGCTGGTCAAGTGTTAAAAATCCCATTAAACAACTAACCGATCATCCTTTGGTCGGTTTTTTTATGGAAAAAAACATATTGTGAAGGACAAGTTCATAAGTATATATGGAGAAATGGAGGGATAAGAATGGATTCTCCAATCCAATTACTTGAACATACCGACCAAGCAACTAAACAAATGTTAGAAAACGTGAGAAAACGGAAAAAAAAGTTTGATGATACAAAACTATGGCATTATATTTCGATATATGCGACTCTTTCCCTTGCTTTAATCTTTATGGCGTATTTTTATTTTACGATTTATCTGCATTTTTCTTATTCTTTTTTAGCTGTATTATCCGCAACTATCAATGATTCATTCAGTGTGTCGCTTTTATCAATCGTGCTTATTGGACTAGGGTCCATGAATGTGTTAAAACAACAAAAAGAGAAGAAGGAAAAGGAATATCAGGAACTAAGATGTGAAATTGTCGATCGGAGCAAAGATTTATGGAAAAAGGAAGATGAATGGAAGAATCGTCATGTTGTGTTTGAAACTATGAAGAAAAAATACGATATTAACCTCTACCACGAAAAAAAATAAGAAGCAGAGTCGTTTCTGCTTCTTATTTTCATTAGGCTGTGTTAACGAACAATATTGATTTTTACACCCTGTTGATTGGAGCGGAAGGCACGAAGACTCCTGTGGGAGTATGGTTCAGGGGAGCCCCCGCAGGCGCATGCGCCGAGGAGGCTCGCCGAAACACCCACGGAAAGCGAAGTGCCTGGAGCGGAAATCAACAGGCAAGTTTAACAAAGCCTTTCATTAAAAAAATTTTTTCTTGTCGCGTTCTTCCTTTAATATCTCCACAGCTTCACGGAAGCGAAGGGAGTGAATAATCTCACGTTCACGTAAAAATCGAAGACTATCATTAATATCCGGATCATCACTTATGTTTATTAACCATTGATAAGTAGCCCGTGCCTTTTCTTCTGCCGCAATATCCTCGTATAAGTCAGCAATAGGATCTCCTTTAGCCGTAATATATGTTGCTGTCCACGGTACTCCCGCAGCATTATGATAGTACAAGGCACTGTCATGATCGACATAATGTTCCCCTAGTCCAGCGGCTTTTAATTGCTCTGGTGTTGCATCTTTCGTTAATTTATAGACCATTGTAGCAATCATTTCGAGGTGAGCAAATTCTTCTGTTCCGATATCTGTAAGAAGCCCAATTACCTTATCAGGAATAGTATATCTTTGGTTTAAGTACCGGAGGGCAGCGGCAAGTTCTCCATCTGCACCTCCATATTGCTCAATTAAATACTTTGCTAATGTTGGATTACATGTGCTCACTCGTACAGGGTATTGAAGTTTTTTTTCGTAAATCCACATGAATGAAAATCCCTCCTTTTTAAACTTTTTTCAGTAACCGGCTCCGATACAACTGTTCAATACTAAACCTGCCAAGGCCATGGTGTGTCATCCCAGTTCCAAGGATAGCCAGAGTAACTGTTCCCGTATTGCAACAAGGGACCAAATTGACTTTCAAATTGCTTTTTCAATCGTTTTCTTTCTTTTGCATAATGATTGAATTGATTAATAGCTTCAAGGTCATCGTTATGTGTGTCTAAGTATAGGGTTAGCTCGACTAAAACAAAGTCAACTGCTTGGAGCTGTTCCATTAATTGATAATATTCAGCGGGTACCTGTTTCATGTGGATAGACCCCCTTGCGCTTTTTCAGAAGAATTAAAGTAAGGATCATAAAGGTCCTTCCATAACGTTCCAGCTTTAAGTGCATCTAGTGGAGAAAATTGTGGAAGGTTCGGTGGCTGGAATCCCATATATAAATGAGGTGGAGTGGAATAAGTTTTTTCTAGTATTGGCTCACAAGGGTCGAACGGACTCACGTAAGGATGATATGTTTTAAAATGAGTATTCATTGTAGCCCTCCCTATATTCAACATCAATTAATCTTATGAAAAAAATATCGTTTCATGACATAAAACTTTAAGATATTAAAGGGTTTTATTATCTGTTTGTAGAAGTATAATGAGAAGAATGGATTATTATTTTGAGGTGATGGGAATTGTTCGTAAAAAATATAATGATACCAAAGCATGAGTGTTATACCGCACAGGATAATATAACGTTGAAGGATGCTTTGGACATGTTAGAGAATTATCAGATTGACGGATTACCTGTCTTACATGGAGATCAATATTTAGGGGTAGCGACCAGATATAAGATCTATGAAAACTATTTTCTTTCCAATAAACAAAAGGAAGAGTATTTAACCTCGACTTTTGTTAAAGATGTTGTTACACACCAGGATAAGTTTTTGCAAGGTGAGGAACTATTTGAGAAAACACTCATTGACCTGAAGGATTTTCCTTTATTGGCAGTAGTGGATTCAACTAAAAAATTCCTTGGAGTGGTGACTCGTTCTGATGTCATTAGCTCTTTTGAAAGTGCTTTTGGAGTAAATCGTCCAGGTGTTAGAATTGCATTCACTTCAGTTGAAACGGAAGGTCGTATTGCCCGCTTATCTGAAATTGCCCATCACTTCCATGAACATATCATTTCACTTGTAACATTTGATGAAACTGATAAATTAGTGAGAAGAATCGTTATGAAGATTGAAAAGAAAGACAATATCGACAGGTTTACGAAAAAGCTAGAAGAGCATGGTTTTCGTATCTTGAGTATTCAAGAAGACTAATTACCTCCAAATCGGTAAAGAAATAAAATCCCTCTCATACATTTATATGGGAGGGATTTTCATGTATTTTAATGTAGTTATGCTGCTAGTCACTTTCTTATCCGGCTATTTAACAATCAAATGGATACCAATTACACATCCGTTCGTCCTATCTGATTTTTTTATTAGTCTTGTTGTGAATCCAATAAAATTTTTTGCTGCTTCTTTAGCTTTTTTTATCGGAATCATCTGTGTGGGAATTCAAATTCGAATGATCATACATACAGCTAAAAGAACCTGGAAAAAAGATTTTCATTTAAAATTGTTATTTTTTTACAAAATTGTAGGACTCTTAGTAGTATTCTTCTTACTTTTTCAATTGGGCTGGGAGCACACGTTTGTTTTTTTTAGTTTAAGTATGGTTTATGGTATTATTTCCGTAAAACAATAAGACAGCAAAGGGGAAAAATGATAATGATTATTTTATTGGTAGTCCTATGCATACTTGGGGCATGCCTACTTGTATATATGTTATTGGAAGCTTTCAGAAATAAAGTTTTGGAACATAAGCTGGTCTTTCCAGACTTTCCGGAATCCTTAGGCAATGTTTCACTGTTTTTTATCTCAGATATACATAGGAGAGAGATTTCAGATACCATTATTAACTTAGTTAAGGGAAAGGCGGATTTTGTTGTAATCGGGGGAGACTTAACAGAAAAAGGTGTATCCTTTGATAAGGTTAAAGCCAATTTAATGAAGTTAAAGCGGGTAGGCCCTGTATATTTTGTTTGGGGAAACAATGACTATGAAGTGGATTATCACGAATTAGATGCTATTTTGCTAGATGCAGGTGTTAAAGTGTTAGATAATACAGCAGTTACCTTTGAATCCAGACTGGGAGAGAAATTATGTTTATTGGGTGTAGATGATTTAAATCAAAACCGAGATCGACTTGATTATGCCCTTCAAGATGCTGAGGAAAGTAGTTTCAAAATTTTAGCATGCCACTATCCAAACATTACTGAGAAGATAGTTCCAGAACACAGTATTCGTCTAGTGTTAAGCGGACATACTCACGGGGGGCAAATACATATTTTTGGTTATAGTCCCTACAAAAGAGGCGGTATTAAAAAGTTAGCAAATACCACACTTCTCATTAGTAACGGATATGGAACGACAGCTCTTCCTCTAAGATTAGGGGCACCTGCTGAAACACACCTAATAACGCTAAGCAGGGAGCAAAAACAATAGGTCTATGTAGACAAATCACCAATAACCCCTTGAGGCATACACTGAAAATAAGAGTTATGTTACGGCAGGGGGCAAAAGCATGCGCTTAGAACGCTTAACGGCCAATAAGATTAAAATATTTTTAACCTCTGATGATTTATTTGAAAGAGGGCTATCGAAAGAAGATATATGGAAGGATTCAAGCAAATGGAACCAGCTCTTTCATGATATGCTTGAAGAGGCAAGTGAGGAGTTTGATGTAGAAATACAAGGTTCAGTGGCAGTTGAGATTTTCTCCCTTCAAGCTCAAGGGATGATATTAATCATTACAGTCGACGATGTAAAAGATGATGATGAAGATTTATTGTATGATGGATTTATTGAAATGCAGGTTAGGCTTGAAGGCTGTGAGGATCTTTTATATGAATTTAAAGACTTTGAGGATATCATAGACCTTTCAAAAAGGTTATCCATTGCAGATATAAGGGGAGGCAGTTTATATATCCTAAATAACCGGTATTATCTTCTGATGGACCAGGTGGATACGACAAAAAAAGAAGTAGCTGCCTGTATATTATCGGAATTTGGAAACCCATCCATCATTAGTACTTACATTCTCGCTGAATATGGCAAAGTAATTGTTGAAAATAAAACAGTGGAAACTATACTTCTATATTTTAAGTGAAATATTATAGTAACATTTTTTTCGAGGGGGCTTCGGTCCCTTCTCTCTGTTTATGGACTAAGAATAACAAAATAGGAGTAGAATTTTATAAGATTCCCTATTAAAATAGGAATGACAGCGTTTACAAGTTTGCGCAATAAATTATCTACATGTGCATTTTTCTTCTTGCATAAATCAATTAAACGTGTATACTTGTCTCTGAAAGCGGACAACATTCGTAAAAGCAATTTCTTAGGAGGATTACAAATGGGAGCCGAAAAAGCTAATGAAAAGACTAATCAAGAGGGAAATCATGATGTGTTGAAATCAACGCAGACGGTTATACATAAGGCCCTTGAAAAATTAGGTTATCCAGAAGAAGTATATGAGCTCTTGAAAGAACCGTTGCGTATGATGACAGTGAAAATTCCAGTAAGAATGGATGACGGTTCTATTAAAATATTTACTGGCTACCGTGCACAACATAACGATGCGGTTGGTCCAACAAAGGGTGGAATCCGTTTCCATCCAGGTGTAACTGAAACAGAAGTGAAAGCCCTTTCCATTTGGATGAGCTTGAAGTGTGGTATAGTTGACCTTCCATACGGTGGTGGTAAAGGTGGTATCGTTTGTGATCCACGTGATATGTCCTTTAGAGAGCTTGAGAGACTAAGCCGAGGATATGTACGAGCAATCAGCCAAATAGTTGGGCCAACGAAAGATATTCCAGCGCCAGACGTATTTACTAACTCGCAAATCATGGCGTGGATGATGGATGAATATAGCCGGATAGATGAATTTAATTCTCCAGGATTTATCACTGGTAAACCCCTTGTCCTAGGTGGATCACATGGACGTGAATCTGCAACTGCGAAAGGTGTAACCATTTGTATACGTGAAGCGGCTAAAAAGAAAGGCATTCAAATTGAAGGTGCCAAGGTTGTTGTTCAAGGGTTCGGAAACGCAGGAAGTTATTTATCAAAATTCATGCACGATGCAGGAGCTATCGTAGTGGGAATTTCTGATGCATATGGTGCCTTGTATGATCCGAATGGTTTGGATATAGATTATCTATTAGATAGACGCGATAGTTTTGGTACGGTTACAAAATTATTTAACAATACCATCACCAATAAAGAATTGTTAGAGCTTGAATGTGATATTCTTGTACCTGCTGCAATTGAAAATCAAATTACTGCAGAAAATGCCCGTAACATTCGTGCAAGCATAGTAGTGGAGGCGGCTAACGGTCCAACCACTTTAGAGGCAACCGAAATCCTAACAGAACGTGGAATTCTACTTGTTCCAGATGTCCTTGCTTCTGCGGGCGGTGTAACAGTATCTTATTTTGAATGGGTTCAAAATAACCAAGGTTACTACTGGTCTGAGGAAGAAGTAGAGGAAAAACTTGAAAAAGTAATGGTTAAATCATTTAAAAGTATTTATGATACAGCTCAAACGCGTCGCATAGATATGCGTCTTGCAGCCTATATGGTTGGGGTTAGAAAAATGGCGGAAGCAAGTCGCTTTAGAGGCTGGATTTAAATAGAAACCTTTTGTTCTTGAAACACTTTAAAAAATCTCCTATCATTATACGGTAGGAGATTTTTTATGTGAAATTACAATCTACTTCATATATTTGAAATTTTAAGGAGATGTACCAAGTTGGAAATTGAAGATGTAATTATAATAGGTGGGGGTCCCTGTGGATTAGCTGCAGCAATTTCATTACAACAAATTGGGAAAAAGCCTTTGATTATTGAAAAGGGAAATCTGGTTAATTCTATATATCATTACCCGACACATCAAACCTTTTTTAGTACAAGTGAAAAATTAGAGATTGGTGAAGTGCCTTTCATAACAGATAGCTACAAACCCAAAAGGAATCAAGCGCTAGTTTACTATAGAGAAGTCGCCAAACGAAAACAATTACGTATTCATTCATTCGAGACGGTTACTAAAGTATCCAGCAGCGGAGAAGTATTTCTAGTTGAAACAAATGTGAGGACATATAGTGCTAGGTATGTTGTTGTAGCAACTGGTTACTATGACCATCCGAATTATATGAAAGTACCGGGGGAAGACCTGCCAAAGGTTTTTCACTATTTTAAGGAAGCTCATCCCTACTTTGACCAAGATGTTTGTGTTATCGGAGGAAAAAACTCTAGTGTGGATGCTGCTATAGAACTTGTTAAGGCAGGTGCAAGGGTGACCGTCCTTTATCGAGGGGAGGACTACTCTCCAAGTATTAAACCATGGATTCTCCCAGAATTTGATTCATTAGTTAAAAACGGTACAATTGTTATGGAATTTCAGGCTCATGTAAAGGAAATTACAGGGGACCATCTTGTTTATGAAAAGGATGGTAAACTACACAAGATTCGAAATGATTTTGTTTTTGCTATGACAGGGTACCATCCAGATCATCAGTTTTTGAAAACAATGGGCATTCAAATTGATGAGGAAACAGGAAGGCCGCTTTTTAACCCGGACACAATGGAGACAAACATAGAGGGAATTTATATTGCAGGTGTCATTGCCGCAGGAAATAATGCAAATGAAATCTTTATTGAAAATGGTAGATTTCATGGTGGGCAAATTGCACAATCAATAGTAGAAAAAGAAGGCAAAGGGTGAGTGCAGATGAATAAGGTGGTATTATTAACAACTGGTGGGACAATTGCTAGTAAACCGAATAAGGATTCAGGTAAATTAGCTTCAGGTGCTATAACAGGGGAAGAACTGGCATCTATGTGTAATTTACCGAATGATATTGAAGTGATAGTCGAATCTGTTTTTCAAAAAGCAAGTATTCATATTACATTTGATGATTTAATAGTCCTAAAGAATAAAATCGAAGAATATTTTAAAGATGAAGCTGTTTCAGGAGTGGTCGTAACACACGGTACGGATACAATGGAGGAAACTGCTTATTTTCTTGATTTAACTATTAATGATTCCAGACCTATTGTTGTTACTGGCTCACAACGTTCTCCCGAAGATCAAGGTAGCGATGTATATATAAATATGCGGCATGCTATTTATTCTGCATGTTCTAGTGATTTGACTGACGTGGGAACAGTTGTTGTTTTTAATGAACGAATCTTTGCTGCTAGATATGTGAAAAAGGAACATGCATCAAATATACAAGGGTTTAATGCTTTTGGTTTTGGATATCTCGGAATTATTGATAATGATAAAGTACAGGTTTTTCAAAAACCAATTAAAAGAGAATATTTTAACATCCAATCATCTATTCCGCAGGTTGAAATTATTAAATGCTACATTGGTGCTGATGGGAAATTTGTTAAGGCTGCTCGAGAAGCGGGTGTTGCGGGTATTGTACTTGAAGGAGTTGGACGAGGTCAGGTAGCCCCGTTAATGATGGAAGAAATTGAAAAGTCGATAGCAGCAGGAATAAAATTAGTGGTCACAACTAGTGCGGAAGAAGGAGCAGTTTATACGACCTATGATTACGAAGGAAGTGCCTATGACCTTTATAAAAAAGGGATAATTCTTGGCAGTGACAATGACTCTAAAAAGGCAAGGATTAAATTGGCAGTCGCCATGGCTAGTGGATTGAAGGATATTCATTTTTGAAAAATCAAACTATCATTTTCTTTATAAAGGTTCCATGATACGATAAAGAAAACGGATTTGAAAAGAGGTTCATCATGCTTGGAATATTATCAGCCGGGATTGCCCCCGGACTGGCCTTACTAAGTTATTTTTATTTAAAAGATGAATACGACTCAGAGCCGATTTCCTTTGTTCTTCGGACATTTCTATATGGAGCACTACTTGTGTTTCCAATTATGTTTGTTCAACATGTGCTTGAAACGGAACATTTATTAAAGTCTGATTTGATTAATGCGTTTCTTAGCTCCAGTCTTCTCGAGGAATTTTTCAAATGGTTTATTCTTTTTTATGCTGTTTACCAGCACGTTGAGTTTGATGAACCTTTTGATGGAATTGTATATGGAGTAGCTGTTTCACTTGGATTTGCAACAGTTGAAAATATTTTTTATCTTTTGGCTAACGGAATTGAACATGCAGTCACTCGTGCACTTTTACCAGTTTCAAGTCATGCCCTTTTTGGGGTTATTATGGGATTTTATATTGGAAAAGCCAAGTTTACTGAGGGGATGAAAGTAAAATGGGTGATTCTCTCGTTACTATTGCCATTTCTTCTCCACGGATCATATGATTTTATATTAATTTCACAAGAACATTGGTTGTTTATTATTTTTCCGTTCATGATTTTCCTATGGTGGTTTGGCTTAAGGAAAGTAAAAAAAGCAAAGGTATTGAGTGCGACTCATATGAAAAAACAGTATTCAGTTCAGAAAACCCTTCACTCTTGAGGGGTTTTTTTAATTATTTGTTTAAAATGGAATAAAAACACCGAGATAACAAAAAATAGGGTTACTGTTAAAAAGATTCATTATGGGGGTTATTATTCCATGTTAAAGAAAAAAATCCTAATCAAATGCTTCTTAGTTATCTTTTTCTTTACTATGCCATTTTCTTTTATGGTAAATCATGAGGCCCATGCTTTTTCCGGCCAAGTCATTCAAAAAGGAGCAGTAGGAGATGATGTCATTGAGTTGCAGTCCAGGCTTCAGTATATTGGCTACTATAATGGGAAAATCGATGGAGTATTTGGATGGAGTACATATTGGGCTTTAAGAAACTTTCAATATGAATTTGGATTACCAATTGATGGATTGGCAGGGACAGGAACAAAGGCTAAACTTGCCAAAGCTAGTAAATATAATGAACAGTTTGTGAAGAAACAAATCAACACAGGTAAAAAGTTTACCCATTATGGCGGGGTTAATCAAAGTAAGCAAACAGCACCTAGTCCAAAAGCGCCAGCCAAAAAGGCGCCTGCAAATAATGGAACAACCAAGTCTCCTGCACCTAAGGCAACAGCACCAAAAGCAGCGGCTTCTAAAAAACCAACCGCAGCAAACACGCCAAATGGGTTTTCACAAAATGATATCCGTTTAATAGCCAATGCTGTTCATGGGGAATCACGTGGAGAACCATATATTGGTCAAGTGGCAGTAGCGGCTGTTATCCTAAACAGGGTTAATAGTTCAACATTTCCTAACACTGTTTCTGGAGTGATATTTGAGCCAGGAGCATTCACTGCGGTGGCTGATGGGCAAATTTGGTTAACCCCAAATGAGAGTTCAAAGAAAGCGGTTATGGATGCGATAAATGGCTGGGATCCAACAGGTGAAGCATTGTATTATTTTAACCCAGACACGGCCACTAGTGGTTGGATTTGGGGTAGACCTCAAATTAAACGAATCGGGAAACATATTTTTTGTAAGTAGAGAGGTGAATAGAATTGATTAGAGGAATATTAATAGGAATACTCGTCGTAGGCGTTGCAGGAACAGCATATTGGGGGTATCAAGAGCACCAGGAGAAAAATGCTATTCTTTTAAATGCGGAAAATAGCTATCAACGAGCATTCCATGACCTTACCTATCAAGTTGATTTATTGCATGATAAAATCGGAACGACTTTGGCAATGAACTCTAGAAAATCACTTTCCCCATCATTAGCCGATGTATGGCGGATTACTTCACAAGCACATAGTGATGTTGGGCAACTTCCATTAACCTTACTCCCGTTTAATAAAACAGAGGAGTTCTTGGCGAAAATTGGTGACTTTAGTTATCGGACAGCTGTCAGAGATTTAGATAAAGAACCGTTATCAAAAAGTGAATATGCATCCTTACAAAAATTATATAAGCAATCAGGTGATATTCAGAATGAGCTAAGAAATGTTCAGCATATGGTTTTAAAAAACAATCTTCGTTGGATGGATGTTGAGTTGGCACTTGCTTCTGGTAAAGAACAGACCGATAATACGATTATTGATGGCTTTAAAGCAGTTGAAAAAACTGTTTCAGGCTATGATGAATCTGACCTAGGTCCTTCTTTTGCTAATATGCAATTAAAGGATGAAAACTTTAAGAAGATTAAAGGAAAAACTATTTCACGTGACGAGGCAGTTAAAATTGCGAAAAAATATATGAATTTCGATGGAAATGCAAAGGTCAAAGTAACGGAAAACGGTAAGGGTTCAAATTACGGTTTTTACAGTGTTTCTATTAAAAATAAACAAACAGGCCAAGAAGCGAGTATGGATATAACGAAAAAGGCTGGACACCCAATTTGGTTTATTAATAATCGAGATATAAAAAAACAGATCATAAGTCTAAATGAGGCTGATAACAAAGCTGCAGCCTTTTTAAAGGAAACAGGTTTTAAAGATTTGGAAGTGTTTGAAAGTACTCAATATGATAATATCGGCGTATTTAACTTTGTTACGAATGTTAATGGAGTGAGGATTTATCCTGAGGCAGTAAAGGTAAAAGTTGCTTTAGATAATGGTGATATTATTGGCGTATCCGCAGATGAATATTTAAAGTCCTTCCAAACTAGGGAAATAGGGAAACCATCAATTACTGTAGAGCAGGCGCGGAGTAAGGTCAATCCTAACTTTAAGGTCATGGAGGACAGGCAAGCAATCATTGTTAATGACCTGAATAAAGAAGTGTTGTGCTACGAGTTCCTGGGGACAATCGGAAACGATACGTATCGGATATTTATCAATGCAGTAAGTGGGATGGAAGAAGAAGTCGAAAAGCTTAATAACGCAGAGGCTATTTACGAAGACGTACTATGAGGAAAAGCTTTGCTTTTCCTCCTTTTCAATTTAGGAATAAAATGAAACAATCACTCCCATACTATCACTATATGGATTCTGGAGTGGTAGGTATGAAAAAAGTTGAGCAAATATTAATGAAAGTGGTTATCATTCAGTTTATTTTTCTGTTTTTATCACAACTAATCTTTCATCAAATGGATGTATTTCCTCAAATTAAGCAATTAACTAAATATGAAGGTGTAAATGAAAATACATTCACAGAGATCCTCCAAACCTTCCAAGGAAAGTAAGAAAGCAGGCCACCCTGCTTTTTTTATTTGGTTGTGTTAAAGAACATTTTTGATTTTTTTACCCTGTTGATTGGAGCGGAAGGCACGAAGATCCTCGAAAATGCTATCGCATTTCCTTCGTGCGGTGTAGATTCAATGAAGCTAATTCAATGTCCTGTGGGAGTATGGTTCAGGGGAGACCCCGCAGGGGCATGCGCCGAGGAGGCTCGCCGAAACACCCACGGAAAGCGAAGTGCCTGGAGCGGAAATCAACAGACAAGTTTAACAAAGCCTTTTATTTATATAAGATTCTATATTAAATAATTCATTTTTAAAATGTTAAAAAAAAGAGGCATTTCTTCATCTTGTGGTAAAATAAATAGAAGAGAAATAAGACGATCATGATGGCCATATAGGAGGATTTATGGAAAAGAAACTATCTATTGCAATTGACGGCCCTGCTGCAGCCGGAAAAAGTACCGTAGCAAAAATTGTAGCCGAAAAACTATCTTACATTTATATTGATACTGGGGCAATGTACCGCTCATTAACATATAAAGCTATTGTGAACCATGTTAATTTAGAAGATGAGGCTTCTTTATTGGACACGCTTTTATCAACTACAATTGATTTACAGCCCTCAGAAAAAGGGCAAATAGTGTATTTAGACAATAAGGATGTAACAGACGAAATTCGGTCTGCAGAAGTAACTAACTCTGTATCTTATGTTGCAAAGCATGAGCAAGTTCGCAAAGAAATGGTTAGAAGGCAGCAAGCATTTGCTGTCGGTGGTGGAGTAGTAATGGATGGACGGGATATTGGTACTCACGTACTACCCAATGCTGAAGTGAAAGTATTCCTCCTTGCAAGTGTAGAGGAAAGAGCAGTCCGTCGTCATAATGAAAACATGCAAAAGGGATACCCATCAGACTTAGAACAATTGAAGGTAGAAATTGCACGAAGAGATAAGATTGATTCAGAGAGAGAAGTAGCACCTTTGAAAAAAGCGGATGATGCAATTGAAATGGATACAACTTCTTTGACCATTCCAGATGTGGTTGAAAAAATAATGGCTCTGGTGCTCGAAAGGATTGGATAAGTGTGACGTTTTATGATTTTGCAAAGTCGGTAGTTTCTGGGGTTTTTAAACCTTGGTACAGAATTGAAGCTATTGGGGTAGAGAACTTTCCTAAAGAAGGCGGAGTTCTACTTTGCTCTAACCATATTCATAATTTTGACCCTATAGTCGTAGGCATTATGGCACCACGTCCTGTTCACTATATGGCGAAAGAAGAGATTTTTCGTGTTCCTGTATTAGGGGACGTTGTAAGAAAATGTAATGCCTTCCCTGTAAAAAGAGGTTTTGGGGATCGTGAGGCATTAAGGTCAGGGTTAAAGGTCTTAAAGGAAGGGAATGTCTTCGGTCTTTTTCCTGAGGGAACAAGAAGTAAGACAGGAGAATTAGGAAAAGGACTTTCAGGAGCAGGTTTTTTCGCTTTAAGGTCTGAAGCTTTTGTGTTACCATGTGCAGTAATTGGCCCATATAAAAGTTTCAGTAAACTGAAGGTGGTATATGGGAAACCAATTGATATGAGTGAAATGAGAGCGGCAAAAGCTTCAGCAGATGAAGTCACTGAATTAATTATGTCAGAAATTCAAAAACTAAAAAATGCGCATCAATAGCTTCTGCTTGACAAAATAGTCTATTTGTAAGAAGTTATTAAAAAGGGATTTTTTTTGAAAATTCTTTTCTTTTGACTGTGTTAAAGAATAGTGTTGATTTTTACACCCTGTTAATTGGAGCGGAAGGCACGAAGACTCCTGTGGGAGTATGGTTCAGGGGAGACCCCGCAGGCGAAAGCGCCGAGGAGGCTCGCCGAAACACCCACGAACCGCTCGTGCCTGGAGCGGAAATCAACAGGCAAATTGAACAGAGCTTTTCTTTTAAGTATGTTTTATATGTGGTGTTTACTGCGTGGTATTCACCAGATCATATATAGACTTTTTCAGTAAAAGGATTAAGGAGGAATACATAATGACTGAAGAACTAAATCAAGTAGAAGTGAAGAGCTTTGAAGTGGGTGACAAAGTAACAGGACAAGTTACTAAAGTCGAGGAAAAGCAAGTGTTAGTGGCTATTCAAGGCAGTAAACTTGATGGGATTATTCCAATTAGTGAGCTTTCAAGTCTGCATATTGAAAAAGCAACTGATGCTGTGTCAGAAGGTCAAGATTTAGAATTAGAAGTCTTAAAGGTTGAAGAAGAAGCACTAATCCTTTCAAAAAGAAAAGTAGATGCTGAAAAGGCATGGGAAAACTTAGAAAAACAATTCCAAAGTGGCGAAGTATTTGAAACTGAAGTGAAGGATGTTGTAAAGGGTGGCCTTGTAGTTGACCTAGGCGTCCGTGGTTTTGTACCTGCCTCACTAGTGGAAGCACACTTTGTAGAGGATTTCAGCGATTATAAAGGACGTACACTTACTTTTAAAATTGTTGAACTCGATAAGGAAAAAAATCGTTTAATCCTCTCACACCGAGCTGTTGTAGAAGAAGAAAAAGGAAAACAAAAGCAAGATCGTATTGGAGCATTGCAAGTTGGCCAAGTAATCGAAGGTACGGTTCAAAGGATTACTGATTTCGGTGCTTTCGTCGATATTGGTGGTATTGATGGTCTTGTTCATATCTCCCAATTATCTTACGAACATGTTGATAAACCTACAGACGTTGTCCATGAGGGGCAAAAAGTTCAAGTGAAAGTGTTAAGTATTGATAGAGATAATGAAAGAATTTCCTTATCAATAAAAGAGACTTTACCTGGACCATGGTCAAACATTTCCGAAAAAGCACCAAAAGGAAGTATTTTAGATGGTGTAGTAAAAAGATTAGTATCTTATGGTGCTTTTGTAGAGGTGTTCCCTGGTGTAGAAGGACTTGTTCACATTTCTCAAATTGCACATAAGCATATTGGTACACCACACGAGGTACTAAAAGAAGGGCAAGAAGTAAAAGTAAAAGTGCTTGATGCAAATGAACAGGATCAAAGATTATCACTTAGTATTAAAGAACTGCTCGAGAAAGAGTTTGAAGAAAACTTTGATTATGAGCTTCCAGAAGAGTCAAAAGGCTTCCAATTAGGTGAAATGATTGGCGATAAATTAAAGAATCTAGGAAAATAATGGTGATATTAAGTGTCTAGATCGGAACGAAAATGGGATCACATTCGCTTTGCCCTTCAAAAAAGGCAAAACAGCTTACCTTTTTTTGATGATATTAAATTTATTCATCAAAGCTTACCAGATATCAGTGTGTCCGATGTACGATTAGACCACAAAATTGGCGAACTTTCTTTAAGTTCGCCAATTTTTATCAATGCGATGACTGGCGGCGGCGGTGAAAAAACGTATCGAATTAACCAAGAATTGGCGATGATAGCTAGCCAGATGGGATTAGCTATGGCAGTTGGTTCACAAATGTCTGCACTGAAAGATAAAAGTGAGCGGTTTACTTATGAAATCGTCCGAAAAGAGAATCCAAAGGGGATTCTTATAGCTAATCTCGGCAGTGAAGCAACAGTTGAAAATGCTAAAGCGGCAATTGATATGATTGAAGCAAATGCATTACAAATACATTTAAATGTTATTCAAGAATTAACCATGCCTGAGGGAGACCGAGATTTTTCAGGTGCCTTAAAAAGAATTGAAACCATTGTCGAACATGTTGATGTACCTGTAATTGTTAAAGAGGTTGGTTTTGGTATGGCTAAAGAAACGGTCCAATCCCTTATTTCTGTAGGGGTAGCTGCAGTGGATGTGGGAGGTGCCGGGGGAACGAATTTTGCGGAGATAGAAAATAAACGTAGAGAAAAAGCCCTGCCGTTTTTCCACCAATGGGGTATTCCAACACCGGTATCAATCATAGAAGCCTCTACTGTACATCAAGCATCAATTATAGGCTCTGGTGGGTTTTTATCAGCTAGTGATTTAGCAAAGGGGTTAGCCATCGGTGCGAACGCAATCGGATTTGCCGGACATTTTTTACGCATTCTTGTAGAAAATGGAATGGAATCCTTGTATAACGAAGTGGAATCCCTTCATTACGAGTTAAAATTGATTATGACTGCTTTAGGAGCTAATTCTATTTCAGACTTACAAAGAGCACCTCTCATGATTACAGGTGAAACCTTCCATTGGCTTAGCCAGAGGGGAATAGAAACGAAACGCTTTAGCCAGCGTTCGATATAATAAAGCTCTCGCATCTGCGAGAGCTTTTACTTTTTCTGTCTATCTTTTCCCGTCGTTTAGTCCCCTTGCTTCTTCCGGAGTGGATAGCTTTGTTGCGCCTGGATAGTGTAATGCCTGGTCACGATCAGATTCAACTCTTCCACTTTCTCTTAGTTTTTTTTCTTGGCGGTCTTTTCCCATGATTCACACCTCCTCTTAATAAGATGATACACATTGGAAATATTATTCGAGGAAGTATGAAAGTACATAAAGATTACCAATAATGAAAATAATAGGAGGTGTGTGGAAATGGAAGGAGCAATGTTTTATTGGATTTGTTGGTCATTTTGGGTGTACTTAACATTTATTTTAGATAAACATCATCCATATCGTTTGAAGCTTTCGGTATTCGTTCTACTCTTAATAATATCTTCAAATTTTCATTTTACTTTTGCTGAAGTTGAATTTTATGCTAGCGGATTTTATTTATTGATTTTATCTTATGCGTTGATCAGTCAGGAAAAAATAGGAGCTATTTTCTATTATTTTATCTGTTCCTTTATTGTCTCAATGGCGTATGTGACCTTTCATTTGTTTGAGATTTTTGATCCTATTTGGATTATATTTAAAAAAGAGTGGATGATGGGAATATGCTTTGGTTATTTAGCCATTCTATTGCAAAGAACACTAAGAGGACGATTACTCATTATTTTAGCTGGCACAATGCAGGGGGAATTTTTATACGCCTATATCCTAAGTAAATATCAGTTTCCATATACGATTGGTGCTTTTGCATACTTAGACGTATGTGCATTAATTTCTGCATTACTGGTTGGCTGGAGTATTTTTGAAAATGCTGGTGTTTTTTTACAAAATCATCTTCACTTTCTTGAAAAAGGGAAACAAAAATCGTCATGAATTAGATTCATGGCAAGCTTTCCATTGAGGAAAGGATTAACATTTGTTAAAATAATAAAGTTAGGCCCTTCTACATAACAGAAGGGTTTCTTTACTTAATAAGAACTCTATAAATGTTGCTAACATAATAAAATATATTTTTAATATAAGAAAAAGAAAGGATGGCGATCAAAATGGTTAAACCTGTTATTGCCATTGTAGGACGGCCAAACGTTGGTAAATCTACTATTTTTAATCGAATCGTTGGTGAACGTGTTTCTATCGTAGAGGATATTCCTGGAGTTACAAGAGATCGTATTTATAGTTCTGGTGAGTGGTTAACACATGACTTTAATGTAATTGATACGGGTGGAATTGATATTGGTGATGAACCGTTTTTAGAGCAAATTCGTCAGCAGGCAGAAGTGGCAATCGATGAGGCGGATGTTATTATCTTCTTAACTAATGGTCGAGAAGGAGTAACAGCTGCGGATGAAGAGGTAGCAAAAATTTTATATAAGTCTAAAAAGCCAATTGTATTAGCTGTAAATAAAATCGATAATCCTGAGATGCGTGAGCAAATCTATGATTTTTATGCACTTGGATTTGGTGAACCAATTCCAGTTTCTGGCTCACATGGTCTAGGACTAGGAGATTTACTGGACGAAGCAGCAAAACACTTTCCGAAAAATAAGCAAGCAGATTATGATGATGATGTCATAAAGTTTTCTCTAATTGGGCGTCCGAATGTTGGGAAGTCTTCACTTGTTAACGCGATATTAGGTGAAGAACGTGTTATTGTTAGCAATATTGCTGGGACAACGCGTGATGCTGTCGATTCACCGTATACGTATGATGGAGGAAAATATGTCATAATAGATACAGCAGGAATCAGGAAAAAAGGAAAAGTGTATGAAACTACGGAGAAGTATAGTGTGCTTCGTGCGCTAAGGGCGATTGAACGTTCCGACGTAGTCTTGGTTGTTATTAATGCTGAAGAAGGTATTATTGAACAGGACAAGAAAATTGCAGGTTACGCACACGAGGCAGGACGAGCTATTGTTATTGTGGTTAATAAATGGGATGCGGTAGAAAAAGATGAGAAAACGATGAAGGAACTAGAACAAAAGATAAGAGAACATTTCTTATTTCTTAGTTATGCTCCAATTGTATTCTTATCTGCAAAGACGAAGAAGCGAATTCATACCCTCCTTCCGATGATTAACACAGCGAGTGAGAACCACTCGATGCGTGTAGAAACAAGTGTGTTGAATGATGTTATTATGGATGCAATTGCTATGAATCCAGCACCAACTGACAAAGGGAAACGCTTGAAAATTTATTATGCAACACAAGTTGCAGTAAAGCCTCCTACTTTTGTTGTTTTTGTCAATGAACCCGAATTATTGCATTTCTCCTATGAACGTTTCTTAGAGAACAGGATTAGAGATGCGTTTGGTTTCGAGGGAACCCCTATCAAAATTTATGCTAGAGAAAGAAAATAAAGATAAGGTGGGTGTAATATATGCAGGATCAGAAAGCAGCAATAGCTGTTGTAGGCGCAGGGAGCTGGGGCACAGCACTTGCGATGGTTTTAGCCGATAACTCACATGAAGTTCGTTTGTGGAGCCATAACGAGGTCCAGGTAAAGGAAATCAATGACTGTCATACAAATAATAAATATTTACCTGAAATTGTTCTCCCAGATTTAATAGTTGGGTATGCCTCCTTACATGAAGCGTTGGACGGAGTTGACACTGTCATTTTAGCAGTTCCCACCAAAGCAATTCGTGAAGTTCTAGGGAAAATAAGAGGAGTCATTTCAAGTCCAATTACCATTGCGCATGTTAGTAAAGGAATTGAACCAGATACACTTTTACGTATATCAGAAATGATTAAAGAGGAAATGCCCAAAGAACTGTTGCAGGATGTGGTTGTTCTTTCTGGTCCAAGTCATGCGGAAGAGGTAAGTCTTAGACACCCCACAACCGTTACCGTTTCATCTGAAAATATGGCTGCTGCTGAAAAAATCCAGGATCTTTTTATCAATCATAATTTCCGGGTATATACAAACTCAGATGTTATCGGAGTTGAAATTGGTGGTGCACTAAAGAATATTATTGCATTAGCTGCGGGGATTACAGATGGTCTAGGATATGGAGATAATGCTAAGGCTGCATTAATGACTCGTGGATTGGCGGAAATCGCTCGTCTAGGCACCAAAATGGGTGCTAATCCGTTAACGTTTTCTGGATTAACTGGAATTGGTGATCTTATTGTTACATGTACCAGTGTTCATTCGAGAAACTGGAGAGCTGGAAATTTGTTAGGTAAAGGCAAAACCTTGGATGAAGTCCTTGATAACATGGGGATGGTTGTAGAGGGTGTTAGAACAACAAAGGCTGCTTATCAGTTAGCTAAGGAGTACAATGTAAACATGCCTATTACAGCTGCCCTATATGATGTCTTATTTAATGGGAAAAACGCGAAGGACGCAGTTGATGTATTAATGGCCCGTGGTAAAACCCATGAGATGGAAGACTTAGTTAATGTGTTAGATGAACGAAATATATAGTCTTTTTGAAGCCGTTTCATTAGTAACAGTTGGCAAGAAATGTAAATAACTTTCAATGATTTATTTTCTTGTGGAAAAATGTGCATTTTTATAAAGAAAATAGGCGTACGATGATACGCTTTCTATGTAGATTGCATACAATGCAACGAAGCAACCTGGTAGTATGACGCTGGAGTTTGGGTTATTTAGTCCAATTGGCTGAAGTAAAGAATTCGCCCCTCTTTACTTCAGTTTTTTTCTGTCCGAAAGTTATTTAGATAAGGACAAGGTATGTTATAATTAATTTTTGAAAAAAGGGGGAATTAGAGTTGTCACCAGCAATGATTAAAATGTGGATTTCAATCGCAGGAATGGGTTTGATGTTTCTTGCAATTATTACCATATATTTTAGCAGGTATAAATTAAAAGGAGTTCTACGAGTTATTACAGCTTTTTTTGCTTATTTATTTATGCTCGTCGCCGGCTTGACTTTGCTTATCGTTTTCTTTACTTAATATCCTAATACATAAATCTAAAGGTGATTTTATGAAAATAAAAATGTTAGGTCTCATACTTGTTATTACCGCTGCTCTTTTATCAGGGTGTATGTATCCTAAAGAGGAATTAACCCAAAATCAAATACCATATAAAGATCAAGTTCAGGCAGTACAAACGGCCGTTGATGACTTTAAAAGGGATAATAGTGGAATTTTGCCGATAAAAACAAAGGAAGCAGAAACGCCTATTTATCAAAAATACCCCATTGAGTTTAAGAAAATATCGCCAAAGTATATAGCAAATCCCCCTGGAAATGCCTATGAAAACGGAGGGATTTTTCAATACGTCCTTGTTGATGTGGAAACAAACCCAACCGTTAAGCTACTCGACTTAAGGATGACAGAAACCATTCGAGAGCTTAAACTGAGGATTAAAACGAAGGGCTATCCACCCTATAAAACACAAATTGCAAAAAATGTGTTTTCACTTGATTATAAAAAACTAGGCTATGAGACGGCTCCGTTTGTTGTGAGTCCATATACCAATCAAAATCTATCCCTGGTGATAACGGGGAGTGCGGAGGTCTATGTAGATTATCGCCCTGATCTATATCAAAAGTTAAAGAATAGTGACATAGTGGTCAAACCAGGTGAAGATATTCGTTCTATTTTGGTCAAGGATTCTATGTTTGTTCCAGCCTATTCACTACCGTACACCATTGATAAAAAAACGAAAGAGCCTATATTCCTAGAAGAGTAGATTGGTTTTTCCTACATTCAAGTTGCGCAAATAGTCCTAAAGGATATAGCTGTTAATATTTTTTTTAGTCATAACCCTTTTCCTAAGAAATATATTGTAGGAGAAGGGTTTTTTTTGCTAAAAAATTTATCGTGATTTGGAAGTTAGTTTGCTTCTGTATCCGTGACAATAGTTAGAAACCCTCCATAACATCATACGTTCAGAGAAATACAGATATCAGAGCATCAGGTGAATTTTTAATAAGGGGGGTAAAAAATTTTAGAAAAGTGTCATAAGAATGTAGGACAACGTCATAAACATATACTGTCCAAAAATACCTAAAATGGATGATATTATCCCACTTTTATTCTATGATCAGGAGGGGATCACTTGGAAAAGGTAGATATTTTTAAAGATATTGCCGAGAGAACTGGAGGCGATATTTATTTAGGAGTAGTAGGAGCAGTTCGTACAGGAAAATCAACTTTTATCAAGAAATTTATGGAGCTTGTTGTTTTACCGAATATAAACAGTGAAGCGGAGAGATCAAGGGCACAAGATGAGTTGCCACAAAGTGCAGCAGGTAAAACAATTATGACAACAGAACCTAAATTTGTGCCTAATCAGGCAGCTACGGTTCATGTAGATGAGGGCTTAAATGTTAATATTAGGCTCGTAGATTGTGTGGGTTACACAGTACCAGGAGCCAAAGGGTATGAGGATGAGAATGGTCCAAGAATGATTACAACACCTTGGTATGAAGAGCCTATTCCGTTCCATGAGGCAGCAGAAATTGGTACGAGAAAGGTCATTCAAGAGCATTCAACAATCGGAGTTGTTGTAACAACAGATGGTACGATTGGAGAAATACCAAGAAGTAACTATATTGAAGCTGAGGAAAGAGTCATTAACGAACTTAAAGAAGTTGGTAAACCTTTTATTATGGTCGTTAATAGCGCTCAACCATACCATCCAAGTACAGAAACGCTTAGATCAAGTTTAGCTGAAAAATATGACATCCCAGTCATTGCTATGAGTGTAGAAAGTATGCGCGACAGTGATGTCCTAAATGTCCTTCGTGAAGCACTTTACGAGTTCCCAGTACTTGAAGTCAATGTAAATCTTCCGAGCTGGGTAATGGTATTACGTGAAAACCATTGGCTTCGTGAAAGCTATCAAGAGGCTGTCAAAGAGACAGTAAAAGATATCAAAAGATTAAGAGATGTGGATCGGGTAGTTCAACAATTCAGCGACTTTGACTTCATTGATAAGGCTGGTTTAGCTGGAATTGAAATGGGTTCAGGAGTTGCGGAAATTGATTTATTCGCTCCGGACGAATTATATGATGATATTTTAAAAGAAATTGTTGGGGTTGAAATCCGTGGAAAAGATCATCTGCTTGAATTAATGCAGGATTTTGCTCATGCAAAAGCAGAGTATGATCACATTGCGGATGCATTAAAAATGGTAAAGCAGACTGGTTATGGCATTGCGTCACCAACACTTTCTGATATGAGCCTTGAAGAACCAGAAATCATCCGTCAAGGAGCGAGATTTGGAGTAAGATTACGTGCTGTAGCACCATCTATTCATATGATTAAAGTTGATGTAGAATCAGAGTTTGCTCCAATTATCGGTACGGAAAAACAAAGTGAGGAGCTTGTACGCTATTTAATGCAAGACTTTGAGGATGATCCATTATCCATTTGGAATTCTGATATTTTTGGACGAAGCTTGAGTTCCATTGTTCGCGAAGGCATCCAAGCAAAGCTTTCCTTAATGCCAGAGAATGCAAGATATAAATTAAAAGAAACATTAGAGAGAATTATAAATGAAGGATCAGGCGGCTTGATTGCCATTATCCTCTAGCACGGGACTCCCTTTTGGAGTCTTTTTTTTGTTATTCTCTCAGAATTTGTAAGAAATAATAGTCCAATATAGTAGAATTTTGTTGAATCAAAGAAAAGATTACCATTATTTCATGAAATCTTCTTGATATGCGGAATTGATTGTGATAATCTTTTAACAGAATTACGTTATATATCTAATAAAACCGCGCTATGACGTATAGAAATTAGAAAAATTGTTTAGAAATGTAGATAAGTAATCTTATTTACGAATCTTGATGATAACTTTGGGAGGAGGTGAAAGGCATGAACAAGACAGAACTTATTAATGCAGTTGCTGAGGCTAGCGAGCTTTCTAAAAAGGACGCGACTAAAGCAGTTGATGCTGTTTTTGATGCGATTTTAGATGCTTTGAAAAACGGTGATAAAGTACAATTAATCGGCTTCGGAAACTTTGAAGTACGCGAGCGTGCAGCACGTAAAGGTCGTAACCCACAAACTGGTGAGGAAATCGAAATCGGTGCAAGCAAAGTTCCAGCTTTCAAACCAGGTAAAGCGCTTAAGGATGCAGTAAAATAATTACATAATTTATTGCTTTAAGCGAATAGGCTAAAGCAAAAAGGTCATGGAAAATTCCATGGCCTTTTTTCTTTTGGCTCTGTTATACTTGCCTGTTGATTTCCGCTCCAGGAACTTCGCTTTCCGTGGGTGTTTCGGCGAGCCTCCTCGGCGCTAGCGCCTGCGGGGTCTCCCCTGAACCATACTCCCACAGGAGTCTTCGTGCCTTCCGCTTCAATCAACAGGGTGTAAATATCAACACTGTTCTTTAACACAGCCTTTCTTTTATCTATCGCAAAGATAGGTTTTTTGAAATACTTTGTTTTTGCTTGAACTGTAAATTGTGCTAATATGTATTTGTCATATATACTTAACAGATATACATTAGGAGGAATTTAGAATGTCACAAGTAAATCGTGCCCAAATTGAAGAGGCGGTACGTTTAATATTAGAAGCAATTGGTGATGATCCAAACAGGGAAGGTGTTCTTGATACACCTAAGCGTGTGGCAAAAATGTATGAAGAGGTTTTTAGTGGCTTAAATGAAGATCCAAAACAACATTTTGAAACAATATTTAGTGAAGACCATGAAGAATTAGTATTAGTAAAAGATATCCCATTCTATTCTATGTGTGAACACCATTTGGTGCCTTTTTATGGGAAAGCGCATGTAGCATATATACCTAAAAATGGTCGCGTCACTGGATTAAGTAAATTAGCTAGAGCAGTTGAAGCTGTTGCAAAAAGACCTCAATTACAAGAACGAATCACTTCAACAGTTGCTGATAGTATGATGGAGAAACTAGAGCCACATGGTGTCATGGTAGTTGTTGAGGCAGAGCATATGTGTATGACTATGCGCGGAGTAAAAAAACCTGGCTCGAAAACTGTTACCACTGCTGTCCGTGGAACTCTTGCTGATGATGCAATTGCTAGGTCTGAAGTGCTTTCCTTAATAAAATATTAAGGTGAATTATTTTTACTATTGGAGTGAAGAAAGTGGAAAAGCGCAATCCGCAAAATAACGAGTATGTGGTCATTAAGGCTAATGAAGATGGAGTAAGTGTAATAGGCTTAACAAGAGGCACTGATACTAGATTTCATCATTCAGAAAAGCTGGACAAGGGAGAAGTGCTAATTGCTCAATTCACTGAGCATACTTCAGCCATTAAAATTAGAGGAAATGCCCAAATTCTCACACAGTATGGTGAAGTGGAAAGTGAAATAAAGAAATAGGTGTTTGAAAAGTTAAAATTGATTAAATGATTATTTTGTGAATTCCTGCCCATAAGATACCTTTTATGATATAATGGTGTCTGCCTTGTTTTTAAAGATATGAATAGGATCTTCTTTATTTTATGGGCATGAATTTTCCTTTTTAAATAGAAAATAAGAATACATAAAGACATTACTTCGGGGAAGCAAGGGTGATTAAATTGCAGGACATTCGACGAAAATTTACAAATATTAGAGAGCAGGTCGAAAAAAAAGTTTTTGACGCATACCTGCTCGACCATATTGAGACGCCCATCATAGATGAAGATAAGCTCCTTATCCTTATTTCAATCATGGATCGTATCGAATTGTCTTATAGCAAAATGCAAAATTACGCCATGTCAACGATGCTTATACAAATTGCCCTTGATACCCATGAACATATATCAAACTTTTCAAAAGATGAAAAAAGCCGACAATTAACGGTTTTAGCTGGGGATTATTTTAGCGGACTATATTATAAGCTTCTTGCTGATTCGGATGATATAACGCTTATTAAGGCCCTTTCTGAAGGTATCAAACAAGTGAATGAACAAAAAATCTCTGTTTATCAAAAAGAATCAGATGGTATTGAGAAGTTAATGGCAAGTATTAAAGTAATTGAGAGTGCTTTACTAATGAAACTATCAGAGGTTTTTAAAGTAGAGCTATGGAATGATTTCCTAGCACATTTATTTTTATTCAAACGATTAATAAAAGAAAAAAACCAATTTATTCAGACAAAAAGTTCATTGTTATTTGAGGCACTGAAAAAAATTGTTTTTCCAATCAATGAATACAGATTAAAAGAGATTTCTGGTGAACAACAAAATCATTTACTAATGATTTGTGATCAATATATTGAGTTATCAAGACAAATTATTGAAAAAGGATTAAACCAGCTTCCTTATTTAAATGATTTGCTAGAAACGAGAATTTCTACGTTATTAAAAGAATATAAGCCATATGCAAAAACTTTTGTGGAAGAAGGGTAAAAACATGCAGCAATCGAAAGAACAGCGAGTTCACAATGTCTTTGAGAAAATTTCTGATAACTACGATAAAATGAACTCTGTTATTAGTTTTCAGCAGCATATCAAGTGGCGCAAAGACACCATGAAAAAAATGAATGTTCAACCCGGTTCAAAAGCACTCGATGTTTGTTGTGGAACAGCTGATTGGACGATTGCCTTAGCAGATGCTGTTGGGCCTGACGGTAAAGTTGTTGGCTTAGATTTCAGTCAAAATATGCTTAAAGTAGGCGTTGAAAAGGTAAAAGAACTAGGGCTAAAGCAGGTTGAACTTGTTCATGGTAATGCCATGGAGCTTCCTTTCCCAGATAATAGTTTTGACTATGTAACAATTGGCTTTGGTTTAAGAAATGTACCTGATTACCTTCAGGTGTTAAAAGAAATGCAACGAGTTGTAAAACCTGGCGGGATTGTTGTTTGCTTAGAAACATCGCAGCCAACTTTGATCGGATATAAACAGCTTTACTATTTTTACTTCCGTTTTATTATGCCGATGTTCGGTAAATTACTCGCAAAGAGCTATAATGAATATGCGTGGCTTCATGAATCAGCAAGGGATTTTCCAGGGATGAGGGAGCTTGCCCGCATGTTTGAACAAGCCGGCTTAACCGAGGTAAAATACAAGCCTTATAGTGGTGGAGCAGCTGCTGTTCATATTGGTAAAAAAAAATAACGGATTGAAATCGAAGACAGGATGAAAAGCAGGGTGAATACAATGAAATTAAAAATGATGTATTCATTTTTGAATTCGGATATTAACTTAATAGAAAAACAGCTTGAAGAGACGATTCAAACCGAATCTCGTTTACTCAAACAAGCTTCTATGCATACATTACAAGCCGGAGGAAAAAGGATTCGTCCTGTTTTTGTTTTGCTTGCAGGTAAATTTGGACATTATGATATACATGTGATGAAAAACGTTGCTGTTGCCCTTGAACTTATTCATATGGCTTCACTTGTTCATGATGATGTGATTGACGATGCTGACCTTCGCCGTGGTCAACCAACCGTTAAATCCAAATGGGATAACAAAATTGCAATGTACACAGGTGACTTTGTTTTCGCTCTTGCATTAGAATTAATGACAAATATTAAAAATCCCACTGCCCACAAAATACTAGCCAATACAATCGTAGAAGTGACAGTAGGGGAAATTCAGCAAATAAAAGATAAATATCGTTTTAATCAAAATCTCAGAGATTATCTCCGCAGAATTAAGAGAAAAACGGCCCTATTAATTGCTGTTAGTTGTCAACTAGGTGCGATAGCTGCTGATGTTGAAGAATCTGTTCATAAAAAACTTTATCGTTTCGGTTATTACGTTGGGATGTCATTCCAGATAACGGATGATATATTAGATTTTACGGGTACAGAAAAAGAACTTGGAAAGCCTGCAGGAAGTGACCTCCTCCAAGGAAATATCACTGCACCAGCACTTTACGCAATGGAAAATGCTGCAATTCGTCAAGAAATCCTAAAGGTACATGCAGAAATGGATTCTACCGAAATTACTAAAATTATCTCTCTAATTAAACAATCAGGTGCTATCGAGAAATCAATCGCACTAAGTGATCGCTACTTAGATAAAGCTTTAGCTGTATTGGAAGAATTACCCGCAAACAAAACACAAAAAACACTTCGTGATATTGCAAAGTTTATTGGGAGAAGAAAGTTTTAATGCAATCATCTATTTATATCAACTTGCACAATATTCGAAAAAATGGTAACATTTTTCATGGATTGTTTTCGACTAACAATCAATATACATAATTAATTAGGAGTGGAATTCATGGAAAAAACATTTTTAATGGTAAAGCCTGACGGCGTACAGCGTAATTTAATCGGTGAAATTGTTTCACGATTTGAAAGAAAGGGCTTCCAGTTGGTTGGAGCAAAGTTAATGAACATTCCTACTGAACTTGCGGAGGAGCATTATGGTGAGCACAAGGAGCGCCCTTTCTTCGGAGAATTAGTAGACTTTATTACTTCTGGTCCAGTTTTCGCGATGGTTTGGCAAGGTGAAAATGTAATTGCTACTGCCCGCCAAATGATGGGATCAACTAATCCAAAGGATGCAGCGCCTGGAACAATCCGTGGAGACTTTGGATTAACAGTTGGTAAAAATGTTATTCATGGATCGGATTCTCCTACTAGTGCTGAGCGTGAAATCGGCTTATTCTTTAAGGATACTGGAGTAGTTGAGTACACAAAATTAGTCAACGAATGGATTTACTAATCTAAATAATTTAGAGGCACTTGTATAGTCATTATACGAGTGCCTTTTTGTATACGATTACAAAATATTTTTCCATATTTTCTGAATAGTTATACTAGGTTTATTGAGCATGATATGTTATATTGATACATAATTCTTTAATGAGTTGAAGGGGGAAAGAGAATGGGGATTAGATACTTAACAGCAGGAGAATCTCATGGACCGCAACTAACAACAATTTTAGAAGGCTTTCCTGCGGGGATGCCATTATTAGCTGAGGATATTAATGAGGGACTAGCAAGACGTCAAAAAGGTCATGGTCGTGGCAGAAGAATGCAAATCGAGAAAGATACGGCAGAAATCGTATCAGGTGTTCGACATGGACAAACACTTGGCTCACCAATTGCCCTTGTGGTTAAGAATAATGACTGGAAACACTGGACGAATATTATGGGTGCTGAACCCTTGATTGAAGGACAGGAAGACGAAATTAAGCGTAAAATAACGCGTGCTAGACCAGGTCATGCTGATTTAAATGGAGCAATAAAATATGGCCACCGAGATATGAGAAATGTTCTTGAACGTTCATCAGCCCGTGAGACAACTGTAAGGGTGGCAGCAGGTGCAGTTGCAAAGAAATTGTTATCCTTAGTTGGTGTGGATGTCGTTGCTCACGTAGTAGAAATTGGCGGAGTGACAGCCAATGTTGACTCTTCGTTATCCATTGATGAACTGAAGGAAAGAGCAGAACTTTCACCTGTTCGTGTAGCAGATCCAAATGTGGAAGTAGAAATGATGGCTGCAATTGATAATGCAAAGAAAAATGGAGATTCAATTGGTGGGGTTGTAGAGGTTATTGTCACAGGCATGCCTGCTGGAATCGGAAGTTATGTTCATTATGACCGGAAACTAGATGCAAAGCTAGCAGGTGCCATTGTCAGCATCAATGCCTTTAAAGGTGTTGAATTTGGAATTGGCTTTGAGGCAGCAAGAAAGCCTGGGAGTGAAGTGCATGATGAAATTGCTTGGAATGTAGAGAATGGATATTACCGCAAGACCAACCGACTGGGTGGCTTTGAGGGAGGAATGACAACAGGAATGCCGATTGTTGTTAGGGGTGTGATGAAGCCAATCCCAACCCTTTATAAGCCTTTAATGAGCGTGGATATTGAGACGAAAGAGCCTTTTGCTGCCAGTGTTGAACGTTCAGATAGCTGTGCTGTACCTGCTGCTGCTGTAGTGGCAGAACATGTCATTGCTTGGGAGCTAGCGAACTCGCTAGTGGAACAATTTTATAGTGATCGTTTTGATACATTTATGGATGAAATTAAAAGGCAGCGTGAAAATGCGAGGGAGTTTTAATGGAAACCATTCAAATTCAAACGGAGTCGAAAAGTTATCCTGTCTTTGTTGGGGAAGGTGTAAGAAAAGAATTGAATGATTTTTTATTCAAACATTTTACTGACCTAACAAGAATATTAATTATTACGGATGAAACGGTTGCCAGACTTCATTTACAAGAACTACAAAAGGTTCTAAGTGCATGGAACCCTATTGTTTTTATAGCTCCTAGCGGAGAAAAGGCAAAAACCTTTGATGTATATTATCAAGCTCTGTCTACAGCACTCGAAAACGGTCTTGACCGAAAATCTGTTATTCTTTCCTTTGGTGGCGGAGCAGTAGGAGATTTGTCAGGCTTTGTTGCAGCTTCCTACATGAGAGGGATTCCGTTTATCCAAGTCCCGACTACAATATTAGCTCATGACAGTGCGGTAGGTGGTAAAGTTGCAATTAATCATCCGCTTGGGAAAAACATGATTGGAGCTTTTTATCAGCCAGAAGCTGTTTTTTACGACTTGGAATGGTTAAAAACGCTTCCCGTGCAAGAAATTCGCTCTGGCTTTGCTGAGGTTATTAAGCATGCACTTATTTCTGATTCTGACTTTCTTTATTGGCTAAAAGCAAATATTCGTGATATCCAATCAATTAGCCAAGAGCGATTAGCTGATTCCTTAATAAGGGGTATAGGAATTAAAAATAAATTTGTATCTCAGGATGAAAGAGAAACAGGGGTACGAGCCTATTTAAATTTTGGTCATACATTAGGACATGCGATTGAATCGGAAATGGGATATGGGAACTTCACCCATGGGGAAGCCGTCATGATAGGAATGGTGTATGCCTTAAAACTCAGCAATCAACTTTTGAATTTATCGTTTAATGTAACCGAATTTGTTCAATGGGTGAAAGAACTAGGATATGATATAAAACTGCCAAGTCATTTATCCTTTGAACAGTTACTGAGAAAAATGAAGCAGGATAAAAAGTCAATTGGTGAATCGTATATGTTTGTATTATTGGAACAAGTTGGTCAGCCAAAACTACAGGAAGTATCTGAAAAGGTTTTGTTAGAAGAACTAAAAAGGTTATAAAAAGGGGGATTTTCATGATCAGAGGGGTAAGAGGAGCTACGACTGTTACTGAGAACTCGGAAGAGGCTATCGTTTCTGCGACTGAAGAGCTTCTAACAAATATGATAGAAATGAATGAAATACATCCCGATTCAGTTGCATCTATATTCATTTCTACAACCGAAGATGTTAATGCAGCTTTTCCAGCAAAGTCACTACGGAGGTTTCAAGGATGGACTTTTGTGCCTGTTATGTGTATGCGCGAAATTCCAGTTCAGAATTCCTTGAACATGTGTATAAGAATAATGATGCATGTAAATACATCAAAATCACAACAAGAAATCCAGCATATCTATTTAAATGAAGCGAAATCACTAAGGCCTGACCTTGACAGTAGGTTATCATTATAAGAGAATCCTGTTAAAAGAAAGTTATTACCATAAACGATTGGAGTGGGGAAAATGAGATGGAAAGAACAATTATTAACACTGACTCCCTATCAACCAGGAAAATCAATTGAGGCAGTAAAGAAAGAGTTTAAATTGGATCAGATTGTAAAATTGGCATCCAATGAAAATCCTTTTGGATGTTCTAAACAGGCAATGGCTGCTCTTCAAGACCATCAATCTAGTATGGCTATCTATCCTGATGGGTATGCGACTCATTTAAGAGAGACACTTGCTTCTTTTTTAAATGTTGGTGTGGAAGAACTTATTTTAGGAAATGGTTCAGACAATCTAATTCAAATTATTTCTAGAGCACTATTACATTCCAATGCTAGTACGATTATGGCGACACCAACCTTTTCCCAGTATAAGCATAATGCTGTTATTGAAGGTGCCGTTATTAAGGAAATCCCGCTTTTAGAAGGTGAACATGATTTAGATGCTATGCTAGAGGCTGTTGACGAGCAGACCAATATTATTTGGGTATGCAGCCCAAATAACCCAACAGGTACATATATACCAGAACATAAATTAAGTAACTTCCTTGATCGGGTTCCATCACATATTCTTGTTGTTCTTGATGAAGCGTACTATGAGTACGTTGTGGCGGATGATTACTATGATTCCATTAATCTAACAAGAAAATATGAAAATTTAATTGTCTTAAGAACTTTTTCTAAAGTGTACGGACTAGCTGCTTTAAGGGTTGGCTATGGGGTTGCGAATCCAGCGATTATCAAAGCGCTTGAACCTGCTAGGGAACCGTTTAATGTGAATACTTTAGGGCAATTAGCAGCAGCTGCTGCAGTGAAGGACCAGGTTTTTGTCGAAGATTGTAAAATAAAAAATAGACAGGGTCTTGAACAATTTTATTCATTTTGTGAAAAATACGATCTTAGCTATTACCCTTCTCAGACCAATTTTATACTAATTGATTGTCAAACAGACGGGGATGAGGTTTTTCATTATTTACAAACAAAAGGATATATCGTACGTTCCGGTAGGCCACTTGGCTTCCCAACTGCTGTTAGAATTACAGTTGGCTCTTTTGATCAGAACGAAGGTGTACTAAACGCATTAAGCGAATTTCTAGCTGAAAAGTAAACATTTCTGGCGCTTTTCATATTAGGGGGAAAAATCAATGAAAGGCCGGGTTTTTGTTATTGGTTTAGGGTTGATTGGTGGTTCATTAGCTTTATGTATCCAAAAAGAACATAAAGCAACCATTATTGGATTTGATATTAACAGCGAACAAGCCCGTCTTGCCAAAATGTTGGGAGTAATTGATGAGATAGCTGAAAGTATTACAGAAGGTGCAATAAATGCGGATTTAATTATTATCGCTGCACCTGTTAATGAGACGAAACAAATTATTCAGTTGCTTTCAGAGTTACCATTAAATCCTAATGTCATTGTGACTGATACAGGAAGTACAAAAACAAAAATTGTAGAAAGTGCGACTAGCTTAAAGGAGCAAGGTATCACTTTTATTGGTGGACATCCGATGGCTGGCTCTCACAAAAGTGGTGTTTCTGCTGCGAAAGAAATACTATTTGAAAATGCATTTTATTTACTAACACCTGAAAGGCATATTGAAAATAGTAAGGTAGACCAATTGAAGAATTGGTTAAAAGGGACTAGTGCAAAATTTTTAATTATATCCCCGGAAAATCATGACTATCTTACTGGAGTTGTTAGCCATTTTCCTCATATTATTGCGGCATCGATTGTTAGACAGACAGAAAAATTATCAGAATCTGAAAGTCTCATTCCCCGGTTGACTGCAGGTGGATTTAGGGATATAACTCGTATCGCCTCAAGTAGCCCCGAGATGTGGAAAGATATTTTACTTAATAATCGGGAAATTTTAATAAGATTGTTAGAACAATGGCAGGATGAAATGAATGGGATAAAAACATTACTTGAAAGTGAAAATAGCGGGGCAATTTTCAAGTATTTCAAGCAAGCAAAGGAATTCCGTGATGGTCTGCCGCAAAAGGAAAAAGGAGCTATTCCTGCCTTTTATGATTTGTTTGTAGATGTACCAGATTACCCTGGCGTAATTTCTGAAATAACTGGCTACCTAGCTAAAGAAAACATTAGTATTACCAATATTAGAATTCTAGAAACAAGAGAAGACATTAATGGAGTTTTAGTTATAAGTTTTCAATCCGATGAGGACCGGCAAAGAGCAGAACGATGTATTGGTATCTACTCAAGCTACGCAACCTCCAATGGTTATTAACAAAAAATGATTTAAAAAGGTGATTTTTATGGCAGCATTAACACTTAAGACTGATATTGGCCGTTTGTTTGGTGAGGTAACCATTCCTGGAGATAAATCAATCTCTCACCGGTCGGTTATGTTTGGTTCCGTTGCACATGGTGTGACAACGGTAACGAACTTTCTAAACGGTGATGATTGTTTAAGTACCATCTCCTGTTTCAGGAAACTCGGTGTAAGAATTGAGGAAAGTAATGACCAACTACGGATCTTCGGAAATGGCTTTGAAGGGTTAACAGAGCCGAATGAGCTATTGGATGTTGGCAACTCTGGGACGACTATTCGATTATTAATGGGTATCTTAGCGGGAAGACCGTTTTTTTCATCGTTAATTGGTGATGAGTCAATTGGAAAAAGACCTATGACAAGGGTAACCAATCCATTATCAAATATGGGTGCAAAAATAGATGGGAGACATAATGGATCATATACTCCCCTTTCTATTCGTGGTGGGCATTTAAAATCAATCAACTATACACTCCCTGTTGCAAGTGCGCAGGTGAAATCTGCACTCATACTAGCTGGTTTACAGGCGGATGGAGTGAGTCAGATCATTGAGCCAGCTGAAACGCGTGACCATACTGAAAGAATGATTCGTAGATTTGGTGGCGAAATCGAAAAAAATAACAAAGTAATTACGGTTAAAGGTGGTCAAAAGCTAACAGCAGCTTCGATCCATGTTCCTGGTGACATTTCTTCAGCTGCCTTTTTCTTAGTTGCAGGGGCAATTATATCAGGGAGTGAAATTCACCTTAAAAATGTTGGACTTAATTCAACTAGAACAGGGATTATAGAAGTATTGCAAAAAATGGGTGCTGATTTAGAAATCCATGAAAATCAGGACAACAAGTTTGAACCTACCGGAGACCTAATTATCAAGTCTTCATCTCTTAAGGGAACAATCATCGAAGGTGATTTGATTCCAAAATTAATTGACGAGGTTCCAATTATTGCTCTTATGGCAACTCAGGCTGAAGGGGACACAATCATTAAAGATGCAGAAGAGCTAAAGGTAAAAGAAACTAACCGTATTGATACGGTGGTACAAGAACTAAAAAAATTAGGGGCATCAATAGAGGCGACTAAGGATGGGATGGTCATCCATGGAAAGTCCAAATTACATGGTGGAGTTGTTTCAAGTCACGGAGATCACCGCATTGGGATGATGCTGGCTGTAGCCGCCCTCCTGAGTAAGGAAGAGGTCCTCTTGGAGAAACCGGAAGCTATTTCCGTTTCATACCCTAACTTCTTTGAACATTTAAATAACCTTATTCAATAAAGCTGCATTTACTGCGGCTTTTTTTTTGTGGAAAATACTCTCGAAGTCATAGTTTTGTCATTTTGAGCATAGCTTGTCTTAAAGAGAAAAGCGGGTGGTGTGCTCTTGTATATTATTGAAAATGCCAATATCCTTAAAGGCGAGCAGCTAACTTCATGTTCAATCCTAGTTACAGAAGATCGGATAACTACAGTTCAAGGTAGATTACCTCATTATCGGTTAATGAAGATGAATGTTGAACCATTTTTTATGACCCCTACTTTTGTTCTTTTAAATTCAACTATGCCGAATATTCGGTCCTTTCCAGAGATGAAAAAATGTTTGATTGAACAATTCCTGTTAAAGGGCTGTACTACGTTATTTACCTATGCAAATGTTTTTTATGAAAATGAATTAGAAGAAAAGATAAATGAAGTAAAAACCTCTTTAATAAGTTGCCCGATTGATTTTATTATTGGGGTGAAGATTCCTGTACGCCTTATAACACCAAACTTTATTAGAAACTGTAAGAAAAATAAAGTGCCAGCCATATTCGTTGAACTTACAAATCAAGATGAATTAGAAAAAATACCCTGGGGATGGATAAGGGAAGCCTTGTTTCCTTTTAACTGCCCACTTTTTCCAATAATTTCTCCCACATTAAAGAAGGAACAAAAGGTAGTCTTGTCGAAATGGAAAGGTATCATGGTAAAAGAAAAAATACCTGCACACTACGAGGAAATAATTGAAGATCAACCCTTGACAGTACATTTATTAAATAAAATTGGTTTATATCCGCAAAAAGCTAGCCTAATGAGTGGAACCGAGTTAAGCTATAACTTGTATTTAAGAGGTAGAGAAATCAAGAAGGTTGATGAACTTCATTTATTTCATTATCATGGTGATAGACTTGCAGTTACAGTTCACAAAGGAAAGGTGATCCGTTCAGCGGGAAATGTTTTATTTAAACCTGGAAATGGAGAACATGTTAAGGTGCGAACCCCATCTTATTTTTCTTTGTAAAATCAAGGGGGAGAAGAGGTATTATTCCAATGGACAGAGTAAATAAAATTATTACCTTATTAGAAAACGGCCAACATAATGAGGCCTTAACTGAATATAATGTTGTATTAAATAGCGGCATGCCTGAAGAGAAATATTTACTTGGAGAAGAGTTGTATCAATACGGTTTCCTAGAAGAAGCTAAGGCATTAATTGAGAATCTGTTAAAAATTTACCCTGAAGAGGGAGAGCTTCTTGTTTTGCTGGGTGAAATATTAGTTGAGGCAGGAGAGGAAGAAGAAGCCATTCTAGTCCTTGAAAAAATTTCAGAACAAGATGCTAATTTTGGACAGTCATTATTATTGCTAGCAGACCTTTATCAAATCCAGGGTCTTTATGAGGTATGTGAAAGAAAACTTTTAAAAGCAAAAGAAATATTGCCAAATGAAGTAATCATTGATTTTGCTTTAGGAGAGCTATTTAGTGAACAAGGCGAAGTAACAAAGGCAATGAATGCTTATGAAGTGGTTTTAAAGGAAGAACACGAAATTGCAGGTGTCAATATACATCAAAGAATGGCTGACTTATTGAGCGCTTCTGGAGCTTTTGAGGATGCGTTGATGTATTATGATAAAGCACTAGATGAAAAGTTAGAAATTAACACATTGTTTGGGTATGCTTTTACTGCGCTCCAGGCAGGATACAACCGGACTGCCATTGAAAAATTTAATGAACTAAAAGCCCTTGATCCAGAATACCATTCACTTTATTTACATCTCGCAAAGGCCTATGAGCGGGAAGAGGAACTAGAAAATAGCCTTGAGGCAATAAAAGAGGGAATTAAACAAGACGAATTTAATAAAGAACTATTTTTTTATGGTGGAAAAATAGCTATCAAGCTAGGAAAGGGAAAAGAATCAGAGGAATTTTTCCGTGAGTCTCTTGCATTAGATCCAGGGTTTACGGAAGCAGCTCTTACCTTAAATAAACTCTTTTTTCAACAAGAACGATATGAGGACGTTATTGAGCTCATTTCTCAGATTGAGTATGTTGAGGATGAAGAACCTCAGCTTTTATGGGATTCTGCACTTGCATTTGAGAAGCTTGAAGCATATTCATACGCATTAGACAAATATGAAAGTGCATATACTTTCTTTAAAAATAATGAAGCCTTTTTACATGATTTTGGATATTTTCTAATTGAGGAAGGAAAAAACGACCGAGCCGCCGAAATTTTTAAACAACTACTAATTGATGATCCAACAAATGAAGAGTACTTAGATTTACTCGACCGATTAACCGAATTACAAGACTAAGAATGCTGATTATGCAGAGGAGGGAAACTATCATGGCAACCCCTGTTTCTGTCAACGAGAAGAAGGACTTTATTCGCTGGTTTTTAAATCACTACCAATTAAAGAGGAGAGAATGTGTTTGGATCTTAAACTATTTAATGAGCCACGATCAGCTAATGGAAAAGGTTCATTTTGTTGAGCAAGCACAGTACTGTCCAAGAGGGTTGATTATGTCTACACACTGTGTAGATAAGGTACCATTTCGGTTCTATAAGGAAAATGTCATGACGACCGATGCAGAAAAATCCTTTCATGATATCCGGCTTAATCGGGATGAGGATATATTTATCCAGTTAAACTTTCATGCTTCAAATCAAGCTCATCAATATGCTGCTGTTCTAGAAGAAAATCCATTCGTCCCAAAACATCTACAAGTGAATGAAAAGGATGGAGTAATTGCAGAACAACTTCTACAGAATAGTATAAAACGTTTTCAACGTGAGAAATTACTTCAAATGATTGATGAAGCTCTTGACAAACAAGATCGTATGGCATTTGAAATGTTAACAGAAAAATTAAATAAACTAATGGCTGTTGAACAAAAGGGAAGTTTGCGCTAAGCATGCTTCTTTTTTTTGCTGTGTTAAAGAACATTGTTGATTTTTATACCCTGTTGATTGGAGCGGAAGACGCGAAGACTCCTGTGGGAGTACGGTTCAGGGGAGACCCCGCAGGCGCTTTTCGCCGAGGAGGCTCGCCGAAACGCCCACGGAAAGCGAAGCGACTGGAGAGGAAATCAACAGACAAGATTAACAGAAACTTTTTTTATTTTGCTTTTGTTGTGTTGAAAAAATAATGATAATATATGGATAGTAATCAAAAAGGTTGGTGTAAATAAAATGAAATGGGTTCCACAAGATATAGAGACTTACATAACTGCGAAGGAATACGTAGATACTGCTATTATACCGCTTTATGCTGTTTCAGTTGGAGAGGATATGAAACAATCAGCCGCATCGGCTGAGTTTATTACTTTATTAACAAGTCATTTAGAAAGACAGTTTACAGGAAGAATATTATTATTCCCGCCTTTTACTTATCTTAAAAATGAGGTGAGAGAAAAAAGTGTAACAACCTTACAGGAGTGGGAAAAGACGATTTCACAAGGATCATTTAAGCATTTGTTTTACATAACATCCGACATTGATTGGAGAAATCGGGAAGAAGAACTAAATGGCTCATTAATCTGGCTGCCAACTCTCCCGCTTGAACAGATGAATAATTCTCAGAAAATGGAAATGATTGATAGCCAAGTAAAACAGCTTTTTGTTCTTTTTACGCAAAAATGGCATGAAAATGAGTAAAACTATTCATATTATATGTTTTTAAAATAGTATGATATTGACCTTGCTTGCAGATTGATATATCATTGTTATGTCCTAGTTTTATATGTGTTTAATTTATTGTCCGCTGGACTTAACTTCGTGAATAGAGGGGGGATAATCATGAGTAAAGAGCGCGTTTCAAGACGTCAATTTTTGAGCTACACATTAACAGGTGTAGGTGGTTTCATGGCAGCCGGCATGTTAATGCCAATGGTTCGTTTTGCTGTGGATCCTGTATTAAAAGCCGAAGAAGGCGGAGACTTTATTGCAACAAAGCAAAAAGTTTCTGAAATAACAAAAGAACCAGTTCGAGTTGACTTTACCTTTAAGCAAAAGGATGCTTGGTATGAGTCAGAAGTAACGAATACGGCTTGGGTTTATAAGGGTGATGATGGAAAAATTGTGGCTTTATCGCCAACTTGTAAACATCTAGGCTGTACAGTTAACTGGAATACCGACAAGGAACATCCAGGTCAATTCTTCTGCCCATGTCATTACGGCCGTTATGAGAAAAACGGTAAAAACATTGCAGGTACACCACCGTTAGCACCACTTGATTTGTATCCATACAAAGAAAAAGATGGGTACCTTTATTTAGGAAAAGCTCAACCACGGAAGGAGGCGTAATCATTGTTAAACAAAATTTACGATTGGGTAGATGAACGTTTAGATATTACGCCTTTGTGGCGCGATATCGCAGACCATGAAGTACCAGAGCATGTTAATCCAGCGCATCACTTTTCAGCGTTTGTTTATTGCTTTGGCGGTCTAACATTCTTCGTAACTGTCATTCAAATTTTATCTGGTATGTTTTTAACAATGTACTATGTACCAGACATTAAAAATGCTTGGGAATCAGTTTATTATCTTCAAAATGAAGTAGCTTTTGGACAAATCGTACGTGGTATGCATCACTGGGGTGCAAGTTTAGTACTTGTCATGATGTTTTTACATACACTACGCGTCTTTTTCCAAGGTGCCTATAAAAAGCCTCGTGAATTGAACTGGGTTGTCGGAGTTCTTATTTTCTTCGTCATGCTTGGTTTAGGTTTTACAGGTTATTTATTACCATGGGATATGAAAGCGTTATTTGCAACTAAAGTTGGTCTTCAAATCGCTGAAGCTACTCCATTTATTGGAACTTATGTGAAGGTTCTACTAGCAGGTCATGAACACATCGTTGGGGCTCAGACATTAACTCGTTTCTTTGCAATCCACGTATTCTTCTTACCTGGTGCATTGCTTGGATTAATGGGAGCTCACTTTATCATGATTCGTAAGCAAGGTATTTCTGGACCACTTTAAAATTAATCTGACATAGTATATTTTTTCTAATCTCTACGGAAAAAGGAGGGGATTTCTCGATGCATAAAGGTAAAGGTATGAAGTTCGTAGGCGATTCTCGTGTGTTAGCACCTGAAGCACGTAAACAGATGCTTCCTAAAGATTATTCAGAATACCCTGGTAAAACAGAGGCATTCTGGCCGAACTTCCTTTTGAAAGAATGGATGGTAGGAGCTGTATTTCTAGTCGGGTATTTATGCTTAACAGTAGCACATCCAGCTCCGCTTGAAAGGATTGCTGATCCAACTGATACAGGATATATTCCATTACCAGACTGGTATTTCTTGTTCTTGTACCAATTATTAAAATACTCATTTGCATCTGGTCCATATACAGTTATTGGTGCAATGATTATGCCTGGACTTGCTTTTGGAGGACTTTTATTGGCACCGTTCCTTGATCGTGGACCGGAACGCCGCCCAACAAAGCGTCCACTTGCTACTGGATTCATGTTATTGGCGCTAGCTTCCATCGTGTTTTTAACTTGGGAATCTGTTGCTACTCATGACTGGGCTGCTGCAGAACGTCAAGGTAAGATTGTTCCTAAAGTGGAAATCGATAAGTCAAGTGAAGGCTACCAAATTGCTAGTAAAAACACTTGTATAACTTGTCATGGTGAAAATCTACAAGGTGGTGCTGGTGCACCAACTCTTATTGGAACTGGTTTATCAGCTGATGAAGTAGCGAAGATTGCTAAGCAAGGAAAAGGCGGAAAAATGCCTCCAGGTATCTTTAAAGGTACTGATGAAGAGTTAAAGAAACTTTCAGAATTTATTTCTGGATTAGGTAAAGAATAAGTAAATTCAGAAAAGCTGACGGGGAATCGTCAGCTTTTTTATTACAATTGCTACAAAATAGAAATTGAAAAGGGGAGATTTTGTGCGTTGGGTTTATCCTCTCTTGGCAAATCGTTCAATCCTTCAAATCTTGCTTTTAATTAATATAGCAGGAACCATATATGGATATTATTGGTACGGGTGGCAACTTAAGGAGACACCAGCCATTTTTCTTTTATTTGTACCCGACAGTCCAACTGCAAGTTTATTTTTTGTGTTTGTCCTTATTGCTTTTTTATTAAAGAAAAATTGGCCGATAATAGAAGCTTTAGCAATTGTTACACTTTTTAAGTACGGGATTTGGGCAGTTGTCATGAATATTTTAGTTTACTTTGTTCAAGGAGAATTAGATTGGATTGGCTATATGCTAATTTTCTCTCATTTTGCGATGGCAGTTCAAGGACTATTATATGCGCCTTTTTACCGCTTTAGATGGTGGCATTTAATTGTTACGGCTATTTGGACTTTACATAATGATGTCATTGATTACGTATTTTTCATGTTGCCTAGTTATCATATGCTCAATCGCTTCACTCCACAGATTGGATACTTCACTTTTTGGCTCTCAATCGTTTCAATAGGGCTTGCATATTATTTTGTCATTCGACCTGAAAGATTCAAGCTTGAAATAAAATAACCAAACATGGTCTAACCTTGTCCAGCTTTTCATACATTTTAATAGTGATGAAAGGGGGGACAAGGATTGAAAATGAAATGGTTACTTATATTTGCAATTGTCATTATGCTCACTCCCATAACTGTACATGCCGAACAGCAATCGCCAATGGAGAAGCTGGATGATATCTCTGATGAGGCTCTCCAAATGGTGAAGTTTCATAGATATGAGGATGCAAAAAAATTACTTGATTACTTTTCCGATCAGTTTATAAGTATTACTGGAACAGAAAAGCCTTTAACGATGGACGAGGTTAGGATTGTTAACACCTCCCATGATGAAGCGATGGAAGCCGCTGTTAGTCCCAATATGAAATATGAGGAAAGATTAAATAAACTAACAAAATTCCGTCTTGTCATTGATGCAATCGCAACTAGTCATCAACCCTTATGGACAGAAATGGAAGAACCAATCATGACTGCGTTTCACCAAGCGAAGGATGCAGCAATAAATGGTGATACGGCCCATTTTCACTCAAATTTTAATACTTTCTTATCATTATATAATGTCATATATCCAAGTATGAAAATCGATGTGTCAGTAGAAAATATACAAAGATTAGATGCCCGAATTGATTTTATTAATGAGTATCGTTCCCAGGTTATAACTAATACAGACAGCCAACAAGAGCTGACTGCACTTGATACAGATTTGAAAAATCTTTTTGCAAACATGGAAGAAGATGAAGCAGATCCATCACTATGGTGGGTCATTATTTCAACAGGCAGTATTATTATCATGACATTGTCTTATGTAGGTTGGCGTAAGTATCAGGGTGATAAAAATATGAAGAAAAACCGCTCAAGAGACCTAAAAGATTGACGCATCTAATCGGCTTTACTAAAATGAATAGCATCAAGAGCTGATTGGGAGGATCAATATGTTATACCTTGTTTACTTTGCAGTTATTATTCTTATTCCACTCTGGGCCCAATTTAAAGTTAAAAATACCTTTTCAAAATATTCTCGAGTTCCCTCTTCAACCTATGTTAGAGGGGCCGAAGTTGCCAGACAAATATTAAATTCTAATGGTCTCTTCAATGTATCAGTTGAAGAGGGCAGAGGTTTTTTAAGCGATCACTATGACCCAAGGACGAAGACCGTGCGTCTATCGCCTGAAAATTATCATGGTCACTCTATTGCTGCAGCTGCAGTGGCCGCACACGAATGCGGACACGCCATCCAAGACTCTGAGGGTTATGCCTTTCTACGCTTTCGACATGCGTTAGTTCCTGTTGCCAATATAGGATCAAATTTTTCTTGGATTCTGATTATGATTGGAATATTTGCCCACCTGAGTGGGATGCTTTTACTTGGAATTATTTTTATGGCAGTAGCCGTTCTTTTTCAAGTTATCACCCTACCTGTTGAATTTAATGCTTCGAACAGGGCGATGGATCAAGTAGTTTCTTTAGGCTTAGTAGGGAATGGCGAAGAAAGGGAAGCAAAAAAAGTTTTAAATGCAGCAGCTTTAACTTATGTAGCTGCAGCTGCTGTTGCTGTACTTGAATTATTAAGACTGGTACTTATCTTCACGGGTATGAATAGAAGTGATGATTAATACAATAGAAAAGGCTGACTCCTGTCAGCCTTTTTTTAATCGCCTATAGGCATTTTATTTTCATCCAGTGTAAATCCTTCTCCGTGAACATCATGAACGACCGAAATTGAAATAAATGCGTGTGGATCAACCGAAGTAATTAAATTTTTAAGGCGGATTAACTCATTTTTAGCTACCACACAATATAAAACATCACGTTCGTTTTTAGTATAAGAACCGTAACCTTTAAGAGCAGTAACTCCTCGATCCATTTCCTCCATAATTTTTTTGGAAATTTGTTCGTTTTTTTCAGAGATAATCATGGCTCCTCTAGCAGAGTACGCCCCTTCTTGCATGAAATCAATGACCCTTGCTCCCACAAAAACAGCGACTAACGTATACATAGCTTCTTTATAATTTAAGTATGTAATTAATGAGAGGGTAATGACACATGCATCAAAAAGGAACATCGTTTTGCCCATGCCCCAACCAAAAAACTTTTGAGCAAGCCTAGCTATTATATCAACTCCACCAGTGGTACCTCCAAAACGAAAAATGATTCCTAAGCCAATCCCAGCGAAAACACCTGCAAATAAGGCAGCTAACGTTAAATCACTCTTGAGGGGCATTTCTACAGGATTGCGTTGAAGTATCCATAGAAAAATGGAAACGCCAACGGTTCCGATGATTGTATATAAGAAAGCATTTCTTCCTAGCATCTTCCAACCGATAAAAAATAGGGGGATATTCAGTATTAGGTTTGTATAGGATGGATTCCAGCCAAACAAGAAGTAAAGCAATAGTGTTATTCCGGTGAAACCGCCTTCAGCAAGTTTATTTTGCATATTAAAATTAACTAGGCCGAATGAAAAAATGGCAGCGCCTAATAAAATGAAAAAAATATTTTTTATTTTAAGACCAAAAATCATGATCATGCCTCCTCTTCCATATATTTCTCTCTTAGGGCGGTTCTTATTATAGCGAATTAATATGGTTAGAGCAATGCGAAGGCGAAAAGTACCTGTTACGAACGAAAACATTTGTAAATCAGCCTTAATTTAGCTAACATAAAAAAAGATATATATAGTAACTAAGTAAGATTTACTAGTGTTTTGGAAAGAGGTGAAACTAAATGGCCGCAAAGTCAATGAAGGAACTTCAAAAAGAGGTTGATACATACATTGGGCAATTTAAGGAAGGTTATTTTAGTCCTCTGGCTATGCTTGCTAGACTAACTGAAGAGTTAGGAGAGTTAGCTAGAGAAATAAATCATTACTATGGTGAGAAACCAAAAAAATCAAGTGAAACTGAAAAGGCGATAGAGGAAGAGCTTGGCGATCTTCTTTTTGTAATCATCTGTTTAGCTAATTCCTTACATATCGATTTAGAAGAGGCTCATGATATGGTCATGCACAAATTCAATTCAAGGGACAAGGACCGCTGGACAAAAATTAATCAGGATAATAGGGAGTGAAGAAGATGAGTAAAGTTAAGATAATTATTGCTGGCCCCCGTGGACGGATGGGGAGTGAGGCTGTAAAGCTTGTAACAAATACAGAACAGTTTGAACTAGTAGCGGTACTTGATCATAAATTTGATGGAATGATGCTTAGTGATATTGAGGGGTTTCAATCCATTTCAAGTGTCCCCGTGTATATTGACATTGTGAAATGTCTGGAAACCATAGAAGCAGATGTGTTAATTGATTTAACCACTCCAGAGGTTGGTATGTACCATGCCAAAACAGCACTAGAATATAATGTCCGCCCAGTCGTGGGTACAACAGGTTTTTCCAAAGGGAATTTAGATGAATTACAGCAAATTTGTGAAGAAAAGAAATTAGGTTGTATTATCGCACCAAATTTTGCAATCGGTGCAGTTTTAATGATGAAGTTTTCGCAGATGGCTGCTAAATACTTTAACGATGTCGAAATTATTGAAATGCATCATGACCAAAAACTTGATGCCCCCTCTGGTACGGCAGTAAAAACAGCTGAGATGATCTCTGCTGTAAGAGCAGCAAAGAGACAGGGACATCCCAATGAAAAGGAAACACTACCTGGTGCACGCGGTGCAGAATTTGATGGGATGCACGTGCACTCTGTACGATTGCCTGGATTGGTTGCACATCAGCAGGTTTTATTTGGTTCAGATGGTCAGACATTAACCATTCGCCATGACTCTTACAACCGCAGCTCATTTATGTCAGGTGTAAAGGTAGCGGTAGAGTCAGTCATGAAGAATTCGTCCTTTGTATATGGACTTGAAAATATTTTAGAATAGAGGTGAATTATGAATATTTCATTAATAGCGCATGATAATAAAAAAAATGATTTAGTACAATTTGTCACGGCATACCAAGAGATTTTTGGGAAACACACTTTATTCGCTACTGGAACCACTGGATTAAGAATTAGCGAGGCCACTGGCCTACATGTAACACGTTTTCAATCTGGTCCGCTTGGTGGTGATCAGGAAATCGGTGCATTGATTGCAAAAAATAAAATGGATGCCATCTTTTTCTTTCGTGATCCACTAACAGCTCAGCCACACGAACCGGATGTGACGGCTCTCGTTAGATTATGTGATGTGTATTCTATCCCTCTAGCAACTAACATGGGTACGGCTGAATTACTGATTAGAGGATTGGAGCTAGGGTTAATCGATTGGAGAAATATTGTAAAAAAGACTGGTGACGAAAATGAAGAGTGAACATTTACACATCCTTGCTTTTGGGGCCCATGCCGATGATGTAGAAATTGGCATGGCCGGTACCCTTTCGAAGTTTTCTTCAGAAGGAATAAGGGTAGGAATTTGCGATTTGACGGATGCTGATCTTTCTTCTAATGGGAACGTTCAATTAAGAAAAGAAGAAGCAGCTCGTGCAGCAGAGATTTTAGGAGTATCCTACAGAGCTTCCCTTGCAATGCCTGACCGAGGATTATTCTTAAATGAAGACTACATAAAAGAAATAGTAAATGTCATAAGAACACATAAGCCCAAGATTGTATTTGCACCCTATTTTGAAGATCGTCATCCAGATCATGGTAATTGTTCCCGTCTTGTAGAGGAGGCGGTTTTTTCTGCAGGGATAAAAAAATATCATACAGGTATAGAGATGGAGCCACATCGAGTAGAAAAAGTATATTTCTATATGATTAATGGGTTTCATAAGCCTGACTTTACTATTGATATTTCTCCATTCATTGATAAAAAACTTTCTGCCTTACGTGCTTACCGGAGCCAGTTTGAACAGAGTGATCAAAGTATTGAAACCCCATTGGTAAATGGATATATTGAAACGGTGGAAGCAAGAGAAAGAATGTTTGGGAAATTGGTCGGTGTAAGCTATGCAGAAGGATTTAAAACAAAAGTACCAGTACTCTTGGATCGTGATTTGATAGGAGATTAACCACAATGAAACTTAAAATAGGTATTACTTGTTATCCAACTGTTGGAGGATCGGGAGTAGTAGCAACAGAGTTGGGTAAGATGCTTGCAGAAAGTGGACATGAAATTCATTTCATTTCTTCGAGCATGCCGTTTCGGCTAAACAAAATGTATCACAATATTTATTACCATCAAGTTGAAGTAAATCAGTATTCAGTTTTTCAATACCCACCATATGATATTGCTTTAGCTAGTAAAATGGCGGAGGTTGCAAATCGAGAAAAACTAGATGTTCTTCATGTCCATTACGCAATCCCACATGCTGTTTGTGCTATACTAGCCAAACAAATGAGTAATCGAGATATTAAGATTGTCACCACCTTACATGGGACGGATATTACTGTGCTGGGTTATGACCCATCCTTAACAGATGCGATTAAATTTGGAATTGAAAAATCTGATGCTGTGACTGCGGTATCGAACGCACTAGTGAATCAAACGTATGAACTTATTCATCCGGATAAACAAATCGAAACGGTTTATAATTTTATTGATGAACGAATTTACAAAAAGACTGATTCCTCATCATTGAAAGCTGAATTTGAAATAAAAGAGAACGAAAAGGTCATTATCCATGTTTCGAACTTCCGAGCAGTTAAAAGAGTTCAGGATGTCGTGAAAACTTTTGCGAAAATATCTGCAGTCATGCCTGCTAAACTATTATTAGTCGGTGATGGTCCTGAAATATCCATCGTGTGTAAACTTGTTAAACAGCTTGCACTGGAAGATCAAGTGATTTTTCTTGGAAAACAAGAGAATCTTGAGGAATTGTATTCCATTAGTGATTTGAAACTATTGTTGTCTGAAAAGGAAAGCTTCGGGCTCGTGGCTTTAGAGGCCATGGCTTGTGGGGTGCCTTGCATTGGTACGAATGTGGGTGGAATACCAGAAGTAATTCAACAAGGTCAAAACGGATTTATATGTGAGGTAGGAGATATAGAGGATATTTCCACTAAAGCCATTTCATTGTTAAGTGATCCTCGACTTCATCTTGATTTTTCTAATCGCGCCATGGAAACAGTAAAAACAAAATTTATGGCCGACAAAATTGTAGAACAATACGAACAAATATATTTTAAATTAATGAATTAAGGTGAAGTGTATGATAGAACCTTTCTTATCAGCAATTCCTGTTCTAAAAATGCTAGAAGATGCTGGTTATGAAGCCTATTTTGTGGGCGGGTCGGTTAGAGATTACCTATTAAAAAAGGAAATCAGTGATGTGGATATTGCGACATCTGCAACGCCTGAAGAGGTGAAAAGAATTTTCTCTAAGACTGTTGATATTGGAATAAAACATGGAACAGTCCTTGTTCTGTTCAATAGTGGATCGTATGAAGTAACTACGTTTCGGTCTGAAGCAGAGTATCTGGATTTTCGTAGGCCGAAAGAGGTTTCCTTTATTCGTAATCTAAAAGAAGATCTACAGAGAAGAGATTTTTCGATGAATGCGATTGCAATGGACCGGAATGGAATCTTAATGGACCCCTTTGATGGTCAGTCGGCAATAAGGAGAAAAGTAATTCAGACGGTTGGTCTTGCAGAGGAGCGGTTTCACGAGGATGCCTTAAGAATGATGAGAGCGATTCGCTTTGTAAGCCAGCTTTCCTTTACAATTGAACAGGAAACATTAAATGCTTTAAGAAAACATACACATTTACTTGAACATATTGCGATTGAACGGAAGAGAGTAGAATTTGAGAAACTGTTATCTGGGAAAAGTCGGAAAGAAGCTTTTCAACTTTTGCTCGCTACTGATTTGTATGCCTACTTGCCAGGAATGAACAATAATAAAAAGCTCTTAGAAGAGTTGGTACACTTTCAATGTGATCATTTAGGAAGGAAGGAAATGTGGTCCCTGCTAATTTATTGTTTAAAACTAGAAGGGAAAAAAGTCGAGTCATTTTTAAGAGACTGGCGTCTTCCGCTAAAAGATATTAGGGATATCCAGCTCATTGTACAATTTACGAGAATTAGACTAGAGAATGAATGGTCTCTAAGTCAGTTATTTGCTGCTGGCCGGGATGTCCTTATCTCTGTTGAAAAACTCTACCAAGTAATAACGAATAAAATCGGTGATGAGTCGGTTTGTTACTGGGTTGAACGCTATGAGAAACTTCCAATTAAAGAGCGCTCAGAAGTAACTGTAACTGGAACTGATATAATGAACTGGTTTAATAAAAGTGGCGGGCCATGGCTAAAAGAGACCATTTCTAAAATTGAGAATGCCATTTTAGAGGGAAGAGTGGTTAACGATAAACAGAAGATTAAGGAGTGGCTTATAGAGTGCAGTCGGAAATAAGAAAAGAATTGCTTGATGCCTTTACGAATGCTAGTGAAGATTTTTTATCAGGACAACAGTTAGCAGAACTAATCGGCTGCTCAAGAACTGCTGTATGGAAGCATATTGAAGAATTAAGAAAAGAAGGCTTTGAATTAGAAGCTGTCAGAAAAAAGGGATATCGCATTATTAAAACACCTGAAAAAATCACAGCAGATGAGATAAGATTGGGTTTAACGACAGAATTCATAGGTAGGAACATCCATTATGAAGAAAGTGTTGAATCTACTCAAAAGATTGCTCATCGATTGGCTGCTGAGGATGTCCCAGAAGGAACCATGATAATTGCGGAAGAACAACGCTCAGGAAAAGGGAGAATGAACCGGAAATGGCATTCACCTAAATATACTGGAATCTGGATGAGTCTCATACTTCGTCCCAATATCCAACTGACAAAAGCACCACAATTAACCCTTTTAACTGCTGTCGCAGCTGTACAGGCAATTGAAGAGATGACAGGGCTTAATCCGGAAATTAAGTGGCCTAACGATATTTTGCTAAATGGAAAAAAGATAACGGGAATATTAACAGAATTGCAGGCAGAAGCAGACCGAATTCATTCCATCATAATTGGGATTGGGATAAATGTTAATCAGAAAATAGAAGACTTTCCCGAAGATATTCAAGAAACAGCCAGCTCTCTTTTTATTGAAAAGGACGAAGTCGTCTCCCGTGCAGGTTTAATTAGAAGTTTTTCCAAGCACTTTGAAAAACTATACTTACTTTATTTAGAACAGGGCTTTTTCCCTATAAAAATACTATGGGAAAGTTATGCTATCAGTATTGGCAAGGTCTTAAAAGCAAGAACATTAACTTCTACTATTGTGGGAAGAGCATTAGGAATTACGGATGAAGGAGTATTAAAGCTGGAGGATGACACAGGTGTCATTCATCACATTTACTCGGCCGATATTGAACTATAAACAGCTGTGAGATAATACTTGCGCGAATCTAGTACTTTTTGTATGATAAACACATTGGGCAGTATCCTTCGGAACTGCACCGCTTAAGTTTTGTACTAACAATTAAAAAGGTTTCTGCCTAGATCCGTTATGCGGACCGGGACAGAGGGATGGAACATGCCAAAGAGTAACGGGATCCTCTGCCTTCAGAAGGATCTTTTTATTTGCTCTTCAAACTCGTTTTGTCGCCTCTCCCATATTTTAAGGAGGGAAAATGATGAAGCAAACAACAGATTTCTTGAAAATGAAGGAAAATAATGAAAAGATTGTCATGTTGACCGCTTATGATTATCCATCTGCTAAACAAGCGGAACAAGGGGGAGTTGACGTTATTCTAGTCGGTGATTCTCTTGGAATGGTTGTTCTTGGATATGATTCTACTATTCCTGTGACGATTGAGGACATGATTCATCACACTAAAGCTGTGAAACGAGGGGCCAAAGATACCTTTATTGTGGCTGACCTTCCGTTTTTAACCTATCATTTATCTATCAGAGATACTTTAATAAATGCCGGTAGACTCATGCAAGAAGCGGGCGCACATGCTGTTAAACTGGAAGGTGCAGATGAGGTTATTGAAAACATTATTGCATTAACCCGTGCGGGTATTCCTGTTTGTGGACATTTGGGCTTAACACCACAATCTGTTGGTGTTTTAGGCGGGTATAAAGTTCAAGGGAAAGATGCTCAGGCTGCAAGAAAACTAATGGATGATGCTAAAAAAGTGGAGGAGGCAGGTTCTTTCGCACTTGTACTTGAATGTGTTCCTAAGCAGCTTGCTGAAGAAGTTTCAAGAACCGTAGCTATTCCAGTCATTGGTATAGGGGCAGGAATGGATGTAGATGGGCAAGTACTCGTTTACCATGATATTTTGGGATACGGTGTCGAGCGAGTACCTAAATTTGTGAAACAATACCATTCTGTCAATCCATTTATGATTGAATCCATCCAAGCGTATGTATCAGATGTTAAAAAGGGACTGTTTCCGGAGGATAAGCATTCTTTCACAATGAAAGAACAGGAGCTCAAGGTTCTCTATGGAGGTAAGGAATGAAGGTCATAACAACTATTAAGGACATGCAGTCAGAAATCATGAATCAAAAGGCGTTAGCTAAGTCTATAGGCTTCGTTCCCACTATGGGGTTTCTGCATGAAGGTCATTTAACACTAATAAAGCAAGCAAGGCAAGAAAATGATATCGTCGTCTTAAGTATATTCGTTAATCCATTACAATTTGGACCAAAAGAAGATTATTCATCCTATCCGCGAGATTTCGAACGGGACCGGGCTTTAGCTGAATGTGAACAGGTGGACTTTCTTTTTTATCCATCCGTAGAGGAAATGTATCCAAGTGCCCCATCTGTCAAAGTAGTCGTTCAGGAGCGAACGGACGTCTTGTGCGGAAAATCCCGTCCAGGCCATTTCGACGGAGTTGCAACAGTGCTGACGAAGCTGTTTCACATCGTCATGCCAACGAGGGCTTATTTTGGAATAAAAGATGCTCAACAAGTTGCAGTGGTTAAGGGATTAATTGCTGATTTTAATTTTCCAATTGAGTTGATTGCGGTAGACATCGTTCGTGAAGAGGACGGGCTTGCAAAAAGCTCTCGAAATGTTAACTTATTACCTGAAGAAAGACAACAGGCACCTGTTTTATATAAAAGCCTACTAGAAGCAAAAAATGCCATTGAAACTGGAGAACGTCATTCAGAAAGGGTAATTAAACAAATCACTGAAATGATCACCAGTGAATCCAACGGCTTGATTGATTATGTTGAGATTTTATCTTATCCACAGCTAAAACCACTGGAAAAATTAGAGGGTACCATAATTGTAGCACTTGCAGTAAAATTCTCTAAGGTTCGATTAATAGACAATTCCATTATTCATATAGAAGACTAGGGTAAAGGCATCCATAGAGGAGGAATACGATGTTTCGTACCATGATGAGTGGCAAAATCCATCGGGCAACAGTTACAGAAGCCAATTTGAACTATGTTGGCAGTATTACTATTGATGAAGATATTTTAGATGCAGTTGGAATGACAGCCAATGAAAAAGTTCAAATTGTTAACAATAATAATGGTGCAAGACTTGAAACCTATATAATTCCTGGTGAAAGAGGAAGTGGTGTTATCTGTCTAAATGGTGCCGCCGCACGCCTTGTCCAGGTAGGGGATATTGTTATCATTATTTCCTATGTCCTTGTACCTGAGGAAAAGGTCAGGGTTCATACACCGAAAGTTGCGATAATGGATGAAAACAATCGCATAAAAGAACTCTTACATGCAGAACCAGCACTCACTATTATGTAGCTAAATCCCCATTTTGGGGATTTTTCTATTTAATAAATGAATAATAAAATTAAGTGGATAACTTTTAGTGTAAAGTAGAATTGTTTTCTTTTTACTAATTTTGTGATACCGTTTAATGAACGAAGGTTTGGGGTGTAAATAACATGTTAAATAAATTCGTCGTTATTGATTTGGAAACGACAGGGAATCTTCCAAAAAAGGGCGATAAGATTATACAATTTGCTGCAGTTGTCATTGAAAACGGAACGATCACAGAGCAATTCTCGTCACTTATTAATCCTCAAAAGGCCATCCCTGCTTTTATTGAAGAATTGACAGGTATAAATGATGAAATGGTGAAGGGGGCTCCCTTATTTTCTGAGATTACGGAAAAAATCCAATCATTATTGGAAGAAGCCTATTTTGTAGCTCATAATGTTTTATTTGATTTATCTTTTCTTCAAGAGGAACTCATTCAAGCTGGCAATGAGGGATTTTATGGTCCAGTACTAGATACAGTTGAAATGGCAAGAATCCTTTATCCCACTGCTGATGGGTATAAGCTTTCTGATTTAGCAGAGAAAGAGAATTTGCGTCATGACCGTCCACATCAGGCTGATAGTGATGCCCAGGTTACTGCTGAATTATTTTTGATTCTATTGAATCGGTTGACAGCACTCCCATCAATAACACTAAGGCAGATCACACACCTTTCAGGGGGATTAAAGAGTGATTTGCAACAGCTTTTAGATGAATTGTTGATAAAAAAGGATAAGAAACAAGATAAATTACCAGAAACTATTGAAATATTTCATGATATTGCCTTGAGAAAAAATCAGATTGAGTCACGAGAGATAGCGACAGAGAGTGACTTGTCTTACCCATTAACTGAAGAGGAAAAAACGGATGTCGTTAAACATGGCTTTGATGTTTTTGAGAAGAGGTCAGGCCAGTTTAAAATGATGGATACCGTTTACCAGGCTTTACAATCTCAAAGACATGCTCTGATTGAAGCCGGAACAGGTGTCGGGAAATCCCTAGGATATCTATTACCAATGGCTTATTTTACAAAAATACATAAACATCCAATTGTTGTAAGCACGCATACCATTCAACTTCAGGAACAAATTTTAAAAAAGGAAATTCCATTGTTGGCTGCTATTCTACCTTTTAGGATTCGAACTGTTCTTTTGAAGGGGAGGAACCATTATTTAAGTCTGGAAAAGTTTTATCAAACACTAATGGACGAAAATGATAATTATGATACGACCTTAACGAAGATGCAAATACTAGTTTGGCTGACTGAAACGGAAACTGGAGATAAAGATGAATTAAATCTTTCTTCTGGGGGTCTGATTTATTGGAATAAGATTAAAAACGAAACAACCGTGTATTCGCAAAATCAGCAGTGGCAAGAAAGGGATTTTTATAGTAAAGCGAAAAGAGCCGCACATGATGCAGATATCATCATTACCAATCATTCTTTATTACTAAGTGATATTAAGGGAGACGGCTCTATCCTGCCAAAGTTTGAGTATGTTGTGATTGATGAAGGTCATCATCTTGAAAAAGTGGCGGGACAATTTTTTGGTGATTCATTAGATTACTTATCCACTCGGCTGCTTGTGGGTCAATTTGGCGTTTTTGAACAAAAACAGCTATTGTATGAACTAGAGAAATTGCTTTCACAAACTAATGTTAATAAGCTAAATTTCCAAACTTCTGAAATGAATCAACTTGTAATTGATATTAATTATGAAATGGATGAGTTTTTTAAAATGATTGCTTTGTTTGCAAAAACAAAGCTTTCCAATAAAAAAGGATTTAATCGAGTGAAGGTCCGATATGCTCATTCAGACGGTGGCAAGGAAGGAAATGGGTTAAAGCATTGTGCAGAGAGATTTTCCTTTTTACTAAAGGATTTACACGCTAAAATTAGCGAACGTCTTGATTTGATTAATAACGATAGTGAATCCTTATCAAAAGAGCAGCAAAATAAAATAGAAGAAATTTATTTGTTCTTAAAAGAACTTAGTGAACTTAGAGATACCATAATGAATTGTTTTATTAAAGAATCGAAGGACGTTAAATGGATTGAGATGGATACCCGGTCACCTCAAAACGTGACAACTTTTATTGCACAGCCGGCTTCAGTGGCTGCATCACTAAAGAAGTTCTTTTTTCAAAAGAAAAAGGCAGTGATCCTAACATCTGCAACTTTAACCGTTAATAACTCATTTGATTATATGATGAAGGAAATCGGGATGGATAGCGACTCTCCTATTCAAATGACCATTCCATCACCCTTTGAATATAACAAACAAGTTCAACTATTTATTCCTGAGGATTTGCCAGAAGTTAATACCGTAACGTTAGATGACTATGTAATAGCAATAACCGAACATATTATTACCATTGCAGAAGCCACAAAAGGAAGAATGCTTATCCTTTTCACTGCATATGACATGCTTAAGAAAACCTATGAGTTGATTAAGGAAAGTGGTTTTTTAGATGAATTTGTCCTAATAGCTCAAGGGATAACGAGCGGAAGCCGTACGCGTCTTACGAGAAATTTTCAACGATATGATAAAGCAATACTTTTAGGGACGAGCAGTTTCTGGGAAGGAGTAGATATTCCTGGTGAGGATTTATCTTGCCTTGTGATTGTAAGATTGCCCTTTAGCCCACCAGATGAACCATTAACGGAGGCAAAATGTCAATTAATTGCACAGGGGGGAGGCAACCCCTTCTCAGAGTACTCTTTGCCTGAAGCCATTTTGCGATTCAAACAAGGATTTGGGAGATTGATTCGCACCGAGAATGATCGAGGAGTTATGTTTGTTTTTGACAAAAGAATTATCACCACTAAATACGGAAAGTCATTTTTACAATCTATACCTTCAGTTCCAATAAAGAAGGGAACAATTGATGAGCTTGTTTTACGGATTCAGCCTTGGTTAAAGTAGGAGAATTTGATTATAAGCATTATACAGCATAAAATTTGGAAAATTACACATTCTATTCATAATGGGAGGAATGTGTATGAGAACACTGCTCATTTTATTAGCCCTATTTATCCCTTGTACATTAATGAAGGCTGAGGAACCAATTGACAATCAAGTGGAGAACATCGATTTACACTTAAATGACCATGAAGCTGTAGTCACTTTTTTTGGTCTTTCAGAAGGTGAAGCAGTGTTGCTTCAAGCCGCAAATGGTAAAAATATATTGATCAATATGGGTGGGAAAGGAACGAGGGCAGAACTAGAAGAAGGGCTTTCTCTTTATGATGTAAAAGAAATTTCAACTCTTTTCTTAACAAATGATGATGTATCGTTAGATAAAATCAAACAGTTAATCTCTAGCTATAAAATAAAAGAAATTATCACTACTTCTGAAATCTCTGCCCAGCTAACTAATGAGTTAAAAACAATCAATCATATACCAATCTTTGCGTGGGGAGCAGGGACTAAGAAGGAAATTCTTCCTGATATGACAGCAGAAGTGGAATTTGTAGGAGAAGAATCAAATGAAGGTATGGACTTAAAATTGCAATTTTTTAACCATACTATTTTTTTGATGAGTTCCAATAGTCCGCGAGCTGAACAAGTTCTTATGAAGAAAAATTTAAGGAATATTAATGTGTTTAAGATACCCAACTGCAGTATGGAAGGACCTCTGTCAGAACAATTGATACAATATCTTAACCCTGAAATATCTATTCTATTCGAAGGGAATAATGGTATGGACACTAAAACTCTTCGTGATTTGGATGAAATTTGGTCAGAGGTCTACTCTACAAAAAAGCATGGTACTGTAACAGTTAAATTTACAGAAAATAATTATGAGGTCATTAGGATTCCAGTAAAGTTAGATGAATAATCTACCTCTAAAAAATTCAATTAATTTAATTATTATTAATAACACGGTTTCAACTTATCCTGTTATAATAGGAGAAAGATTCTTCACAAGCGGAGTTTTGGTAGGAAAAGGAGAAATATGGATGGAAAGTAAAATTGAAGTTTTGTCTACAGTGAAAATTCAGTACAGTTCTGATTTATATAAAATTGTGGATGCCTTAAATCGAACCTTAAAGCAAAAAGATCTCATGTTTGGGCTTGCTTTAGACCAAGATGATAAAAATAAAGCGATTTTTACAATATATCGTACATAAAGAAGTGAACTAAAAGTGAAAAAGTGGATTCTCTCTATTGTCATATTTTTTGTAGTCCTTATTGGGATTTTTATTAAGGTGTATTTATCTGCAATGAATCCAGTGAAGGCTGCTGAAGAAAAAGCGGTTTTACTGGCAAGTAAAAAGGCACAATTAACTGAAATACAGGATTTTCATCTTTACAATGGCTTAGAGACAGTTAATGTCATTGAGGGGAAAAATAAAAAGGGTGACAAGATTATTGTTTGGATTCCTGAAAAAAGTAAGAAGGTTTTTGTGAAAAAAGCTAAAAATGGACTCTCTAAAGAAGAGGCTGTACAAAAACTGCTGCAGGAAAAGAACCCTAAAAAGATTATATCCGTTCGCCTAGGAATGGAAAAAAATATCCCATTATGGGAAATTTATTACCGTTCTGAAAATAATTTAATAAATTATTATTATGTTCACTTTGAAACAGGTGAGTGGCTAAAGAAAATTGAAAACCTATAGAGGGATGGAGAATGGGGGAAGTATTGGTAATGGAATTAGCACAAAGGGTGTTGGCACTCACACCTTCTACAACATTAGCTATTACGGCAAAGGCAAAGGAATTAAAGGAAAAAGGTGAAGATGTCATCGGATTAGGTGCGGGGGAGCCTGATTTTAATACTCCACAGCATATTTTAGACGCTGCAGTAATCTCAATGAATGAAGGATATACGAAATATACACCTTCAGCAGGATTACCGGCGTTAAAACAGGCCATTATCAAAAAGTTTGCATCAGATCAAGGTTTAGCATATAAACCAAATGAAATTATTGTGGGCAATGGTGCAAAACATGTACTCTATACTTTATTTCAAGTACTTTTAAATGATGGTGACGAGGTAATCATCCCGACTCCCTATTGGGTTAGCTACCCTGAACAGGTTAAGTTAGCTGGTGGTGTTCCTGTTTATATTGACGGATTAGAACAAAATCAATTTAAAATTACACCTGACCAATTAAAAAATAACATTACGAGCAAAACGAAAGCTGTAATTATTAATTCCCCAAGTAATCCTACAGGAGTATTGTATACTGCTGAAGAACTTTTAGAATTAGGTAAGGTATGCCTTGAAGAAGATATTCTTATCGTTTCTGATGAGATATATGAAAAACTTGTTTATGGAAATCATAAACATGTTTCAATTGCAGAGCTTTCTTCAGAACTGAAAAAGCAGACGATTATAATCAATGGTGTTTCAAAGTCTCACTCTATGACAGGCTGGAGAATTGGTTATGCGGCAGGGAATCAGCAGATTATTGAAGCAATGACAAACTTAGCAAGTCATAGCACGTCAAACCCGACAACCACTGCCCAATATGCAGCAATTGCCGCTTATAATGGGCCACAAGAGCCGGTGGAGGAAATGAGAAAAGCCTTTGAAGATCGTTTAGAGATTATTTTTGATAAGCTAACGGCCATTCCCGGATTCACTTGTGTAAAACCACAAGGTGCATTTTACTTGTATCCAAATGTTAAAAAAGCAGCACAAATGACAGGATTTAATCATGTGGATGACTTTGTTGAAGCACTACTAGTAGAGGCAAAAGTGGCTGTCATTCCTGGTTCTGGTTTTGGAACACCTGATAATATCAGACTCTCTTATGCAACTTCATTGGAACAATTAGAAAAAGCTGTTGAAAGAATGAACCAATTTGTTATCCAGAAAACTCAATTGTAGAACCTTAGTAAATTAAATTTATTAACCTAATTTAAAAGTCTGCGTTATGCAGGCTTTTTGCTTTTCCTTTCCAAAGCTGGATACCTAATACTCTTACTAGGAAGGATTGTTCGTGGTATACTAATCAGGAGGTGTCCAAAGATGAAAACAAATATTTTAGCATGGCTTCAAGAAGGGACAATAACAGTTCCTAGCTTATTATTTTCTGAATATCGAAATCTTAATTTAAACGAAACAGAACTTGTTCTTTTATTAAATATCCTAACCTTTTTAGAAAAAGGAAACGAATTTCCTACCCCAGAAGAACTTTCCGCTCGAATGACTATTTCCATTGCTGATTGTAATGAAATGTTAAGAAGATTGATTCAAAGAGGTTTTATCGAAATCATTGATTCCTACTCAACTGATGGCATTCGTTATGAAACATACTCAGTTAATCCTCTTTGGGAGAAACTTGTTGACCAGTTCTTATTAAGCAAAAAAATGGTTAACAAACTGGACAAAAAGACTGAAGAAACAGACCTTTATACTTGCTTTGAGAAGGAATTTGGCCGCCCTCTATCACCATTTGAATGTGAATCTCTTGGTATGTGGATGGATGACGACCACCATGACCCTATCATAATAAAAGCAGCACTAAGAGAAGCCGTTATGTCCGGAAAATTAAACTTTCGATATATAGATAGAATTCTGTTTGAGTGGAAGAAAAACGGTATTCGAACCATTGACCAAGCGAAAAACCATGGACAAAAATTTAGACAAAAGCAAACACAAAAAGCAAGCATTAAGGATGAACCCCATCAGCCATCCGTACCATTTTATAACTGGTTAGAGCAATAAATTACAAACGAGAGAATCATCTCTCGTTTTTATTTGATTTTTATATTAGCTGTGTTAAAGAACATTGCTAATTTTAATACTCTGTTGATTGGAGCGGAAGGCACGAAGACTCCTGTGGGAGTACGGGTCAGGGGAGACCCCGCAGGCGCTAGCGCCGAGGAGGCTCGCCGAAACGCCCACGAACCGCTCGTGCCTGGAGCGGAAATCAACAGACAAGTTTACGAGTTATATTATTATTACAGGTTAGGTGATATCTTTGCTAAATAATACACAGATTCGTTTTTGTTTAGACCAGATGGGAGCTATGTTTCCTGACGCACATTGTGAATTAAACCATTCCAATCCTTTTGAACTGGTTATTGCTGTCGCACTTTCAGCACAATGCACAGATGTACTTGTGAACAAGGTGACAAAAGACTTATTTCAAAAATACAAAACACCAGAAGATTACTTAAAAGTCCCACTTGAAGAACTGCAGAATGATATTCGGTCTATTGGCCTTTATCGAAACAAAGCTAAGAACATACAAAGTCTATGCAAATTGGTCTTGAATGAATACGGTGGAGAAATACCAAAGGACAGAGATGAGTTAACCAAACTTCCGGGAGTGGGTAGGAAGACGGCAAACGTCGTTGTGTCAGTTGCCTATAATATCCCTGCTATTGCTGTTGATACACATGTTGAAAGAGTAAGTAAGCGTTTAGGGATCTGTCGTTGGAAGGATTCAGTTTTAGAAGTGGAAAAAACGTTAATGAAAAAAGTTCCAAAAGAGGAATGGGGCGTTACCCATCATCGGTTAATCTTTTTTGGAAGATATCATTGTAAAGCCCAAAATCCACAATGTCCAAGCTGCCCGCTGTTAGAGGTATGCAGGGAAGGAAGGAAGAGGATGAAGGGAAAGGTTGAAAACCATGGATAAACAAAGTGATGTGGCTTCTACGATTTTGAGTGAATGGAAACAAATTGAAAGACAGCTTGAAAAACTATTTTCTGAACGTGACCAAAAAAACACAAAAGAATCGATGGAAAAGGGGATCACCCTATTTCTTCATTTTTTAATGGTTTCAAATGATACTGAGTACATCGACCGTGGACCAATACCATATGAAAGTTTCCGATTTAAACCGGTAAATATTGTAGAAAGGTTGGAGTTTATCCAATCAAGACCTACTTTGTTTCATTCTTACCGTCAGTTGTCAGAACTGATGTTGGAACAACAAAAGCTTTATGCAAAGAAATTAATAAAAAAATCGTCTAAGCCATTAGCCTAGACGATTTTTTATTGGCTCTGTTAACCTTGCCTGTTGATTTCCGCTCCAGGCACTTCGCTTTCCGTGGGTGTTTCGGCGAGCCTCCTCGGCGCATGCGCCTGCGGGGTCTCCCCTGAACCATACTCCCACAGGAGTCTTCGTGCCTTCCGCTCCAATCAACAGGTTATAAAATCAACATTGTTCTTTAACACAGGCTTTTTATTAATAAGGTTCACGCGAGCCCGATCCTTGCCCACTTGAAGGAGTTCCAGGAAGTGTAGCCGGTGGGGTGGTACCACCTTGGTCTCCACCATCTCCACCGTCATTTTCGTTGCCGTCTCCATTGTTATTTCCATTACCATT